>NZ_JMQC01000008.1:1063500-1418000 GCF_000746925.1 Bacillus clarus
GGCTTAGATTGATCTTTTTGTACTTCCCATTTTCCGTTTACCTTTTTCAATTGCATATCAATAATACCTAAGTTACTGCCAAAAACACCAGGCATTACAACTGGAACACCATTAAATACATCCTTCACTTCAGTATGTGAATGTCCCATTAATACTGCATCTACACCAGGAACTTTTGTTGCTAAATGATATGATGCATTTTCCATTCCTTCGTTGTATTCGTTCTTATCAACGCCTGAATGAGCCAATGCAACGATAACGTCCGCACCTTGTGCCTTCATCTCTGGAACTAATTTTTGCGCTGTTTGCACAATATCTTTCGCTATTACTTTTCCTTCTAAATTCGCTTTATCCCAGTTCATAACTTGAGGTGGAACAAATCCCATTACACCAATTTTCACCTTTTGTTTTTGACCAGATTCATCCTCTACTTCTTTTTCAAAAATATGATATGGTTTAAAGTAATGCTTGTCGTTCTTACCATTATCATCTATGTAGACATTCGAATTAATAACCGGGAACTTTGTTTTACTAATCACTTTGTTTAAATAATCTAAGCCATAGTTAAACTCATGATTCCCAAGAGAGATGACGTCATACTTCATTAAGTTCATTAAACGATATAAAGGGTGTACATAACTAGGATCCACTTTATTTTTCGGATCATTTATTTTATTCGCCACATAATCCCCAAGAGGCGTTCCTTGTAATGCATCCCCATCATCAAATAACACGGAGTTCTTTGCTTCTTCACGTGCTTTGTTAACAAGAGTTGCAGTTTGAACGAGACCGACTTTATTATCTGTTTTCGTCTGATAATAATCGTAGTTCATTAAGTTAACGTGAATGTCTGATGTTTCTAAAATTCGTAAGTTAACTGTACTCTCCCCAGCTTGTTCTTCTGCATGCGCTGTCATTGGCAATACTTGCGGAGCTATAACACCTAATGCAAGAGTTGCTCCCGCTAACACTTTCTTTGATTTTTTCACGAAAAAAATCCCCCTTATACAATTGTCCCTAAAAAAATAATAAAATGAGTTTCTATCAAGCTCTAATTACATATTCTCTGTTTTCTTCATATTAGAGTGTTGACATTCACTTATCTGACATTATCATATCGAACATACTTTCATATCGTCAATATTTTTTGACATACTTCTACAAATTTTCTGTAAAGTTATTATAAACTTTTCATAAACATATAATATGCCCTTCCATTGCTTATACTGCTGAATATGATACAATTACCAATTACAAGGAGGATGAATGTATGAAAAAAGTCATCTTAACGATTGTTTGTCTCCTCCTTCTAATCATTTCTTATTCTTATTTTGAAAAGAACGATGAGACAAAACAAAAAGAAAATGAAGAAAAAACGGCAAAAACCGCTACTCCAAGATGGATTGATAAACAAACGAATGATTCTTTTTATCACCTTGTACTAGGTGACTCACTCGCAAAAGGATATGGCTCTACGCAAGGGGGATTTGCGGAATTAGCTTCTAGGGAACTAGAAGGACAAATTCATAAACCAATTAGAGTAGAAAACCTCGGTGTAAATGGATTAACAACGGATCGTCTCGTTCAAAAAGTTCAGTCAGAGGAAGTACAACAAAAAATTAGAGAAGCAAATATAATTACGATTAATATTGGAGGAAATAATTTATTCCGTTTAAATCGTGATGTGGGTGTTATAGATGGACTTAAAATGTTAAACAGAGAAAAGGCACGTTTTGAAACAGACGTAAAAAATATCGTAAAGACAGTTCGGTCTCAAAATCCGAACGCTTTACTCATTCTATCTGAGCTCTATAACCCTTTACAACTCGATGACTCTATCGCGAGTTATGCAGATATGTTTTTAGATGGCTGGAACGATTCCGTTTATTCTATTTCAAAAGCGAATCAACCGTCAATCGTTTTACCAATTCGAACATTAATATCGAATGATAAAAAAGATTTACTATTTGATCAAGTGCATCCAAATGATAAAGGCTATGAGATTATCGCCAATGCATTTACGAAACAAGTATTATCCTTTAAATATTAAGGCCAGCGTGAAACAATTCTATTTGTATACGATATCTTTTTTGTTACAATGATAATGGAAGGGGGCCTTTATATGGAATCACGCGAGTGGGAACGTATTGTTGATCATCTTCTTTCGCTAGTGCCTCTTTTTTATCGCAAATTTATGCTTCCTGGAGAGTTTTCTTCTCAAAGACATATGCCGCCATCACATACACAGGTGTTACTGCTTTTACACGAAAATGGTACATTAGCAGTTTCAGAAATCGGAAAGCGGCTAGCGATTTCACGGCCTAACATGACACCTTTATTAAACAAACTCATTCAGGAAGAACTAATAGAGCGTCATTATAGCGAAAAAGATCGACGGGTCATTTTAATTTCTCTTACAGCCGAAGGGAAGTTGCTAGTAAGTCAGTATCAGCAATTCATTTTAGACAAACTAAAAGAAAATTTTCAAACATTATCTGAGGAAGAGCGCGAAAAGCTCATTCACTCTCTTCAAACCATTCAAAATTTAATTTTGAAAACAAACGTATAAAGCTGCTTCTAAATAGAAGCAGCTTTATGATTCGTAATAATTACCGTAGTAGACATTTGAATATGGCCATGTAGTTAAATACGGTTTTCGTTCTTGAGTAAACTGTGGTTGTGGTCGTTGCTGCATTTGCGGTTGTGGATATACTCTAAATTGCCTTCTCATATCATTTACAGGATAATAATTTGTATGTGGATATACTTGAGGTACGTAATAATAATACATCCATTCTCTCCCCCTTTTTCTTAAACATATTCAAAGGAGAAAATGAATGTGACATTCTTTATATTTGCACAAGTGTTTCTCTCACTCGTTTCTTTCTTTTCTTCAAACGTAACTTACGATTCTTTTCATATAAATAATGCACAACGAAATATGAAATTACCCCAAACACAATTCCTATTATCGTCATACCAATTAATACATACACTTCACTCTGTAATAAGCTCTTTAACATCGTAAAAATATGGCTCGAAAACAAATCTGATATCGTAAATGGTTTATGATGTATTTTCTGTACATCAAATGGATAAATCATTTTCCCTAACGCATAAGCAAACGGAAATAAAAATACTGGGAGAAATGATATCTTCCCAATAATATTACCAATGACTGCGGCAGGAAAAGATCCCTTTGCTAATCGAACAATTGGATAAAATATTAAATATACGAGCGATGCTGTATAAATTACTAACATTTCTAAACCAAATCCAATAGCAAAACCTAACGATACTTTCTTTGCCCCTTCTGGCGAACGAAGCAACTTATAATATTGAAACTTTAATATTCTCCACATCCGCTGAAAAAATGAATATGTTTTTTTAGTTGTTTGCACAATAATCATCTCTTTAATTGTATTTTACTACCCTAGTATGCCCTTACATTATAAGAAAAACAAATTTCTTTCTCTTATTATAATGGATGTAAAGAAGTTTAACCAAATATACATCAGACATTTCGACGCAAAAAAGCCTCCCCCATTAGGAAGGTTTTTCGCTATTTTGAAATAAGCTTACTAATAACGCCTTTTGCACGTGTAATCGATTACCAGCTTGCTCAAAAACAACAGAATGAGACCCGTCTATAACTTCTCCCGTCACCTCTTCTTCACGATGCGCCGGTAAACAGTGCAAGAAACGGTACGTCTTCTTCGCATGTTGAACAAGTTTCGCGTTTACTTGGAATGGTTGGAACAATGTATATTTTTCTTCTTCCCCTTCTTGCCCCATACTCATCCAAACATCTGTGTAAATAAAATCAGCATCTTTCACTGCTAATTCAGGATGATTCAAGATTTCAATTGAAGCTCCTGTTTCATCTGCAATCTCTAACGCCTTCTTTATAATTTCCTTATTGGGTTCATATCCTATCGGAGTTGCAATAGTCATATTCATTCCAACCTTTGCACTCGCTAATAGTAAAGAATGGCATACATTATTTCCATCCCCTACGTAAGCCAATTTAATTCCTTTAAATGTATGAGCTTCTTCATATATTGTCATTAAATCCGCCAACGCCTGACACGGGTGATGATCGTCTGTTAATCCGTTTATAACAGGAATACTTGACTCTTTTGCAAGCTCCTCTACATCAGCATGTGAGAAGGTACGTATCATAATTCCATCAATATAATGAGATAATACCTTTGCCGTATCTGTAACACTTTCTCCTCTTCCGATTTGCATTTCTTTTCCACTTAAAAACATTCCATGTCCACCTAGTTGAACCATTCCTGCTTCAAAAGAAACACGCGTACGAGTTGAATGCTTATCAAAAATGAGCCCTAATATTTTCCCTTTTAATAGCGGTTCATTCTTATTATTTTTTAAATATATAGCGAATTCGATTAATGAAATAATCTCTTCTTGTGTTAGTTCTTCTAATGTTAAAAGGTCTTTCGTATTTAACTTTGGTACTTGTATAGTTGACATAGAACTTCCCCCTTATTTAATCGATACATTTTTTGTACAAACTACTTTTTTTATCATATATACTGCGTGCTCTAGTTCTTCATTCGTTACAATAAGCGGTGGTAATAACCTTATTACATTTGGACCTGCTTGCAATACAAGAAGACCTTCTTTTTCTAGTTGCTCTATAAAAGATGAGACTTCATGCTCACATGAAATTCCGATCATAAGCCCCTTCCCGCGAATATCTTGGATCGATTCGACATGTTGCAATTCTTCTTCTAATTTTTTTAATACATACGCACCCTTTTCTTTTACTTCTTGTAAAAATGAAAATTGCTTAATCATTTGCAATACTTCTTTTGCTGCGGTCATCGCAATGTAATTCCCACCAAACGTTGAACCATGTGATCCAGCTGTAAAAGAAGATGCAAGCTTCTTCACTCCAAGCATCGCTCCGACTGGAATACCATTTCCAAGTGCTTTTGCGACTGTCACTATATCAGGTCGTATCCCCATTTGCTCATAGGCAAATAACGTTCCTGTTCTTCCTATTCCAGTTTGTACTTCATCAACGATGCAGAGCGCATTATACTCATTACATAGTTTTTCAATTTCTTTCAAAAAGGAAAGATTAGCTGGTAATACCCCGCCCTCTCCTTGAACAATTTCCACCATTACTGCCGCAACTTCTTCATTCATCGCTTCCTTAAGTGCTTTTATGTCGTTAAAAGGAATATGTGAAAAAGACGGAAGAAGTGGCCCAAATCCTTCTTTCACTTTATCTTGTCCTGTTGCACTCATCGTTCCAAACGTTCTACCGTGAAAAGATTGCTGACATGTTAAGACAAGAGACTTCCCAGTATATTTACGAGCAAGCTTTAAAGCCGCCTCATTCGCTTCAGCCCCGCTATTACAAAAAAATACATAATCTAATTCATTATCTTCCGTTAATAGCGCCGCAACATCTTCTTGTAATGAATGTGTAAAAAGATTTGATATATGCCACATATCCCCCAGTTGTTTTTCTATAGCCTTTACGAGGACCGGATGACAATGGCCTAAATTACATACTGCAATACCAGAAGTAAAATCTAAATATTGTTTGCCATTTTTATCGATAACGTTCGTTCCGCTTCCTTTTACAATCTCAAGTTCTCGTCTTCCGTATGTCGGAAAAAGATGGCTCGTCATACAATACTCACTCCTTTTGTTACTGTAGTTCCAATACACTCTCCTGTGACCTCAGTAAAATCCTTTGTACCATTTACGATACTGGCCTTTTGCACTCCCATTTTTAATGATGTGAGTGCTGCCTGTACTTTCGGAATCATTCCACCTGTAATAACACCCTTTTCTATAAGAGCAAGAATTTCAGATTCATCTGTTTTCTTTATCAATCTTCCTTCGTGTAATACCCCATCTACATCCGTTATAAAAATGAGTTCTTTTGCCCCAAGTGCTTCTGCAATTCCAGCTGCAGCAGTATCTGCATTTATGTTATAAGCTTCCTTACCACTTATCCCAATTGGAGCGATAACAGGAATATAATTTAACTCTATTAATCCTTTTAATAGAGATGTTTCTACATAACTTACTTCTCCCACATATCCAATATCTTCATTGAAAGGTTGAACTTGAAGTAACTTACCGTCACACCCAGAAAGTCCAACTGCAAGTAAATCATGCTCTTGTAAATTCATTACGAATTTTTTATTCGTACTTCCACATAGCACCATTTGAACAACATCCATAACCTCTTTCGGTGTTACTCGTAATCCGTCTTTCTTTTCTATCGGGATATGGGATTCTTCTAACTTGGCATCAATTTCTGGGCCACCGCCATGGACAATAACAACCTTATAACTCTTTTGCAATTTCTTTATACACTCAAAAAACACACTATTTAATCGATCCAACATGCTACCACCGCATTTAATTACGATATAATTGCTCATCTTCTCTCTCCTTATGTACGATAACAAGCATTTATTTTCACATATTCATAACTTAAGTCGCAGCCCCAAGCTGTCCCTTTCGCTTCTCCCAAATGTAAATGAACATCGATTATGATTTCAGTTTTTTTTAACTCTTTTTCCATTTCCTCTTCCGCGAACAATTGTGGCTCACTATCTTTTAACACAACGATAGATTGAAGAATAATATCAATCGTGTTCGGATTAATAGCTACTCCACTTTGACCAATACTACTAATAATACGACCCCAATTTGGATCTTCACCGTATATCGCCGTCTTAACAAGACTCGAACCAACAATTTGCTTCGCAATTTTGTTAGCATCCTCCGTAGTTTCGGTACCGTGCACATTTACTTCCACTAACTTTGTAGCGCCCTCACCATCTCTCGCAATTTGTTTTGCTAAATCTTCACATACCTTTTGCAAAGCCACTACAAATGTTTCCCACTCTTTATGCTCCATACTGATTAGTTTTGTTTCTGATAATCTACTTGCCATAACAATGACCATGTCATTCGTAGAGGTATCTCCGTCCACCGTAATTTGATTAAATGTATGATTCGTAGCTTGCGATAATGCCACTTGTAATGCTTCTTGTTCAATATTAGCGTCAGTTGTAATAAAACTAAGCATCGTTGCCATATTCGGATGAATCATCCCAGATCCTTTAGCAACCCCAGCAATCTTTACTTCCTTTCCATCAATCACGATTTGATAACAAGATTCTTTTGTAACAAGATCTGTCGTTAAAATCGCTTCACAAAAAGAATGCGCTATCCCTACATCCTTTGTTGGTACAAGAGCCGATATTCCATTTCGAATCGATTCCATCGGTAAGTGAACTCCAATTACACCTGTTGAAGCAACTGCTACATAATTTTCTCTTACTCCAAACTGCTTGGCTGCTAACTCTCGCATTTCATAAGCATCTTGTAACCCTTTCATACCTGTACAAGCATTTGCATTTCCGCTATTAACAACGATTGCTTGTAATTTCCCTTCCGCTGAAATACTTTCTTTCGTTACTTGTAATGGCGCTGCTTGTATTTGATTTGTTGTATAAACCGCTGCACAAATTGCTGGTACTTCACAAACAATTGACCCCATATCCTTTTTTCCTTTTTTCAGCCCCGCTTCAATACCAATTGCCGAAAAACCTTTCGGTGATACAATTGATCCATTCTCTCGTTTCGTAATACAAGCTGCTTTACTCATAGTTTCCCCCTTATGGATATAGCGGCATATGTTGTAAACCTGCTGTTTCTTCCAATCCCGCTAGTAAGTTTGCATTTTGAATCGCTTGCCCAGCTGCTCCCTTCATCATATTGTCTATAACTGAAACAACTGTGACTCTTCCTGTTCTTTCATCGTAATCTGAACCAATATCACAATAGTTTGAGCCTCGTACTTCTTTTGGACTTGGGAATTCTCCTTGAGAACGAATTCGAACGAAAGGCGAGTGATGATACGTTTCTTCATACAATTTCTGAAGTGATTGTATTTGAGCACCCTGCTTTACTTTCGCATAGAGTGTAACCATAATTCCTCGTGATATCGGTATTAAGTGTGTACTAAATGTAATCGGCTTCGTCTCATCATTCCATTCAGCAAGCATTTGCTCAATTTCAGGAACATGCTGATGTTTATTTACTTTATAAATGTGAAAATTATCATATAGCTCTGGGAAATGAGTCATCGTTGTCGGTGTTTTCCCTGCTCCTGTTACACCTGACTTTGCGTCAATAATAAGTGAGTCTGCCTCAATCATCCCATTTCGTGTGAGAGGCGCTATTGCTAGCAATGCCGCTGTTGCAAAACATCCCGGATTTGCAATTAAATCAGCATTTTGAACTTCAGACCTTTTCCATTCACTTAATCCGTACACTGCTTTTTGGAGAATTTCTTCCTTTGCAGCTGGTTTCTTATACCAAATTTCATATAGAGAAGGATCTACCATACGAAAATCTCCAGACAGGTCAATCACTTTTAAACCTGCTGCTAATAGTTTGGGAGTTAACTCGGCTGATACTCCTGCTGGTGTTGCTAAAAACACAATTCTTGCTTCTTTTCCTATTACATCTACATCAATTTCTTGTAACGTATGAACAAGAACATTTCGCAAATGCGGGTATGTATTTGCAATACAATCCCCTATTTGTGAAAAAGAGTGAAGAGATGCAATTGAAAAGTATGGATGTTGCTGTAATAACCTAATTAATTCAATACCTCCATATCCCGTTGCTCCAATAATTGCGACTTTCATATAATCCTCCTTATATCGATTCTTCAAATTAAATATGATTATAATATTGTATATTTATAGAGTCAATTAAATATTTATTAATTTTCAAAAGTTCAAATTCTTAATTTTACTAGAAAAACAATATACCAATCCGAATTTTTATACAAAAATGTTGTATGGTAGTATTTTCTCTATACTTCGAGTACAATAAAACAATACATTTATACATACTGGCGGGGAAAAACATGAATGAAAAATTAATTGGAAAGATGATTATAAAAAGTTTTCGGCAATATCAATATAATCCTGTTTCAAAAGAGGATCAGGAAATGCTAATTAAACATATTCAAACGATGATTCATTCAAATACTGAAATTGATGTATACGAGGCAATTGAGGATGTCGTTTACGATTATGTTACCGGAAAATAAGAAATAGGAGATTTCCATATGGAAATCTCCTATTTCTTATTTAATGATTTACCTGCTACGCGTTCAAATAAATATGGGAATAAAGCATATAGCTTCGGCCCAATTCCCATCCACTTTGGCAAGTTTACTTCGCGCTTTTTCGTTTGCATAGCCTTTACTATTTGTTCTGCTACATATGTTGGCTTTAACATGTAACGTCCCATACTTTTTACATATGTACCTGATTGATCAGCTATTTCAAAAAAATTCGTATCTATCGGTCCAGGATTAATTGCCGTTACATACACATTTGTACTTGAAAGCTCCATGCGCAAACTATTCGTAAAACCTAATACTGCATGCTTCGTTGCTGCATACGCACTAGACTTTGGTGTTGCAATCTTCCCAGCTAATGAAGCAATATTAATAATTTGCCCCTCATTTCTTTCTACCATATGCGGTAACACTACCTTCGTACAAGCTACTAATCCGAATACATTTACTTGAAACATATCTTTCACTTCAGCCATAGAGGCCTCTTCAAATGTTTTAAAAATACCAAATCCCGCATTATTTACCAATATATCAATACGCCCCATATCTTGTAACACCTTAAAAAAAACAGCTTCTACTTTCGTTTCTTCCCTTACGTCTAATACGTAATAATAACATGGCGTATTATAAGTCGTTTTAATTGTCTCTGCTAATGCTCGTAACTTTTCTTCTGTGCGAGCCATCAACACAGGAATCGCTCCTTGCTTTGCAACTTGCATCGCAACTTGTTCTCCAATTCCACTAGAAGCACCTGTAATGACGATTACTTTTTCTTGTAAACGTCCTGTCATTGCTGTCACCTACTTTGCATAATAAATCAATTGTGGCGACGATTCATCAATCATCACTTGTTGATTATATGCTAAAAAGTCTAATTGTCCAACCGTTTCTGAAATAGTAAGTGGTAATTGTTCTTTATATAATACCGGAAATAACTTAACGCATACCTCAAAAGCTGTCATCGGTTTTTCTTTTAATAACTCGAGTACTTTAAATGCGCGTGTTTCTTGTTTTTGTAACCTTTCTTCAATGAGTTGTTTCACATTTAAAACGTCTTCCCCATGCCCTGATAAAATGCGTGAAATATTCATTTCACTTAAACGTTTTAATGTTTGATTGTACTGTAGCAACGGACGTGCTCTTTCTGTTTGCCCTTCATATGGTGGTTCTAATATTGGATTCGAAGAAATATGACTAATGAGGGCGTCCCCACCAATTAATATTCCATCTGATTCTCTATATAATGAAATGTGAGTGGAAGCATGACCTGGTGTTTCAATCACTGTAAATCCAGGTAACGAATCAATACGATCTCCCTCTCTCACAGTATGTGTTAACGATCTATTACAAGAATATTTCAATGTCTTCGTTGTCAATAATACTTCATCTTTCAAAAATGCTGCTGGAACTCCAAATTGTAGTGCCGTCTCTTTAAAAAAATGATGATATCGCTTTAAAAATTCCGGATCCTGTGTAATCCACGGTTCATTCCACGGATGCCCAATGATATTTACTTTCTCAGAAAATATATTTAAAAGTCCACAATGATCCGCATGATGATGCGTAATCACTACTGTTTCAATATCTTCTATTTTATACCCCAATTCACTTAATTGACTTTCTAACGCCTTCTTTGCACCTTCTGTATTTGTCCCTGTATCAATTAATGTTAATGTTTCCCCCTCAACTAAAAACACATTCACTGTCTCAACTGCAAATGGAACAGGAATCTCCATTCGATGAATCGCCACCATGCTTAGCCCCCCTGTCTCTTTCCGGTTCAAAACTGAATACCTCTTCAGTTTACAACTTCCACGGAAATTTGTCATTATTTTCAGATAAAAAGAAGGTGTTTTCTATTTAGAAACGAATGTATGTACATTTATAAGAATCTCTTACCAAATTTAAAGGAGGCACATCATGTCTATTCAAAAAATTTCCTTTCTCGGTGCAGGATCTATTGCCGAAGCAATTATTGGTGGTTTATTAAACGCAAACGTTGTTAAAGCGGAACATATCACTGTGAGTAATCGTTCTAACGAGACACGATTACAAGAGTTACATAAAAAATATGGTGTCAAAGGTACACATAACAAAAAAGAATTACCCGCTGATGCGAATATTCTTTTTCTAGCTATGAAACCAAAAGATGTCGCAGAAGCGATTACCCCTCTTAAAGAATCTATAAATAACAACCTGCTTATTATCTCGTTATTAGCAGGTGTTTCAACTCATTCAATTAGAAATCTACTTGAAAAAGACGTTCCGATTATTCGTGCAATGCCAAATACATCTGCGGCCATTTTAAAATCCGCTACCGCCATCTCACCTTCAGAACATGCAACGGAGGAACATATTCGCACTGCAACAGCTTTATTTGAAACAATCGGTCTCGTTTCTGTTGTGGAGGAAGAAGATATGCATGCTGTCACTGCATTATCCGGAAGCGGGCCAGCTTATATTTATTACGTAGTGGAGGCAATGGAAGAAGCCGCAAAAAAAATCGGTCTAAAAGAAGATGTTGCAAAATCACTTATTCTTCAGACGATGATTGGTGCAGCTGAAATGCTAAAGGCAAATACGAAACATCCTTCTATTTTACGAAAAGAAATTACATCCCCTGGAGGAACGACGGAAGCAGGAATTGAAGTTTTGCAAGAACATAATTTTCAACAAGCATTGGTTTCCTGTATTACACAAGCGACAAAACGATCACATGATCTTGGAAAAACATTGGAACAAATAACAAAAGAAAAATAATGAACGGAGCTCAAATTCATTTGAGCTCCGTCTTTTTATCTCAATCATAAGTTCTTATTTGCTACTCTTTCCAAAAATTTCTTCCTGCAAGCGGCGGCCTGTCGGTGTTGCTGCAAGTCCACCTTCAGCTGTTTCACGAAGTGCTACTGGCATTGTTTGCCCGATTCTAAACATCGCTTCAATCACTTCATCACAAGGAATTGTACTTGTTACACCCGCTAGTGATAAATCAGCTGAAATCATGGCATTTGAAGCACCGGCTGCGTTACGTTTTACACAAGGTACTTCTACAAGTCCAGCAACTGGGTCACATACTAAACCTAGCATATTCTTTAAAGCGATCGCCATTGCTGTAGCTGCTTGATCTGGTGTTCCACCAGCCATCTCAACAGCTGCCGCTGCTGCCATCCCACTTGCTGAACCAACTTCTGCTTGGCATCCTCCTGCAGCACCAGAAATACAAGCATTGTTTGCCACAACCATACCAAATGCTCCTGCTGTAAATAAGAATTCAATCATTTCTTCACGCGTTGGCTGTAACTTTTCTTTCAGTGCAAACAGTACACCTGGTACCGTTCCAGCCGATCCAGCTGTTGGTGTTGCACAAATAATTCCCATCGCTGCATTTACTTCATTTGTCGCTACAGCTTTACTCACTGCGTCCAAAATTGTATCACCAGACAAGCCTTTTCCACTCTTCATATACTCTTGAACTTTCACTGCATCCCCGCCCGTTAAACCAGTCGGTGATTTTACGCCACGAATTCCGCGTTCTACTGCTTGCTCCATCACGACTAAGTTCTTTTCCATTCCGGCAAGTACTTCTTCACGTGAGATACTTCTTGTCTCCATTTCACATTGAATCATAATTTCTGCAATTTTTACATTTTGTTCTTTAGCTTGCGCCACTAGTTCCGCTGCGTTCCGAAACATGGTGTGTCCCCCCTGCAATTAATCCATAATGGTTACTTGACAAATATTTGACTGTCCTTTTATTTCCTCAATCACTTCTTCTGCTAATAACTCATCTGTCTCAATGACCATAAGTGCTCTTCTTCCTTTTTCCTTACGCGAAACACTCATCGTACTAATGTTAATTTCATGTTTCGCAAGTATAGAAGCTACAGATGCAATTGCTCCAAAGCGATCATTATTTACAATAAGAAGTGCTGGACTTGTTCCTGATAGCTGTAAATCAAATCCATTTAACTCCACAACTTCAATCTTACCGCCACCAATTGAGCAAGCAACGACTTCAATCTCTTCTTCATCTTTATACAAACGGATTCTCGCCGTATTTGGATGGGGAGCATTTGCATCCTCTTCAATAAATTCCACTTCAATTCCGCGCTCTTTTGCAATTTCTAGCGCACTTGGAATACGTAAATCATCTGTTTCAAATCCTAATATTCCACCAATTAATGCTACATCCGTACCGTGACCACGATACGTTTTGGCAAATGATCCATATAACGAAATCTGAACTCTCTTTGGTTCGTGACGGAACAGTTGACGTGCAACTTGCCCCATTCTTGCCGCACCTGCTGTATGTGAACTTGATGGACCAATCATAACTGGCCCGATAATATCAAACACTGAGCGATATTTCATCATAAATCCCCCTAAACTTCTATGAAAAATGACTTACTACTATTCTATTAAGCTGCTGCATCTGTTGATGATGTAATAACTCCACCGATTTGCTTCAATGTTGCTGTTACAATTGGGTCCATTCCTTGTGCAATTAACCTTGTTAATGGCGCCGCAATAACAATACAAGCAATTAAATCTAATCCTTCTGGTACCCGTTTTTCAATTTGTTTGACTAAAAATGATATAAGATAACCCGCAATAAATCCTGGTAGCAATCCGAATTTTAACACAGAAGTCCCTACAAGCATAGCATAAACAGGTGATACACCCATCGCTAATGCAACTAAAGTGGCACCCGCTACTCCGCCTAGACTACCTGCTGATTGTCCAACCTCTTTTAAAAATGGTATACCAATTAAATCGCCACCAACGTAGAGCTAAAAAGCTTCAACCAAGAAACTTGCAACTGCTGCATTTGCTAAAGCTCCCATCGCCTTCATGCCGTTTGGTGCTTTAAAACTAAAGAGTGAAAAAAAGACTGAGTACAAATAATAGTAATATCGTTCCTTTAAGAATCTCCATGTTACCTCTCCCTTTTAGTCAATTTCGTCTTGTTACGAAAAATGGCTAAAACGTACGCTGTAACTTACGATGAATTGTAATGTGCCCTCATTATAGCTTATTTTTTGTAAAACGCTTACTTTTATTGAATTTTAAAATTTCTGAATTAAATTCCATTTATCTTATTTGTATTAATTGTATATAAGCTTACTTATATAACAGTTTTTCTAAATAATCGATATTATGTATTTTTCTCCTATATATTCAAACCCTTATAAAATTCTGTATCAACTAATATAAATATTAAATGATAACAGTTTTAATTATTTTATTTAAAATTTTTTTATTACGAATAAAACAATGGCAAACTTATGTTGCCATTGTTTGTAAAAATATCATCTTTCTACTGGGAAAGATTTCAAATCCATCGCTATTTCCGTATTTATAAACAACTCTCTTGCTTCTTGCAATAATTCCTTATATGTATCACCTTGATAGCGTGAACTAATATGAGTCAGTATTAATCGTTTTACATTTGCTTGCAACGCAATACGCGCTGCTTGTTCTGTCGTTGAATGGAAATAATCATGAGCTTGTTCTTCATCTTCAGCTGCAAATGTCGCTTCATGGACGAGTACATCAGCGTCTTGTGCGAGCTGTTTGCTTGCCTCGCAATATCTTGTATCACCTAAAATCGTAATAATTCTTCCTTTTTGAGGTGGACCAATAAAGTCTTCCCCATTTAATACTCTACCATCTTCTAATTCAACCACTTCACCGTCTTTTAAACGTTTAAAAATTGGTCCAGGTTTCACACCTGCTTCTAACAGCTTATCAACTAGAAGAGCGCCTTGTATATCTTTCTCAATTATACGATAGCCGAAACATTCAATCCCATGTGATAGTCTTTTCGTTTCTACATAAAACTGATCATCTTCAAAAACAACGCCTTCTTCCGTAATCTCAATAACTTCAAGCGGATATTTCACATGCGTTGTACTTACTGATAATGCTACTTCAATAAATTGTTTAATCCCTATTGGCCCGTACACTGTTAATGATGTTGTTCCACCTTGAAAAGAACGGCTTCCTAATAAGCCAGGTAAACCAAAAATATGATCTCCATGCAAATGCGTAATAAATATTTTTTCAATGCGACGCGGGCGCACAGATGTATGTAAAATTTGATGTTGAGTCGCTTCTCCACAGTCAAATAACCATGTTTGTCCTCTTTCTTCTAACAATTGTAATGCAATGGATGAAACATTCCTTCCTTTCGAAGGAACACCTGCACCAGTTCCTAAAAATACAAATTCCACTTTCCTTCCTCCAGCTCTTTATATAATCTACCTTTCATCTTACGGAATGTTATTTCAAATGGCAAATCGAATTGACTTAACCAATCATCTAGACAACTATATAACACGAACGTTATCGTTAAAAAACTTAGCCAACGTTCGTGTTTTGTGGTAAAATAATTGTACTACATTTAAAGGGAGCGTTTTATTATGAAAGAAGTATTTCGTTTACAAACTGATTTTTCATCTTCATTTGACCGCTGGGTAAGTTCTTTCGTTTCTGATCACCCAGCACAACTAGAATGGACGACTTTAAAAGAATTAATCCATGAATATACAACATCACATACAAATGAAACGTTACCAGAATATATTTCTTCGGCTCTAACATATTACGCAAAGCGCGTTTCAACAACAAATAGCTCAGAGATTGTCATTTACGAAAATCCTACAATCTCATAATCTATAACAAAAGCATCCAAAAGTGGTGCTTTTTTATTTTTGCTCATTATCCATGTGTATACTTTTCTAATAACTGATTGTACTCATTCCAGAACTCTTCATACATTTCTTTATCAAATTCATCAGTAATTCTTTTTTCACTCGATTGATCAAATATTTTTTTGCTTTTAATGCAAATGAAAGAATTTGGTTTCTATATTCGTTTCTACTTAATTCGATTTCGAGTCCAGTATAATATAAGCTCTCATGATTAGTCGAAATAACTTTGGTAAAATCGGTTAAAATCACTTTATCTTCTATGTGTTTGACCGTCCAATGAATTGAAATAGGACACCCCATCATTAAAATGGTACCACAACCGTGCAAAATTAGGCCTTCTTCATTATCAAGGTCAAGAATATGATCTTTATCAAGCGTTCTTAATAACGCCAAAGCTGATTCACTAATCCCCCATTCTTCATCTGTACCAGATTATGTAATGATAGTTCCATTCACATTCAAATATATTTCCCCGTGAGAGCATAAATCTCCCTTATCTCCTAAAAGCCACTTTTGATTTTCAATTTTTATTATGAAAGGATTTGATTCCTTCATCAATCATTCACCTTTTCCTTACTGTTCATTTAAAAATAACAATATTATTTTAGTAGATTCCCACCATTTTAACTAGCGTATAGAGAACTCATTTTCTGAAAAAAAACATTTAAAAAATATTGACACTACAAATTTACAGTGCTAACATTCAACATGTAATTGAATATGGTCTCTGTTAGGTGAGGCTCCTGTATAGAGAAACGCTGCTGCCCAAAAATGTCGAGAGACGCCAATGGGTCAACAGGAAAGGTCGGAATGAAGGCCTTTCTTAACGTAGCTGGTTTCAGTACCTATGCTATACAGTGCTAAAACTCAACGAGGGAGAGGTGCACTTTGTCACGTGTAAAAACTGTTTTTCTGTCTATGTCTACTAAACAGTTTTTTATCGTTGACTCTTTTTGACTGCGTATTTAGACCTTTACTCGTTTTGAGTAAAGGTCTTTTTTACGTCTTTATGCACCTTACTATGAAACAAACATAGCATATTCAGAAACTACTAAATTGTACGGAGGTGAGGAACAGTGGCACTTGATGATTCGGCCCAGATACCCATATGTTTTACGCTAATATTTCATCATGTAGGTAGGAAAGAAACTGTTCCTCCCTGTTTAAAATAGTCGAGTAACAGATTGTTTCCTCCTTCATGAAAAAAAGGAGGAACTACCGATGTTAAATTTACAAAGACAAGAAACAAAACATGCATATGATCAAGATAGCATGAAAACAAATAACGAATTGCTAGTAGCAGTTGCAACGCAAGATATAACTTCTGCACTCAAACTTTTAGAAACAACGTCAAACGGACTCTCAAAAGAGGAAGCTGCTCGAAGACTTTCACTACACGGTCCAAATGAAATTGATCATAATAAAACATCACCATGGTATATTCAATTTCTTCTTGCATTTAAAAATCCATTTATTTTCGTTTTATTAGCTCTTGGAGCACTCTCTTTTTTCACAGATGACATACAAGGTACAATTATCGTATCTGTGATGGTAATGCTAAGTGCAACGATTCGTTTTTCCCAAGAATTTCGTTCCCAAAAAGCTGCGGATAAGTTAAAGGCTATGGTTCGAACAACTGCGAGCGTCTCTAGAATAACTGGGTTTATACACGAAACAAAAAGCGTAACGAATTTAAACCGAAATCAAACAATGGAAATTCCGATTGAAGAACTTGTACCTGGTGATATTATTTCACTATCAGCCGGTGATATCGTTCCAGCTGATGTGCGTATCTTGTCAGCTAAAGACTTATTTGTAAATCAGTCTTCCTTAACAGGTGAAGCACTTCCAGTAGAAAAGTACGAAAACTGTTACCATACAGAAAACAAACATATAGTACCGAAAACCATGAAAAAAAATTATAATCCGCTCGATATGGAAAACCTTTGCTTCATGGGAACAAATATTGTTAGCGGCAGCGCAAAAGCTGTTGTTGTTTCAACTAGTACGGATACGTATTTCGGTTCTTTAGCAAAAAAAGTTATTGGAAAACGTGCAGAAACAAGCTTTGATAAAGGAGTAAACAAAGTAAGCTGGCTCTTAATCACATTCATGCTTATTATGGTACCAATTGTCCTTCTCATTAATGGATTCACAAAAGGAGATTGGCAAGAAGCTTTCTTCTTTGCTATTGCCGTTGCAGTTGGTCTTACACCTGAAATGGTACCAATGATTGTAACTGCTAATTTAGCCAAAGGCGCAGTTAACATGTCTAAACAAAACGTAATTGTAAAACAGCTAAACTCTATTCAAAACTTAGGTGCTATGAACATTCTTTGCACAGACAAAACTGGAACTTTAACAGAAGATAAAGTTGTACTTGTTCGTCATTTAGACCCTAATGGAAATGAATGCAATCGTGTCTTACAATTTGCATATTTAAATAGCTTCTATCAAACTGGATTGAAAAATTTAATTGATAAAGCTGTCATTCAACATACGGCGGAAAATCATAAATTCGACCCTTCAGCGTTTCAAAAACTAGATGAAATTCCATTTGATTTCGCCCGTCGCCGTATGTCTGTCATCGTAAAAGACATTTCAGGAGAACATACAATGGTTTGCAAAGGTGCGGTAGAAGAAATTTTATCAATTTGTAACTACACTGAAGTGAATGGACAAATTGTCCCTCTTACTGAAGAAATGCGCTCAAATGTCAAACAACTCAGCGAGACAATGAATGGAGAAGGTATGCGGGTTATTGCTGTAGCTTATAAAAAAGATAGAAAACTAAATTATAAAGAGTACGCGGTACAAGATGAGTCTGATATGATTCTCGCTGGATATATTGGTTTTTTAGATCCACCTAAAACATCTGCTGCTTCTGCGATTCAAGCTTTGCATAAACACGGCGTACAAGTGAAAATTTTAACAGGTGATAATGAGATTGTTACACGAAAAGTTTGTAAAGAAGTTGGCTTAAACATAGGTGAGCCTGTTCTTGGTTACGAGATTGATTCTTTACCAGATAAAGCATTAGCAAAACTAGCAGAAACAACAACAGTGTTCGCAAAACTAAATCCAATGCAAAAATCTCGCATTATACGAGTATTACAAGGAAACGGTCATACTGTAGGTTATATGGGAGATGGCATTAACGATGCCGTTGCACTACGTGATGCTGACGTTGGAATATCTGTTGATACTGCTACTGATATCGCAAAAGAATCTTCCGATATTATCCTACTTGAAAAAAGTTTAACTATATTAGAAGCAGGCATTTTAGAAGGACGCGCTACGTTCGGGAATATTTTAAAATATATAAAAATGACAGCTAGCTCTAACTTCGGAAATGTCTTTAGTGTATTAGTGGCAAGTGCTTTCATCCCATTTTTACCAATGCTTGCAATTCATCTATTAATTCAAAACTTGCTTTATGATATTTCACAGCTTTCAATCCCATGGGATAAAATGGATAAAGAGTTTTTAGAAAAACCGAGAAAATGGGATACTGCAAACTTACGTAATTTCATTATTTGTATCGGTCCAATTAGCTCTATTTTTGACATTATCACATACGTTGTCATGTGGAATGTATTCGGAGCGAATACACCTGGAGAACAGTCTTTATTCCAATCTGGTTGGTTTATCGTTGGATTACTAACTCAAACATTAATTGTTCATATGATCAGAACGCAGAAAGTTCCGTTTATTCAAAGTACTGCATCAACACCAGTTCTTTTATTAACAGCTTGTATTATGGCAATCGGAATCTATATTCCGTTCTCACCACTTGGTGCAGCAGTTGGTTTACAAGCATTACCACTTAGTTACTTCCCTTGGTTAGTAGGAATTTTACTAGGATATGCTTTCTTAACACAGTTCTTAAAAAAGATTTATATTAAAAAGTTTCATAGTTGGTTATAAAAATAATAATGAGTGGGTATCTCCCACTCATTATATTATTGTCTATTTTTAACTATATAACATGTACTCATATGTATGGAGGTGACCGTGATGGTATGGTATGACATTGTATTAAGATTATTTATAGCAATCATTGTAGGAGCTTGTATCGGAATGGAACGACAATGGCGACATCGAATGGCTGGACTAAGGACAAATGCTCTCGTATCACTTGGTGC
This sequence comes from Bacillus clarus, assembly GCF_000746925.1. GTDB lineage: Bacteria > Bacillota > Bacilli > Bacillales > Bacillaceae_G > Bacillus_A > Bacillus_A clarus. Next base: position 1,083,519 of record NZ_JMQC01000008.1, read on the forward strand.
CTGTATATTTGTTCTATTATCCGTCATGCTCGATCATGATGCTAGTCCATCACGTATCGCTGCTCAAGTCGTTAGCGGTATTGGCTTTCTAGGTGGCGGTGTTATTATTCGTGATGGTTTCAGTATTAGAGGATTAAATACAGCGGCAACTTTATGGTGTGCAGCTGCTGTAGGCACTCTTACCGGTGCTGGATTTCTCGTTGCAGCTATATTAGGTGCAACTGGCGTATTGCTAGCAAATATACTACTTCGCCCAATTGCTCTATTTATGAATAAAAAATCAAAAGAAGAATTGCCTGAGCAAACAAATTATTTACTTTCTCTTACTTGTTCAGAAACAAATGAGTCTCATATTCGTTTTTTACTCATGCACATGGTAAATTCAGAAGGAATCGGTTTAAAAGAATTGTATAGTGAAGATGTTGATTCTAATCAAAAAGTATCTATACAAGCAACTTTGCATTGTAACTCAAAACAAGCTGTCTTAATTGAAAAAATAGTAAGTAGAATGCTTTTAGAATCAGGCGTTACCGCTGCTGGGTGGAAAACTTCATTAGATCTAGAGGCAAGTTAAATAACAAAGGTGTCATGAAATTTATATATTCATGACACCTTTTACATAAATTTATTTTCTAATTTTTGTTGAAATGATTTTTCTTGCTTACGTAACAATTGACTACCTCGTTGTAAAATATGTGTTCCATATTTATCGTTAATTTGATCAATGACAGCTAATAATGGCTCTTCTTTTGCATCTTCTTCGAATGAAAATAAATCTAATTGTTTAATCGACTCCGTTTTCCATTCTAATTCAGTAGCTGTAACACCGAGTAAACGGATTGGATCGCCATCCCAATGTTGTTTCCATAAACGTGATGCAGCTTGAAATATATCACGCTCTTCCCAAATTGCATTTTTTAATTGTTTGCTTCGCGTTACAGTCCGCCTATCATGATATTTAATCATAATTTGGATATTATAGCTGACAAAAGTACGCTTTTGTAACCTTTTACTCACTGATCTCGATAATCGCTCTAACATATCGAGCAATTCCTTCTCTTCATCCATATCCTTTGAAAATGTTGTTGAATTCCCAACACTTTTATGTTGTCCCATTTGATTCGGATCAACTTCTCTATCATCCATACCTTTTGCACGCTTTTGTAAATCAACACCGTGCTTTCCGATTTTGGCGCGAATGATATGCTCATCTCCTTTTGCTAACTGCTCAATTGTATGTATATGAATATCTTTTAATTTTTCAGCTGTTTTCTGTCCAATTCCATGCATCGCTTCGACTGGTTGTGGCCATAGTAACTCCTTAATATCTCGTTTACGAAATACTGTAATACCAAGTGGTTTTTTCATATCCGAAGCAGTCTTTGCTAAAAAAAGATTTGGAGCAATTCCAATGCTACATGGAAGCTGCAATTCTGTTAATAACGCTTGTTGAATCATCTTTGCTATTTCAAGAGGTGAACCGAGCGCATAACAATCTGTAATATCTAAATAGCCTTCGTCTATAGAAACTGGTTGTATCTTTTCTGTAAAGCGTGAAAGAATTTGAAACATTTGAAAGGAAGCTTCTCGATATAATTTAAAATTCGGATGCTTCACAACTAATTGTGGACATAACCGCTTCGCTTCCCAAAGGGGCATCGTTGTACGTATCCCATGTTCTCTCGCTTCATAACTACATGTTACAATGATCCCTTTCCTCTCTTTTTCATTTCCCGCAATTGCTAATGGTTTCCCTTGTAACGACGGATCCTGGGCAATTTCTACAGATGCGAAAAAGCAATTCATATCAACATGTAAAATAACACGACCGTTTTTCGGATACATTTCTCGCATAGCATTCACCTCCACAAAAGAACATTTGTTCTTTCTATTATATCAAATTCAGTGAAAATAGGGGAGCTTTCTATCACCAAAACATGTTCTTTCTTATTGTACTTTTTGCTATACTTATATTGAATATGGATATTTTTTGTAAAACGGGGTGATTGTTATGCAAAGTCATAAGAAACTTAATTATACATTTCTCATTATTATAGTAATCATTTCCATTAACTACTTATTACTTCCCTTTTTCAATATTAATAGCTTTGGACTTCTTCCTCATTTCGTACGGGTTGCAACCACTTATGTACTTCCATGGATTTTCTTATATTGGTTAATTCGTCTTGTAAAAGCAGTTGAATCTAAATAAAAAAATCGTGTAAACCATAGTTGGTTTACACGATTTTTTTTGCATATTACTTCGCTACTTCTTCAATAATAGCAACGACTAATTCTGCTGTTTTTGCTAATTCTTCTACAGGAATTTTTTCATTTGTTGTATGAATTTCTTCATAACCAACCGCTAAGTTTACTGTTGGAATACCATGTCCTGCGATTACATTCGCATCACTTCCGCCACCACTTTGGTGAAGAGAAGGTGTACGACCAATTTTCTCTGCTGCACGTTTCGCAACTTCTACAACATGATCGCCTTCAGCAAATTTAAATCCTGGATACATAACTTTTACTTCCACATCTGCTTGACCGCCCATTTCTTTTGCAGTTGTTTCAAATGCTTCTTTCATTTTCGCAACTTGTTCTTCCATTTTTTCATTTACTAAAGAACGAGCCTCTGCAAAGATTTGTACATGGTCACAAACGATATTTGTTTGTGTCCCACCTTCGAAACGTCCAATATTTGCAGTTGTTTCAGAATCGATACGACCAAGTGGCATCTTTGCAATGGATTTTGCAGCAATCGTAATTGCAGATACACCTTTTTCTGGTGCTACACCAGCATGAGCTGTTTTTCCGCGAATAATAGCGTTCACTTTCGCTTGTGTTGGTGCAGCAACTACGATTTCACCAACTTTTCCATCGCTATCTAATGCATAACCATATTTTGCTGTAATGCGTTCACGATCTAATGCTTTCGCGCCTACAAGACCAGATTCTTCTCCAACTGTAATAATAAATTCAATTTTTCCATGAGGAATGTTTTTCTCTTTTAAAACACGGATCGCTTCAAACATAGACGCCAATCCAGCCTTATCATCTGCTCCTAAAATTGTAGTACCATCTGATACGATATAACCATCTTTAATAGAAGGCTTAATGCCGTTACCAGGAACTACTGTATCCATATGAGAAGTGAAGTAGATTGTATCTACGCCTTCTTTTGTTGCTGGTAAAGTACAAATTAAGTTACCTGCACCATGACCAGTCACACCCATTGTATCATCTTCAAATACTTCTACACCTAACTCAGTAAATTTCTTTGTTAGCACTTTACAAATTTCTGCTTCAAATTTTGTTTCAGAATCTACTTGTACTAGCTCCATAAATTCATTTACTAAACGTTCTTGATTAATCATAAGACTGCGCCTCCTGCACTACCATTATGTATGTAACAACATTAATTATAACAGAATTTCGCAAAACTTTCGAAATACACGCCAAAAAACAGATGGTTCACACATCTAGATAACCATCTGCTTTCTATTACTCATTTAATAACACCCAGCGCATATGATCTTCCCAAATCCCATTTACCATTAACATTTTGCGAGACACACCCTCATATTGAAAGCCTATCTTCGTTACAACTTGTATAGATGCTAAATTACGCGGCATAATCGGTGCTTCTATACGATGCAAATGAAATTCTTCAAAAGCAACTTGTATGGCTTTTCTAAGAGCTTCTGTCGTATAACCTTTATTTAATTCTTCTTTATCTAATTTATAGCCAAGTACACAAGATTGATAAATTCCACGCACAATTAAATTGAATGAAATACAGCCAATAACTTTCGTGTCGTTGCCCTTTTTAAAAATCCATAACCGAATAATTTTACCTTCTGCAAACTCTTTTCTATCTTTTTGTAGCCGTTTCTTTTGATAATCTAATGTAAAAAAGTCATCAGGTCTATACTCTTCCCAAGCTTTTAAAAATTCACGATTTCTGTCGTAATATTGAAGAACTTGTTCTGCATACGACTCATCAATTTCTCTCAAGTGCAAACGTTCTGTTTCGTATATTTTCATCATCGTATCTCCATTCTTCAGCTTGCAAAACTCAAAAAACTTACAATCCATTCTTTCTATATTCTCTATACGTACTCGAATTTCCTGTTACATTTAGCATACATATCTCGAAATTTGTCCCTTCTCTCCTCTTGTCCATACTTTCGTTTCTCGTTACAATGAAAATGTAACGATTTGCAAGGAGGTTTAACGATGCATAAAAAAGCTCAAAAAGTTATGGTTTATATAATGCTAATTTCTATGCTTGTAACAACATTACTTGCCGGCGCAAGTATGTTTTGGTAAAAAGGACGAGTACTTCGTCCTTTTTTTCTTTTTGTATATACAAAATAGACTATCTCGATTTCGAGATAGTCTATTTAAAAAAGATGTTTCCTTTATTTCACATATAATAAAATCGCTACAATACTGAAGGAAAAAAACATTACGAGAGCCATCACAAAACTTGTGTACTGTTTTTGCTGAAATGCCCCTATTACGAAAGTTAAATTAAGTAATGCCATGAATATAATCGCTACAACATAAGAACATATATTAAAAGTTGCCAATATGAAAGTAATAATAAATAGAAAACCCATAAAGAACTGCATATAAGAAATTTTCGGATTCAAATACATACGAGCAACTCCTTTACTTATTATCTTTGTATATTCTCATTAACGCATGGTTATGTATACATGTCAAGACAACTTATGAAAAAGAAAAAGCCAACTTGCCAGTTGACCTTTTCATATGCAATAGCCCCTTTTTCCTTAGCTAATTTCTGGAATGTTTTTTTAGATTTTACAATCCATACTTTTGTTCCAATTGGAATACGATCAAATAAATATTCCACATCCTGTTTCTTCATTCTTATACACCCTTGTGAAATATATTTTCCGATTGAGCTTGGTTGGTTTGTACCATGTATACCATATTTACTCCCATCAGTACCTCTCGCATTAAATCCCATCCATCTAGACCCGAGTGGATTTTCTGGCGATCCACCAGGGATATCCTTCGCTATATAATAAGGATCCTCCGCTTTCATTACAATATCAAAAGTCCCCTCTGGTGTTAGTTCATTTGTTTTTCCTGTCGCTACGGGAAAAACCTTTTGAATCTTTCCATCATTAATATAAGCAAGCTTATTTGTCTGTTTATTTACAATAATGAATGGATCTCCAGCTCGTGGATTATCACCAAGAGGCCATATCGGTGAAAGAGAGAAAAATAATAGTAAAGAAAGAAGATACGACATAGATAATTCCTACCTTCTATATAAGTTCTTTTATATTATCCTTTCCCTTAAAACGACTTTTAATGAGTAAATATTGCTCCATTTCATAAACAAGTTGAACGAGTTTAGCACGTATTTCAAATTCTTCACGTGTTTCTGGTAGTGGCATCTCCCTAAACACCTCTCGCATTTCTTGCAGCTGTCTTAATGAAATAATCCCTGTACTTTCAGGTCGAATCGAATTTCTTATATTCTCAATTACATCTGCAATCATATCAGCTTGTTCATACGTCCAAGATAAAGAAGCTGCTAGCGGGATCATTCGCTCCAAAATCTCAAATTGTTGCATACGCATATCAAAATATCGATAATAATAGTCGTCTTCCCTCATAAATTCATTCTCAAGTTTCTTAAATGATACATCTTTCGCCTCTTTTAATATTTCTTCTGTTTCAATTAACTCTGCTCCACTCCAATTACTATCTCGATTTCGTAAATAAACGACCATCTCGAATAAAATTGTTTTAAAATTCCCCTCTATTTTCTCTTGATACTCTTTTAATTTCTTTTCGCTACTCGGCATATACATATTGACTAATAAAGCAACACTAATCCCGATCGTTAAAATAGCAACTTCATTCCCGATAATCGGCCATGTAATTTGCTTTAACGAATATAAATGCATAACAATAACTGAACTAGTAACAATTCCTTCTTGAATTTTACACATAACCGCAGTTGGAATAAAAGCAAGAAGTAATAAACTAATTGCTAGTGGTGTATAACCAATCGTTTCAAAAATACAAAATGAAAACACCATCGATAATAAGCAAGCTAAAAAACGATGTAAAGATACTTGAAGTGACTTTCGTTTCGTGTTTTGTACACATAAAATAACTAAAATTCCTGCAGAACTATAAAATTCTAATCCTAATAATTGAGCAATGAAAACTGCAACACCTGTGCCGAGTGCAGTTTTCACTGTACGGTATCCAATTTTAAACATATCATTACTCCCATATGTATAAACGTATTTACAGCTAGTATAAAAAAAGGATGACACAATGTCATCCTTTTCTACCTATTATTCACGTACCCTTCACATATTACAATATCTTTTGTAAAAATTCTTTTGCACGTTCGCTTTTTGGTGCTGTGAAAAACTCTTCTGGATTACTATCCTCTACAAGCTTTCCTCCATCTAAAAAGAGTACGCGATCAGCTACTTCTTTTGCAAACCCCATTTCATGTGTAACGATAGCCATCGTCATTCCTGTCGTAACTAACGATTTCATAACTTCTAGTACTTCTTTCACCATTTCTGGATCTAGCGCAGATGTCGGTTCATCAAATAGCATAACTTCAGGTTCCATCGCCAACGCTCTCGCAATTGCTACACGTTGCTTTTGTCCTCCTGAAAGACGGTTCGGATACGCGGCTTTCTTATCTAATAATCCTACTTTTTCTAAAAGTTCCCCAGCTTTCTTTTCAGCCTCTTGCTTCGCTACTCCCTTTACATTGATAGGAGCATACGTAATATTTTCTAATACAGTCATATGAGGGAATAAGTGAAAATGTTGAAATACCATCCCAACATTCTCGCGAACATGCATGATGTTTGTTTTCGGATTCGTTACTTCTTCATTTCCAATCCAAACATGACCACCTGTTGGTGTTTCCAATACATTCATACAGCGTAAAAATGTTGACTTTCCTGATCCCGACGGTCCAATAATTGCAACAACTTCGCCTTTTTCAATCGTTGTCGTAATCCCTTTTAATACTTCATTTTTCCCAAATGATTTATGAAGGTTGTCAATTTTAATCACTTTTCTTCATTCTCCCTTCAATTGCCTTCCCAACTAATGTAAGAATAATTACCAACATATAATAAACAAGTCCAACAAAAAGTAATGGCTCAAGATATTTAAATGTTTCACCGCCTACAATATAAGCACGGCGCATTAAATCAGTCGCTCCTATTACGGTTACTACAGCTGATTCTTTCGTCAGTGTCGCAAATTCATTCACAAGTGCTGGTAAGATATTTTTTAAAGCTTGAGGCAAAATAATATTTCTCATCATTTTTCCATACGGAATACCTAAAGCCATCGCTGCTTCTGTTTGTCCTTTATCAACCGCTTGAATTCCTGCACGAATTACTTCTGACATGTATGCCCCTGAATTTAAACTAAATGCAAGTACTGCTGCCAAAAAGGCTGGTATATCATAACCAATCATTTGCGGGACGCCAAAATAAATGATCATTAATTGCAAAACAAGCGGTGTACCACGAAATATTGATGTATAAATATCTGCCGCAATATTTAAAACTCGTATTCTAGCAATTTTACAAAGCGCTAATAGGGTTCCTAATATAAATCCTGCTAAAGCCGAAACAGCTACAATTTTTAAGGTAACTTCTAGGCCTTTTAATATATATGGTATAGAAGGCGTAATTGCCGAAAAGTCCAGATTCATCTTTTTTCATTCCTCTCAGAGAAAAGTGAAAGGCAGCTTATTTCCCGCTGCCAAACCATTTCTTCACTAATTTATCCATTTCCCCATTTTCTTGCATCTTCTTAATTACTTTATTAAACTCTTCTGTTTTATCACTATTTTTCGGAAGAGCAATTGCTGCCCCTACTTCTTCTGGAGCTTCTTGAATTTCAATTCCTTGTAATTCTTTCATTTTTTCTAAATAATTTTTCGCAACTGTATCTTCTAAAATAGCAGCATCAAAACGACCAGCTTTAATCTCTTGTACGATTTCAGGTATACGATCACGTCCCTCAGCTTTAAAATCGACTTGTTTTTTAAATTCTGCTGCCTTTTCTTCTTGAATTGACCCTGTTTGTACCCCTACTTTTTTACCTTTTAAATCTTCTAATGATTTAATATTAGAATCCTTTTTTGAAACGATCATATTTTTAGCAACGAAATAAATATCTGTGAAATCCGCATTTTTTTTACGATCTGGAGTTGGTGTCATACCTGCCATAACAAAATCAACTTTTCCTGAGCTAAGAGATGCTAATAATCCTCCAAAATCCATATCCTTCACTTTCACTTCATAACCAAGTTCTTTTCCGATATATTTTGCAATATCAACGTCAAAGCCGATAATTGCATCACTTTTTGAAGCTTCTACGTATTCATATGGTTTATAGTCTGCTGAAGTCCCCATAACAAGTACTTTCTTATTCGTATTAGCTTCCTTTGTTTCCCCGTTACTACAAGCACTGAACATACTTACAATTAAAATAAGTGCAAATGAAATTGATAATAATTTCTTCATCTTTCTTCCCCCTAATAATGTATATTTAAAAGTTTAATAGAATTTTTATTCGTTGTTTGTATTGTAACAGCACTTTTATTTTTATGCAACATTTAAAATAAAAATAAACACAAAAACCTTTATACAAAACACAAATCGTATTTTATACGTATAAAAACATGCATAAAAAATATATTTTACGCATGTTTTTATTTTAATCAAAATAAAAAACGGTACGTCCACTGAATCGTGGACGTACCGTTTTTATCACTTTTATTATAGCTCTTCGCAATTATCTTCGAAATAAGATTGTAGCTTTGCAATTACTTGCATTGGCTCATGTCCTTCAATTTCATGGCGTTCTACCATCGTTACGATCTTTCCATCTTTTAATAACGCGAATGATGGAGAAGAAGGTGGATATCCTTCAAAATATTCACGTGCACGTGCCGTTGCTTCTTTATCTTGGCCCGCAAATACTGTTACAAGATGGTTAGGACGTTTATCATAATGTACGGAATGTGCAGCAGCTGGGCGAGCAATACCACCTGCACAACCACATACTGAGTTTACCATAACAAGTGTTGTACCATTTTTCTTAAACGCTTCATCAACTGCTTCTGGTGTCGTCAATTCTGTATATCCAGCAGAAACAATCTCTTCGCGTGCTTGACGAACAACATCATTCATAAAAAAGTTAAAGTTAATCAATGTGTACCCCTCCTCTAAATCTATCTATTTGTATCTTACCAGTTAATGTTTGGGGAATACAAGTAAGTTTGCTTGTGTTTTAGCATATAAAAGATGTTAGAGCGAGAGCTCTAACACCTTTTATATTAGTGACCTCGATGTTTTTGCTTTGCCTTTTGCACTTTTATAAAACGTTTTCTTTGCTTTTCAGCTTCTCGTTTCTCTTTAGATTGCACTCGCTTTTCTTGTTTATGCAACTCATAAGATAAACTAATTGCCTCTTGTGCCTTTGTAAAACGTTTTATACTCACTTCTTTTGCCGCTTCCCGTATGACACGCTTTATATTTTTCGGACGCTGTTTTTCTCTAACCTCTACACCACATCTTGCAAAGTGCTGAAAATACGCTAGCATCGGACCATTTACAAATATAAGCACTTCTTCATCTGATGGTTCCGTTCCAAAAATATACCTTGCTCCATATAGCTTTCCTTTTTCTTTGTGCGTAATCATTCCTGCAAAAAATCGACCATCATGATATACTGTCAACTCCATTGACAGCCCCTCCTTAAAAAAATTTAGAAATACTGGACATCCCGGAGGGGAAGGTTACTGACATGAAATCATGCGTCTGGACTACCAACCAGAACTGTGTTTTTGTACTTCCTTCACTATTATATCGTACTCCCTTTATTTTTTTCAATTTTCACATAATCTTCAATCATTTTTTTATGTGAACCTACAATATAATCAGGAAGTTCGCTTACTGGAAAAAATTTAAGCTGAACAGCTTCTTCTTTATTCATCGAAAAATTCCCCTCATACTCATCTGTATAATAAGCTGTTGTTACAGATTGAAATTCATCCCCATTTGCTAATTTTATAAAATAATTAGCTCCAGAAAACACATTGATTAAACGTAAATTTTTCACATGTATCCCGGCTTCTTCATATACTTCACGGCAAGCTGTTTCTTCTGGTGATTCTCCAAGCTCCATTAACCCGCCAGGCAATCCCCACTTTCCGTATGGCTCCGTTCGTTGTTGTAATAAAACATTACCTTCTTCATTTATTACGAGTACAACAGCACCAACTAAAATTAAAGGGCGATGACCAACTATTTTTCGTAACTCTTCTACATATCCCATTGAAACACCTCCCTTTTGTTCTTTCGTTGTCCACACTATTGTATCATATGTACGAAACGACAAAATGCGTATATTTTTCATTTTTTTAACAAAATATTTATTTTATATGTTTCATCTACTGTCGCTAATTTGATTGCTTCGACCTCTGCCTCCTTCGATAAAAATCCTTTTACCCAATCTTCTGTTTTTCCTAATAAAGCCAGTACATCCTTTTGAATTTTCCCGTCCTTAACTAAAATAAAAGCAATCGGCGATTTCCTCCCCGCTACTTTCAAATCAAGCCGAGAAACAGTTTCGTATTCTGGATACTGAAAGATAGAAATGACTCCACTCGCTTCCCATAAAGCTAGTTTAATCGTTTCAATATCACTAACATTTTGTATACGGAGTTCAGAAAATAAATATTCTACTGTAATTCTCGCTTTTTTCAAGTTACTAAAATCGATTGCACCGTTATGTATAAGAATAATAGGTGCTGGTTCTAAAAAGCGCCTCCATCTATCCCATTTCAACATTAAAACTGAGCTTATAATGTGAAGTACAACGAGTATAAACGTTGTAAGCATTGATCCAAATAACCCAACCTTCTCATCAGATAATGCGTTAGAAATATTCCCTCCAAGTAATAACACTAATACAACATCTAAAAAACGGAGCTGTGCAATAGACCTTTGTCCCATTGCTTTGGCAACGAGAATTAAAAATATATACGCTATAATCGCCCGAACAATCCATTCACTAGTAGAAAGATTCTTTGCTCCTTCAAAAATATACATATGCATGCCTTTGCACTCCTTAATCATCGCAAACTACACTCTTGTTTTAGTTTGTGAGATTTAGGCGTATATATGTAGAAAAGCTGATTCGTTTTAAAACGAATCAGCTTTTTTTACTTAACTGAAAACATGTACTTTTTATACGTTTTCCGCACCGATAAAACGAGTCCCATCATCATCATATTTGAGAATAAGGAGCTCCCCCCGTACGAAAGAAATGGTAGAGCAATACCTTTTACAGGCATTAACCCAACAATCATACCGATATTTTGAAAAATTTGCAGTGTTAAAACCCCAATAACTCCTGCACATAATAATGTACCAAACAAATTTTCCGCTGAATAACCAATTATAATTGTTCGATAAAGAAGTAAAAGGAACATGAACACAACTAAAGCTGCGACTATAAATCCACCTTCTTCAGCAATTGTCGCAAAAATGAAGTCAGTATGTTTCTCCGGAATATAGACGTTTCCGTAGCCAAATCCTTTTCCATCCATTCCCCCGCTACCAACCGCTAAAATCGATTGTTGTGTTTGATATCCTTGATCCGTATGCTCAAATGGAGCTAACCAACCTAAAATACGGGATTGTTGGTGAGGTTTTAATAAAGTAACCAGCTTGTTGAAAAAGATATCTGGATATTTTACGTAAATAAATATTAACGTAGATAATATAGTCACCGGAATGACTGTACATAAAGCAATTAATTTCTTTTGAATTCCTGACATAAACAGAATACACGCAATTGCTGCTGCGTATAAGAAAACCATTCCTGTATCTGGTTGACTATATACGAACAAGGAAGGCGGAATTGAAACTAAAATAATTTTACCTACTAATATTAAATCCGTTTGAAATGTTCGTACCATATATTTTGCATTATGCTTCACTGCTAAACTTGCAACTAACATGAGTAATGCAATTTTGAAAAACTCTGATGGCTGTATAGCTCCAATAGCTGGGAACCTAAACCACCTTTTTGCACCTAATATTTCAGGTGTAAAACTCGAAACTGGTAGTATCTTTAGTATTACAATAGAAACAAATCCAGCAATATACAGCGGCCAAGATAACTTTTGTAATTGATCTAAATCGATACTTGCAACAAGAAGTAACAATACAACACCTATTATATAGTTGATTCCTTGTTTCATTGCAAAGTTTTCCGCTCCATATTGTCCCGTTTGCTGACTGCTATATATAGCAGTTATGCTCGTGACACATAGTACACACAAAATTAAAATTAATTTTACATCTAAACTCTTTAGGAACTCGGTACTTCTTTTCATGACATCCTCCTGAAACATTGGTACGACAAAATAAAAAACCAGGAGTCAACACTCTTCATGTTTTGACGACTGATTGCACATTATCTATAAAACACTTATATAGAATAACTTTCTTTTTCATACAATACAATATATTATACTACAGTTTCGTCAGTAAGATTTGCCAAAAAATTATTCTTTTCTTATTTTATATCTATATACCATATATCAGCAATGTATTTTCGTAAATTCCTCATACATTATCATTCATTGTAAGATTACTGGGAAAATGTTTGCTTTACATAGTGGAATAGAAACTGAAGAGATTTATCTTTTTTATGGAACATAAAAAGCTCGCAGATGCGAGCTTTTTATTAATATACAGACGTGTTATTCTCTGATACGTTTTCTAAAATTTCTTTTACGCGACCTAAGAATTTACCACAAATTAAACCATCAAGTACACGGTGGTCAAGCGATAGACATAAGTTAACCATGTCGCGTGCACCAAACATACCATTATCCATAATAACTGGACGTTTTACAATTGATTCTACTTGTAAAATAGCAGCTTGTGGGTAATTAATAATACCCATAGACTGAACAGAACCAAATGATCCTGTATTATTAATTGTAAATGTACCGCCTTGCATTTCATCAGCTTTTAATGATTTCGTACGTACTTTTCCTGCAAGTTCTGTAATTTCACGAGCGATACCTTTAATTGTTTTTTCGTCCGCTTGTTTAATAACTGGTACAAATAGTTCATCTTCTGTTGCTACAGCGATTGAAAGGTTAATATCTTTCTTCTGAACAATTTTATCGCCAGCCCACATTGAGTTAATTTGTGGATACTCTTTTAATGCCTGCGCAACTGCTTTTACGAAGAAAGCAAAGAATGTTAAATTGAAACCTTCACGCTTTTTAAATTCACCTTTAATTGAGTTACGATATGATACAAGGTTTGTCACATCTACTTCAATCATCATCCAAGCGTGAGGTGCCTCGTGTTTACTGCGTAACATATTCGCCGCGATTGCTTTACGCACACCTGTTACCGGAATTTCGATATCTCCAGGCACAGTCGGTACGGAAACTGGTTTTGCAGCTTCTACTTTCGGTGCCGCTGCTACAGCCACCTTCGGTGCTTCTTGGCGCTCTTGTACAGGAACAGTAACTTCCTCTTTCTTCACACCTACTTGTGGAATATTTCCAGATTCCACTAATTTCAAAATATCTTTACGCGTAATACGGCCATTTGCTCCCGTACCTTCAACTAAATCTAAATCAACGTTATGCTCGCCCGCAAGTTTTAAAACTGCTGGTGAAAAACGAGGTTTCCCATCAGTTGGTTGTTTCACTTTCTGTGCTTTTTCAGGTATAGCTACTTCTACTTTTGGTTCTTCTTTTGTTTTCTCTTCTACAGCTGTTGCTGCTACTTCGTCTGCACCTTCTACTTGAATGACACAAACTACTTCACCTACAGCTAACGTATCACCTTCACCAGCTATTAACTCTTTCACAATACCAGTGAAAGAAGACGGTACTTCAGCATTTACCTTATCTGTCATTACTTCTGCAAGCGGATCATACTTATTTACGTGATCGCCAACATTAACGAGCCATTTACTAATTGTGCCCTCTGTAACGCTCTCCCCGAGCTGAGGCATTGTAATATTTTCTACAGCCATGTATAGTCCCCCCGATTAAAATTCCGCAAGTTCACGCATTGCTTTTTCAACTTTATCTGGATTTACCATAAAGAATTTTTCCATTGTTGGTGCATATGGCATTGCTGGAACATCTGGGCCTGCAAGACGTGCAATTGGTGCATCTAAATCAAACAGACAATTTTCAGCGATAATTGCTGCCACTTCACTCATAATGCTTCCTTCTTTATTATCTTCTGTTACAAGAAGAACTTTACCTGTTTTAGAAGCAGCTTCAATGATTGCTTCTTTATCTAACGGATACACAGTACGTAAATCAAGAATGTGTGCAGAAATACCATCTTGTGCTAACTTCTCAGCTGCTTGAAGAGCAAAGTGAACACATAATCCGTAAGTGATAACAGTAATATCATCACCTTCGCGTTTTACATCTGCTTTTCCGATTGGTAATACGTAGTCATCTTCTGGCACTTCACCTTTAATTAAGCGATATGCACGCTTATGCTCAAAGAATAGTACTGGATCTTCATCACGAATTGCAGCTTTTAATAAGCCTTTTGCATCATATGGTGTAGAAGGGATAACAATTTTTAAACCTGGTTGGTTTGCAAACATCGCTTCTACAGATTGTGAATGATACAATGCACCGTGAACACCGCCACCAAATGGTGCACGCACTGTAATTGGACAAGTCCAATCATTATTAGAACGATAACGAATTTTTGCTGCCTCAGAAACAATTTGATTTACTGCTGGCATAATAAAATCAGCAAACTGCATTTCAGCGATTGGACGCATACCATACATTGCCGCACCAATTGCTACTCCAGCAATTGCAGATTCTGCAAGTGGTGTATCTAGCGCACGCTCTTCACCAAATTGATCATACAATCCGTGTGTTGCTTTAAATACGCCACCTTTTTTACCAACATCTTCACCTAAAACGAATACTTTCTCATCGCGTTCCATTTCCTCGCGCATCGCTAATGTAATAGCATCAATATAAGACATTACAGCCATGAAACGTTCCCCCCTATTCTGCGTATACGTGCTTCAATGCATCTTCAGGTGCTGCATACGGAGCATTTTCTGCATATTCTGTTGCTTCATTTACGATATGCATAAGTTCATCTAACATTTGTTTTTCAGATTCCTCAGTTAACACGCCAACTTCTTTTAAATAAGCAGCAAATGTTATAATTGAATCATTTTTCTTTGCTTCTTCTACTTCTTCTTTATCACGATAAACACGATCATCATCATCACTAGAATGTGCTGTTAAACGATATGATACTGTTTCAATTAAAGTTGGACCTTCACCACGACGTCCACGGTCTGCAGCCTCTTTTACTGCTTTATATACTGCAAGCGGATCGTTTCCGTCTACTGTATATCCAGGCATACCGTAACCAATTGCACGATCGGATACATTTTTACATGCTAATTGTTTTTCAACTGGAATAGAGATTGCGTATTTGTTATTTTCACACATGAAAATAACAGGTAATTTGTGTACACCCGCAAAGTTTGCACCTTCATGGAAATCACCTTGGTTAGATGAACCTTCTCCAAATGTAACAAATGTTACTAAATCTTTCTTCTCCATTTTTCCAGCTAATGCAATACCAACTGCATGTGGTACTTGTGTTGTTACTGGAGATGAACCTGTCACAATACGATTTTTCTTTTGACCGAAGTGACCAGGCATTTGACGACCACCAGAGTTTGGATCTCCAGCTTTTGCGAAACCAGATAACATTAGTTCTTTTGCTGTCATACCGAACGCTAGTACAACACCCATATCACGGTAGTATGGTAATGCATAATCTTTCTCTCTATCAAGAGCGAACGCTGCTCCAACTTGCGCAGCCTCTTGTCCTTGACAAGAAATTACGAATGGAATTTTACCTGCACGGTTTAATAACCACATACGTTCGTCGATTTTACGTGCAAGTAACATCGTACGGAACATTTCTAATACTTGCTCATCACTTAAGCCAAGCTCTTCATGGCGCTTTTCTTTTACTTCTGCCATTTTTCATAACCTCCTAAATCCACATTTTTATGCGTGTAACGCTCTTCCATCTACAGCAAGTGCAGCTTCACCAATCGCCTCAGATAATGATGGATGCGGATGAATTGTATGTGCTACTTCCCAAGGTGTTGCATCAAGTACTCTTGCAAGACCAGCTTCAGAAATCATATCTGTTACATGTGGTCCAATCATATGAACACCAAGAATGTCATTTGTTTCTTCATCAACTACAAGTTTTACAAAACCATCAGATTCTCCGTATACAAGCGCTTTTCCGATTGCGCGGAATGAGAACTTACCTACTTTCAACTTATAGCCTTTTTCTTTCGCTTCTTGTTCTGTTAAACCAACAGAAGCAACTTCTGGACTGCTATATACGCATTTTGATACCATAGAGTAATCAATTGGTGTAACTTCTTTCCCTGCAATATGTTCTACTGCAACAATTCCTTCATGAGAAGCAACGTGAGCAAGTTGTAAGCCACCGATTACATCTCCAATTGCGTAAATATGAGATTCTTTTGTTTGATAAAACTCATTTGTTTGAATGTATCCTTTTTCCACAACGATATCAGTATTCTCTAAACCAATATTTTGCGTATTGGCTTGTCTTCCTACAGATACAAGCATTTTTTCTGCTTTAAATTCTTTATTCTCACCGTTATGTTCAGCTTGAATTGTTACTCCATTATCTTTTACCAATGTTTCTGGTAATACTTTTGCACCAGTTACCACTTTAATACCTTTTTTCTTGAATAGACGTTGCATTTCTTTTGAAACGTCCTGATCTTCTAGTGGTAATATAGTTTTCGCATACTCTAACACTGTAACTTCTACACCGAAGTCAGCAAGCATAGATGCCCACTCAATACCGATTACACCGCCACCAACGATAATAATCGAGCTAGGAAGCGTTTCCATTTTTAGGGCATGATCCGAAGACATTACGTACTCTCCGTCTAATTCTAAACCTGGTAATGAATTAGGACGAGAACCTGTTGCAACAAGTACATTTTTTGGAATTAACATTTCATTCTCTTCTCCACTTGCAAGTTCAACTGAAATTGTCCCTGGCATCGGAGAGAAAATAGACGGGCCAAGAATACGGCCAATACCTTCAAACACATCAATTTTACCTTGTTTCATTAAATGTTGAACGCCTTTATGAAGTTGCGTTACAATCTTCTCTTTACGCTCTTGTACTTTAGCAAAGTTTAGTTCTACATTACTTGCAATAACCCCGAACTCTTCGCCTTTTTTAGCAGTTGCGTATACTTCCGCACTACGTAAAAGAGCTTTACTAGGAATACATCCTTTGTGTAAACAAGTACCACCAAGATTTTCTTTTTCAACAAGTGCAGTTTTTAAACCTAGTTGTGATGCACGAATAGCAGCAACATATCCACCAGTACCGCCGCCAACGATGACTAAATCATATTCTTTTGCCATTATCTCAACCCCTAGCTACCGTTTCTTTTTCACGTACAACATATTCTTTTGGAGCTTCTTCTTCACGTAATACACGAAGTGCTCCTTCTGCTAATGCTTGTAATTCATCTTCTCCTGGATGTACGATAACATCTGCAATCCAGTCCACTCGTTCTTTTATTTCATCGACAAGTATTTTACTGTATGCAAGTCCGCCAGTTAATACGATTGCATCGATTTTCCCGTGAAGTACAGCGCTAGCTCCGCCAATCTCTTTTGCAACTTGATATGCCATTGCTTTATAAATAAGAGTTGCTTCAGGATCACCTTTTTCAACCATTTGTTCTACTTTAATCGCATCATTTGTACCGATCAGACTTACAAGTCCACCTTGTCCGACAAGTTTTTTAACCATTTCGTCACGGTAATACTCGCCAGAGAAACACATCTCAACTAGTTGTCCTACTGGTACTGTACCAGCACGCTCTGGACTAAATGGTCCTTCTCCGTTTAAGCCATTATTAACATCGATAACTTTTCCTTTTTTATGAGCACCAACTGTAATACCACCGCCCATATGTGTAACTAATAAATTTAAATCCTCATATTTGTGATTTAATTCTTCAGCCACTTTACGAGCAACCGCTTTTTGGTTTAATGCATGGAAAATACTTTTACGTTCCATTCCGGCAATACCGCTTATACGAGCAATCGGCTCCATTTCATCTACAACAACAGGATCCACAATGAATGCCGGAATATTTAATCCAGAAGCAATTTCATATGCTAAAATGCCTCCAAGATTTGAAGCGTGATGACCGCTAAATCCATTTTTTAAATCTTCTAACATCGCATCGTTTACTGTATATGTTCCGCCTTCGATTGGACGAAGTAATCCACCGCGCCCGCAAACAGCGTTCAATTTTGAAATATTAATACCATGAGAATGTAAAACTTCCAAAATTGTTTCTTTTCGAAATTCATACTGATCAATAATTCGCTTATATTTTCCAATCTTCTCTTCATCATGACGAATTGTTTCTTCTAAAACAGGTCTTTCATTATCAAAAACACCAATTTTCGTGGATGTACTCCCCGGATTGATAACAAGAATTCGATTTAAGGACAATGTTGATACCTCCACCAATAAATTCAAAAGGCAGTGGAAACCTCATACGAGGTAACCACAGCTTTTGTAAAAGTTGTATATGAATAATTAGCGACGGCTAATTATATCGTGACCGTTGCGTAAGTATGTGCTACGAGTGTTTTTCAAGCTTGCAATACGCTCTTCAGCTAAACGGTCTGCTGCAACATAAGTTGCTACGCCATCACGTTTTGAAATTTCGATTACTTTTGCAATTGTGTCATAGATAGACTCAACACGTTTTAATGCACGTTCTCTATTGTATCCATATAATTCATCTGCTACGTTAATTACACCACCTGCATTAATAACATAGTCTGGTGCGTATACAATTCCCATTTCATGAATTGTGTCACCATGATGGTTTTCTTTTAATTGATTATTGGCAGAACCTGCAATTACTTTTGCTTTCAGTTGTGGAATTGTTTCATCATTGATTGTTGCACCTAATGCACATGGTGCGTAAATATCACATTCAACACCGTAAATTTCATTTGGCTCAACTGCTGTCGCACCAAATTCTTCTACAGCACGTTGCACAGCTTCTTTATTAATATCTGTAACGATTAATTTTGCTCCTTCAGCGTGTAAATGTTTGCATAGGTGATATGCTACGTTACCAACACCTTGGACAGCAATTACTTTTCCTTCTAGGCTATCTGTACCGAATGCTTCTTTTGCAGCTGCTTTCATACCACGGTAAACACCGTATGCAGTTACTGGAGATGGGTTACCAGAAGAACCGAATGAAGGTGAGATTCCTGTTACGAAATCAGTTTCTTCATGGATGATATCCATATCGTCAACTGTTGTACCAACATCTTCTGCTGTAATGTAACGTCCGTTTAATCCTTGAATGTAACGTCCTAATGCACGAAACATTGCTTCACTTTTATCTTTGCGTGGATCACCGATAATAACTGTTTTTGCACCACCCAAGTTCAAGCCAGCTGCTGCGTTTTTGTATGTCATCCCTTTTGCAAGACGTAATGCATCTTCAATCGCCGCTTCTTCAGAATCATATGTCCACATTCTTGTTCCACCAAGAGCTGGTCCAAGCGTTGTATCATGAATTGCAATGATTGCTTTTAATCCAGATTCTTTATCTTGACAAAATACTACTTGCTCATAATCATATTTTTCTAAGTATTCGAAGATTTCTAATGCCATTTTCATTTCCCCCTAATTGTTTTACCCTTTTTGGTTTATTTTGAAGCAGTCGCAACTGCCAATGCTAATGAATATACTTTTGTTTCTGCTGAATCAGCACGAGATGTTAAAACAATCGGTGCTTTAGCGCCAGCAATCATCGCTCCTACTTTTGCATTTGCAAAATAAACGAGTGATTTATATAGCACATTTCCAGCTTCAATTGTTGGGACGAGTAAAATGTCTGCCTTACCTGCTACATCACTTACTATGCCTTTATGCTCTGATGCAATTTGTGATACTGCATTATCTAAAGCAAGTGGTCCATCCACAATGCAATTTTTAATTTGTCCACGGCGATTCATTTGTGTTAGCATCGCTGCGTCAATTGTTGCTTGCATCGCTGGATTCACAACTTCCACTGCTGCAATTGGTGCAACCTTTGGCAATTCAATTCCTATTGCCCGTGCAACTTCTACAGTATTTTGTATAATAGCAACTTTTTGTGTTACATCAGGTGCAATATTCATCGCTGCATCTGTAACAAAAATAAGGCGGTTGTAATTTGGAACTTCAAACGCTGCAACATGAGAAAGCACGCTGCCCTTACGAAGCCCCCACTCTTTATTTAATACAGCTTTCAAAATGTTCGCTGTCGGGATGTTCCCCTTCATAAGCACATCTGCTTCGCCATTTCTTACAGCTTTGACAGAAAGTTCTGCAGCCTCAGCAGTTGACTGCGCTGCAATCACTTGAATATGTTCTGAAGTTTGTAATCCATGTTCTTGTAGCATCCCCATTATTTTTTCTTGATTTCCATATAGACGAAATTGAGCTAACTGTAATTCGATTGCTTTCGCTACAGCTTCAATTACTTCATGATCTTCAGCTACTGCTACAGCCACGTTTTTTTTAGGCTGTCCTGCCGCTTGATCAATTAGATGTTCTAACTTCATATTTTGTAATCAACCCTTTCCGTCGTCCCTCGCCTATTTATTAAGCAAATACCGTGCCAACTTTTAAAAGTGGTCTTACCAATCATGAAAACGCATACAAAATGCAGTAAAATCAATACTTTTAAAAATACCTAAATATTCTGTCTTAATTTGTAACTTTTTGCATACCATGCAATAAATTGCGTGGTATGCAATTTATTGCATGCTATTTTTTGCACAGTCATACTTTTCAAGCTTGTAATATAAATTTCGAACCGAAATCCCTAACGCTTTTGCAGTCTTCGTCTTATTCCCATCAAATTTCTTTAAATATTCATGAATAATGTTTCCTTCAAACTCTGCCACTAAATGTTCAAGCGACTTTTCTTCTAATTCAGATACCACATTATTTTGTTTTGATTCCGTTTGCTCCTCTTTATGTAAAGGTGGTAAATGATGTACATCAATATACATTTCGTTATAGTTCATAAAAATGATTGCCCGCCCTAAAATATTTTCAAGTTCCCTAACATTCCCAGGCCAATCATATGATTGTAAAAAGGAGATCGCTGAATCTGTTAACCCTTCTACGTTGCGACCGTAATCTTGATTAATTTTTTGAATTAACCTTTCAGCAATTGCAGGAATATCTCCTTTCCGCTGACGAAGAGCCGGAATTTGAATCGGAATTTTATTCAAGCGATAATAGAGGTCTTCTCTAAACTTCCCTTCTAAAATGGCTTTTTCTAAATTTACATGTGTCGCTGCAATCACTCGAACGTTAATAGGAATCGCCTTCGTTCCTCCTACTTTAACAATCTCTTTTTCCTGTAATACACGCAGGAGCTTCGCTTGCGTATTTGCAGATAACTCTCCAATCTCATCTAGAAAAATACTTCCATTGTTTGCTTCTTCAAAGAAACCTCGTTTTCCACCTCTTTTCGCACCAGAAAATGCACCTTCTTCATAACCGAACAATTCACTTTCTAATAAAGTCTCAGAAATTGCAGCACAGTTTACTCTAACGAATTTATTGTACTTTCGATTACTACCATTATGGATGGCATGTGCAAATAACTCTTTACCCGTCCCGGACTCACCGCGAAGCAGCACTGTCGCTGGTGTGTTTGCTCCAAGTTTCGCTTGTTCAATTGCAGCTGTCGTCTCATCAGACGTTCCAACAATATCGTCAAAGGAATATTTCGCTTCTAACGTTCGTATAATTTGTCTCGCTCGATTTAATTCATTTGTTAACTTTTGAATTTCTGATACGTCACGTATTACCCCAACGCTTCCCTTCAATATTCCGTCAACAATAACTGGAGCAACATTTACAATTACATCACGTTTCTTCTGACCAATTTTCATATGTATCCCGCGCACCGCTCTACGAGTCCGAAGTACTTTCATATGCATACTTTCGCCTTCTACAATATCAGTTGTGGCTGGTTTCCCAATAATATCCTCTTCTGTCAAACCCGTTAACTTCGTATAAGCAGGGTTTATAACTAACCCTCTTCCTTTCTCATCTACGACCGAAATCGCTTCCTCAGATGAGTTGATAATCGCCTCAAGTAACGTTTGAATTTCTTTTAAATCTGTAACTTCTTCCGCTAAATCTACAACTTCTGTAATATCTTTAAAAATCGCAAATGCCCCTTGAACTTCCCCATCTTCTTTCAATATCGGGATACGCGTTGTGATAATTTTTTTTTCATTTTCTAACGTTAGTTCATAATTCACTTCTATTTGTTTCGTCCGTATAATACGAAGCAACTTACTCGTTGGAATGACTTCTAAAATGTACTTTCCTATCGCTTCATCTTTTTTATAACCTGTAATGCGTTCTGCACTTTTATTAAATAAACGCACTTGTCCTTCTTGATCTATAACAATCATGCCGTCATGTGTAGAATTTAAAATTAAATTCCCTTGTTGTGTCTGTTCTTCCAGCTTTTCAATTAAGTCTTCCTTCTCATGCGCTAATCGCGCGACAATTTTTGCAATATCCCCTGGTATAAGAAGAGTGTCTTTATTCTTTTTCTCCAATAAAACTTTATGTAAATTATAGTCACCTGTCATATCAAACATCACATCAATATGCATAGAAAGAAACGGAGCTATATCATCACCAACCATAATTCCATATTCCTTAGCAATTTCTAACCCTTTAGCCTCCGGATTAATATCAATAATACCAAGAATTTGAAATATATTTGAACTTTGCAACAAGCCAAGGAGCGTGCTTCCACCTTCACCCGCCCCAATAATTAAAACGTTTTGTTTCATACATTACACTTCCTCTCGAAGTATCTCTGCAAAATTTTTCACACCTTTATCTTACTCGCTCATCATTCTCTTGACAAACCCCCTTTTCATATAACATCATTTAATATATACGAAATAATCTGAAAAGGAGTGTTACCTATGCAGCGTTACCTTGCTCTATTATTAGCACTCATTCCCATTTCATTAGCTGTGCTTGGCATTAAATTAATGAGAGATACTGTATTCGGTATTCTTTTTTCTCCAATCCCTGTATTATGGCTACAATTTTTAATTGGTGTCTTTTGTTTTGCACTCGGGTTTTATATTTTTGGAGGATTCGTCTTACATCGAGATCGTAAGCGAAATAAAGTACAAGCTCGCTTTAGAAGGTAGAAAAAATGAGACCCTTATGTAAAGGTCTCATTTTTTTATCTGTAATAAAGCTCTCGCCCTTTCTGGATAATCAGTAATAATAGCCGATATATTCATATCAAAATATTTACGCATAAGCGTTTCTTCATTTATTGTATAAGGGCGCACCTCTACTCCACTTTCCATTGTTAATTCAGCAATCGCATCCTGAAGATAACGGTAGTTTGGATGAACTGCAGTAGCACCCATTTTTTGAGCGTATGCCCAAGGACTATGTAAACCTTCCCGGTATAAAATAGCCGTTTTAATATCTGGGGCCATCATATGACATCGCTTCATACTATAGTGATTAAAGGAAGAGAAAATAACTCGTTCCTCTAAACTAAACTTTCGTACAAGCGTGATAACTTCTTCTTCTAAACCCCGATATGGAATTTTATCATTTTTAAGTTCAATATTAAGTAATAATTGATTCTTCTGTAACCATTCAAGCACTTCTTCTAATAAAGGAATGTGGCAAAACCCCACCTTCTCACCAAACTTGTAACTCGCATCCAGTTTGCGTAAATCCTCGTATAAATAGTTTCGAACAGCACCTTTTCCATTCGTTGTTCGATTCACTGTTTCATCATGAATGACAACAACTTTTCCATCCTTCGTTAATTGGACATCTAATTCAATACCATCTGCTCGAAAAGATTCCGCCGCTTCAAACGAAATCATTGTATTTTCTGGGTATGTTCCCGCCGCACCACGATGCGCAAATATAAGAGTCATCCTCACTCCCCCAATCTTATGCTATACTATACGAAAAAGGAGGTACTTCTATGAGACCATTACAAATTTCTCCGGACACTGCAATTCGTCTATCAAAAGCTCTAGGTGTTCCACTTGAACAGCTTATGCATATGCCACAACACATTTTAATTCAAAAGTTGGTTGAATTAGAAAAGCAAAATAAAGACGAAGAATAATACAGTCCTGTTTCGCAGGGCTTTTTATTATGAATTCTGTTTCGTATTTTATTATATCACGGATGACTTCCCCACTAAAATGATCAAGCTATAATTCAAATTCAGTCACAACGAAAAACACCGTCTTTTATTAGTTTAATTTACAAACCAATAAAAGACGGTGTTTATTAAAATACATTAACGTTATTAGTTAGTACGAAAAGAAGCTTATTGGTAACTTCACATCACCAACAACCACTCAAAAACCCTAAGATATCAGCGTTTACGAAGTCTTATGTTCAAACCTTAACTTATCCGCAATCATTGCGATGAACTCGGAAGACATGGGCTCATTTTGCTCATTTTGTATGGTAAAAACGCATAAACAATACGTTTTCAAATTCAATATTTTGATACACACCCTTGTAGTTTATTGGCATGTATTCATTCATTTGTTTCGTTGCACACATTATATCATCACTACGGATTTGGAAACAAGAAGCAGTTTCCAAAATTAAAGTTTTATATATTATAGAAGAAACTAAAAAATGATGGCCACTTTCAATTAAGATAATGGGCATATAAAAGTAGAATATTTTATTTAGAATCAAAGGAGATTTCCGTTAAACAATCAGGTATTGTTTCCCCTAAATCATCGCAAATATCTTTATGTTTTTCCCAAAGACTTTTATTTGACTGATAAAAAGACTTTAAAGCTTCTCTTAAATGTCTAGGAGGATATTGAGCGTTTATAGCGCTATTTAAAGCGTTTACTATCGTCTCATTTAGTTCAAAATTCTCAAGGTAATATACGACTAAATCTTTATTATCATTACCCCAATTAAAATGGTGCCTTATTTCTCTTGACACAAAAGCATGTTTGTAAAAACTGTCAAAGAATCCTCTTTCTTTTAAAATCAATTTCTGAACTTCATCTATTTTATCTACAAAAGGACTTTCACCAAATATGTGTGATGGAACCTTATTAAACATATGCAAAAATAATTCTTCTAATTGTCCTTCTGGAATTAAATTATTTTGAACCATCATTATAAATATCTTATAATCGGCTGGAATTGAAAAATCCTCTTTCCATAAAAGCCGTAAAAATTCAGGCTCTTTGTGGAAATATTTAACGAGGTTTGGATTTTCTCTCAAGAGGAAAAAGGTAAATCTACGATTATCCTTTAAGAAATTAATAAGGATTTTACTTCTCTCTTCTGGCAATGTAAAAAGTTCTGACCACACTAAAATCTCAGAGGTATCCATGAATGAAAAACCTTTTTTCCAACCTTTGGTTACTTTTAGCAACTCCTCTAAAAAATCCTTATATTCAATTAGTTCTACAGCAAAAGGAACTTGTTTTATAATCGGCCCAACATCTGTTCCACTTGGAGTAATAGATGGATTTAAGTAATTTTTAATTTGTTCAACAATATGTGCTCTTCCACCATTAACTACAAATTTTGACAAATTGGATTCTATGAATAACCAGAAACTCTCTACATGTGGATAATCTATAGCGTTTCTTTTTGCATGAGCACAATCATTTCTTCGATTCTTCCAATATATATATTGTTCACATAAATCTTCAGAAAATTTAAATTCAGGCTTTTTCTTATCTCTTATAACTTTTATTATATTCTTTTCCCAGGTATCATCTTTTTGTAATTCTTTTTGGATGTGACCCCATTGAGAATCTTCATATCCTTCTGGTGTTTTTGATGATAACATTCCATGTTTAATTACAGTTTGAAAACCCAAATATGAAAAGAGAAGAGCCGCTCAATATGCTGATGCTTTATAGCATTTTACACCCTCACCGAATAAATCTTTCGCCTCAGCTTCTATTTCTTGATTATCTAACCAATCTGAAAATCTTAATTTCATTTTTAACACTCATTTCTTTTTAATATGCAAATATCCTCACATATTATTCTATTACATATCTCATGTCACTTTCATCCCATAATACTTTTTATATTCACAATGTAAATCGGTTAGTTGTTCGCTCTCCTTTGCACGCCCATTATAGTGAGGCGTTCAGATTGTAAAATGCTAATCGTAACAAATTAAAAAACCACCAACTTTTATTGGTGGTCTGGTGATGTCTATTTGTTTCATTGTTACCTGATAGCAATTCCTTTTGGATGCTCGTCAGCAATTTCTCGAAAAACTTCGACAACTCCAGTTACATAATCAGCATCTTCCTGATTTTCAAGCAATGATTGTTCAACAACCTCTGGCAAACGACCTATAATTCGTTCAATTTCATGATAAGCCTCAATCATTGTTGCAAAAGTTGCAGGGTTTAATTCAATCATTTCCCAATCACGATTATCAATTACAAACGCTTGAACCAAATAAAAACTTTGCAAATCTTCGTGTTTGATTGAAATACTGATTCCCAACAAATCTTGCCAAAATTCAGTCGTTACAGATAGTCCAACTTTGCCACAATCTTCGAAAACCCAGTAATCAATGTTTCCACGTTGTAATTGTCGCTCCAATTCCGTTAACATAACTAGTTCTTTCATGTAATTTACCTTTAATGCCGATTCTACTGTTAAATTTTTCATAATAATAATTTATATGTTATATTTATATAGTATGATTTTAACATATTGAGAACTCATTCAAGAGCTCCCATTGATAATTTGTTACTTAGTTGTTGTTTATTTAATTACTTTTAAATACGCTTTACCAAGTTCATCATTGTATTTTGTTTCAAGTTGTTTTGCTAACATTATGAGAATTAAATTAGAGTTGCTAACGATTTTTTTTATTAGCTTCAATTGACTCTTTTTGGGCTTCAATAATTTTATCTTGTCGTTCAAGGTCGAACTCATTCACCGCAAGTTGGTCCTCAGTGCAATTGTAAACTTCTTCAATAAATTCCTCATTAAATTCTCCATTGAAATCTCGTTGAATATCAATGCCAATTAATTCTCCGATTTCAATTAACCAATTTAATAAATGTTTAATTGATTCTTCATGAATTTCAAGTTTCGCTTTCAATTCGTTATTTTCAGCTTTAAGTTTGCGAGCTTCATCAATAATAATTTCGCTACCTTTGTAATCCAATTTCAGTGATACTTCCATTTCTTTTGTTGTATTTTTAATTTCTGTTGTCATAATAATTCATTCTCCATTTTGTTTTTGTTTTTCATTACACCACTATTATATTGATTGATTCGGTTGTGTAAGGAAGGAATGGAGATTTTTTTCTAATATTTTTCTTCAAGCCGATTTTCTTCATATATAAGTGAAAATAAAAAAACATCCTTGTAAGGATGTTTTACATTAAAATACTAAAATTGATTTAATTTCACTCACTTTTCTTTTATCACCTGTTGATTGACTTTCTACTTCCATACTTTCTGAACTTTGAAAATGATTCAACATAAACGCAATTTAGTCAGCACTTAATTGGGCATCCTGAATTTTTTCGTCCCAAGTTTCACCATCATTTAAATAGTATATTAATTTATAGTGTTTTAACACCACCCTTCAGGATATACATTTTGACAAACGGTTATAATTTCCTTCAAATGCTATAAATAAAATTTATCACAAAAAAGAATATATATCCCTTAATTGTGATATAATGGAATAAATCTGAAAAGGGGTTCTTGTAATGTTCATCAAATTATTCAGACCAGAACACGTTTAAATGTTTTTAGAAGGGAATTTATATTTTTGCAACACAGGGATTTTTTAAATTTGGAAAATAAGCATGGTGATAAAGGAATTGGTAATACACATAAAAGTTCTTTTTTCAGATATTTTGAACCAGCAACACAGGAGATTCACATTGACCTCGAAGCTAGGAAAATGCACAGAATAGATGTTACAAGAGCTTTTTTTATGAAAGAAACTTTTTAAATCACAAAAAGAGTATCGCGTTATTACTTCACATCCTGTAGAAGGTGATTCATTTAAATCCTGGGGATTTAAATGAATGTTTTATTAGTTTGGAAAGTATTGATAATTCATAACTCTTTACGTTGCAAAAGGTAAAAAAGGAAAACCTGCACATAGCTTCCAATGCAAGAAATAAACTTGACGACCTGAGCATGTCGGTAAATTGCTACAAATCACAAAATTTCGGGGGAAACAACAAATGAAATCATTTAAAGCAATCGCATTAGCTGGAGCATTAGCAATTGGGGGAATTACGGTTGCAGAATTTTCACAACCAACAAAAGCAGCAGCAGCAGTGATTACAGAATGGAAAGATGATTCAAATTTTTATGATGAAAGTACATGGAAGCTAAATGGTTTAGCATTCAGTGACCGTATGGAAGTTAAGAAAGGCGATGTATTAACGCACACGGTTAAAATGACCGATAGTACAGGTGCAACCGTTAGCAATGGTCAACTCCGATTAGCAGTTGATTCACCTAATGGGAATGTTTATTCACCTGTTCAAACAACAAAAGCTGACGGAACAGCAACTCTTTCTTTAACACTACCGTTTATGAATCAAAACGATAGCTACAGGGTTATGGTTGAATATAAAAAGCCAGATGGAACATGGTCAAGCATTACGGACATTCCTTTCTTTGTTCAAGGAACAGACATCGATTATGTTGGCGACGGTGTGTTACATGGTGAAAGCGTCAGAAGTATTGATGTAGCTTATTCAAGTTCAGCTATCAATATATTGAAAGCAAAAATAGTTGTAGTAACAAGCGACGACCCAGATATTACTGATTATCAACCACGTTATACGATTCAAGATAATACAGGAAAAATTGTTCAACAAGGACCTTTAAGCAAACATGTTTATACCGATACAACAAGTTCTTATGGACAAGGAACTAGCAGCACAAGCATTAATGTAAGTAAATTAGCAGCTGGTGGGTATCGAATTAAAATCTATCAACCAATTATTGATAGAGAGCTAAGCTCAATTCCTGTGAACCCTAGATTTCCAACCATGGAAGCACGTTTTGACATCAAAGCTGACCGCACGGTTTACAATTTCATTACAGGACCAATCAAATAATTTAAATCGGAGAAATTTCTTATGAAAAAATTAGCTACAATTGCGTTAACAGGAGCTTTAGGAGCAGTAGCAACAACAAGCTTATTCAACCAAAACAAGCATCAGCAGCTTACAGCGACCCACTAAAAGATGAATGGGGAATTACAAACACTATGATTTAAAATGAGTTCATTCCTGCCTTCACACCTGATTTAGCTTATTATGTAGAAGATGGATATCACAATGGACAGATGTTCTACATGGCAAAGAAAAGAACTGAAGCTAATCCTGGAACGAGCAAAGACCAAGTAAAAATCTTCAAAGTTCAGCAGGACGGTTCATTAGCAATGATATCTTACAATCAATCCAACGTTTTCACAAGACCCAGTATCTGGCCAAAGATATCAAGAGTGGCAAACAACGTTTAATAGCGCTTACCCACCAGGTTGGTATGTAATTATTGGTTACATTGATGGTAAACACATGAAGATCCAAATTATGCCTATCAATCAATACATTTCAATAAGGAACACTTGTTTCCCATTAGATATTAATATTCAATTACATTTTTATGAAAATCATAGGTCTGTCGAATAGCACGACACACCTTGAAACAATGGAAGTTTCTCACAATGTGAGCACTTTTGAAATAAAAAAAGGGTGTACATACCATGTACACCCTTTACAGAGTGTTTGGAAACCCTTTAGGGTTTCCTACACTCTGGAATGTATGAATTCTGAAATTCGTACAAAATAGTAATACATGATAAAAACACAAAAAATAGCCCTTCACCTGACCCTTTTTGGTCAGGTGAAGGGCTATTTTTTTCATGTTTTGGCAGGCTGCAGTGAGATAGGCCTGCATTTGGACATACTTCACCCCTCGAAACCGGGCATACCGATAACCATGTAGTTCTTTGGCATCCGCAAAACTCCGCTCAATTGTAGAACAGCGTACTTTATATAGCTTTTTACCCGTACTTGTTAATTTGTTTTTTCTTGCGATATCTTTATATTCTTCCCAAATATGATGCGTAATGACTTTTTGTTTTTGTTTCTCTGAGAAACATTTATCACGCAATGGACAAACGGCACAATCTGTTGGATTAGATTTATATTGACGGTATCCTTCTCGATCCGTTGTCGCATATTCTAAAATACATCCCATTGGACAGGCAAATACGTCTGTTTCTTCTTCATATTTAAATTGACTTTTTGGTACTTCTTTATTCCGTTTTCCAAATCGGCGATACCCCATCACCATAAATATATTCTGTTCTGATAATTTCTTACAGATATAACCTGTAAAATAACCGGCATCAAGTGCTACAGCTTCAACTTCGAATCCAAATTTATCAATTTGAGCTTGGAGGCGTGCTAAATACGGCTCGGAATCCGCTACATTTCCAGCCGTTATATAGGTATCTGTAATCACATTGTACTTCGCATCAGTCGTACGATGATCTAAGAAATGAAAACCGTTCGGTTTTCCATCCCTCATTAAAAAGCCACTATCTGGATCAGTTGTACTTATACGAATTTTTTTAGTAGGGGTATCACTTTCCTTTCTAGGTTTTAATTCTTTTTTTCATGAGCTTCACGATCTTCCATAACCGCAGCCTCTAGTTCCTCTATATAAAACTTTGGCTTTTCTTTTTTAAATTTATGTACAAATTTATTTTTATTGGCATTCGCTTTAATGTGCGTAGAATCTGTCATCAAGGCACGTCCTCCCACCATACGGTGTTCCGTCGCTTGACGTACAATTTCATCAAAGATTTCTTCAAATATATTTGTATGAATAAAGCGCGTACGGCGATTCCAGCTGATGGTAGAATGATTTGGAATTGGATCTGATAGGGAAAATCCTAAAAACCAACGGTAAGCAATATTGGTTTTAATCTCTTTTTCTAGTTGACGTTCTGAGCGAATACCGTAAAAATATCCAATAAACATCATCTTAAATAAAACGATTGGATGAATAGAAGGACGTCCATTATTTTCACAGTAATAGGGGCGTAACTTCTCTTCAATAAAATCAAAGCTGATTGTAGCTTCAATCGCACGAAGAAAATGGTCTTGTGGAACTAATTCTTCTACAGAAACTGATACACGTTCATCACGATGATTTTTTAATGCACCCATCATAAAAAACCTCTCCTTTTCCTCTTTTTTATCAGTGTTGACACATAAAAAGAGGTTCAGACACAAAACAAGGCTGTGGAGAAGACTTTCTCCACAGCCTGAAAAGGGTGTACATACCATGTACACCCTTTACTCCATATTTTTAAGCATTTCCTGTCGTTGTAACCGTCGAGCTTCACGCTCCTGTTCTCGCCTTATCGTTTCATCATCTTTATGAAACAAATCGCCCCACACGGTCATGGCAAACATTAGCATCATTATTATTACTGACACGAATAACAATATCGTTTTCACACGTTCAAAATCTACTGTATTTTTCACCGTTCACATACCTTTCGTTTGGGTAACTTTCTAAAGCTTGGTCTAATTTTTCATCATGCAAAAACATATAACATTACCATTCAGGGCTGCTTCGGTTTCTTGTGGAATACAGGACCAGGCAAATCAACATTTATTATCGAGGACTTAATCAAACCGATGTTTAAAAACAAAAGTTATGGTTTCGGTGAGTATGGTAAATATCACAATTTTGCGAGTGCAAATTCATTGTTGCTATCTAATCGAACGGCGGTACGAATTAAGACCGAGGAAGATGTAGTACAACTTTATAAGCAAATTGAAGCGTACGACTCCAAAAGCGTTGATGTAAGCAGTTATCAGAAAGTATCAACTGAAGACACAATCATCGCAATTGATGAAGCAGACGTTATTATATGTGACGAGGCACATTACTTTATTGCAGACGCATGGAATTTAACAACTGTTCGCATCATGGCAAAACTACTTGAAGTAGCGAAAACAAAGCCTGTCATTTTATTTACGGCAACACCGCAATTAATTCTCGAATACTTCAAATTTAAAAATATACAATTAAACGTATTCTTGGATTACCGCAAAGAATTGGGATGGGAAATCAGAATGGATTTCATTTGCTCCAACAAACCACTAAAAGAAATCTTGAAAAGCATTCCTACAGATGAAAAATGGTTGGTATTTGTAGAAGATGTAAAGGCACGAGGAATGATTGCAAATTTATGTGAAGAATTAAATGAAGAAGGATATGACGTAGAATACTGTCATTCGATGTGGGTTCCAACACGTGATGGTATATTCCGTGGCCTGAAAGATGAAGAAATGCAAGGAAAAATTGGATTGTTGGTACAGGATAAACGATTTACAACTCAAGGAGCCCTTGCAAATAAAGCGATTGATAATGGCATTGATTTAAAGGAAAAGGACTTGAAACATATCATCCTTCTGAATCAATTCGACCATGTACAAATACAACAAATGGTAGGTCGCAAGCGCTTTGACGTAGACGACGAGAACGACAGATTAACAGTATGGTTCACAACTGAAAGCAGAGCAATTTTAAGCAATACTTACAAAAAGTTAAATGATTCAATCGACATTTGCATTAAATACAACAATTATCATGATGGAATGTTTGATAAGTTCCGAGATTTCACCATAGCGGAATTTGAAATAAACCAATCGTCATATACTGACGAGAAATTAGAAGCAGCAACTTTGGAGAAAGTGTACAAGATGTTCTTGGAGCGCTATGAAGACGAGGAAATGTTTGAAAGAGTAGCAAAGTTAAAATTGAATCGCCATTACTTACAGAACGAGCATTATGTGGGATTGTTAAAATTCCAAAGAAGGTACATCATTCCGTTATTAATGGAAACACATGCGGAAGAAAAAGATATAACAGGCGCATCAAAAACTGTTAAGAAAAAAGACATTGTACACAATTATCAAGACCTTGTACGAGAACTGTTTGACCGTTCATCAAAAATTGAATAGTCGAGTAGTTATGATAACAGACGACAAGTGTTTACCAATCGTGTAGCAAATGAATTGAAATCGTATTTTGAATCTCTTGAAGGTATTCAACTTATGAATGAAACAAGACGAGATTTTGAAGAACAGATTAGTTATTATTTAACCATTCATAAAACAATTGACTCATTGGATTTTCATATGTTCGTGTTCCATTACGAAATGATATGTGATTGATTATGTTATTAATCGCTCCACGTATATATGCTCCTATGTTGTTATTGCCACTCCTACTTTTAACTTCATCAACCACCTTGAAGAACAACTTCTTACTAATCCCATTTTCACGTGCAAATACATATTCGTCATGTATTACATCATTGTTAACATTAGTATTATTTAAAGTTTTTTGTTTATCGTCTACTTCTTGAAAAGAAGTATTTTGATGTTCAGATGGATGCTCTTGTGGGTGTTCTTGTTATGGTTCATCGCATTGTTGCTCCACGATATACACATTAGCAGATTGTTGTTCATTTTTACGTTTCGCTTCATTGATTGATAATAGGCCGATTTTCTCCATTAAAGCGAAGAAACGTCTAACAGTTGATAATGATATTTTCATATCAAATTGTTGTGCAAACATCTTTTGAAATGTGCTATATGCGATGCTGAACACCCCACGACCTTTCTTTGCTAGGTCGGATATTAAATACACACATCTAATTTGTAGGTCGCTATATTCCCACAGTTCGTGCGCCTTTTGAATGAATAATTTTGCATCATATTTCAATTTTGAATAACGTGTTAACTCTTCTGGCTTGCCATTTAATAACATGTCCTATTCTCCTTTTGATTCCCAGGACAATCATGCTAAAATATAAGCACGTTGGTCCCTTGACCTGGGATTAATGTATCGTAGGGAACGAGTGGTAGGATTGCCGTCCTATAATCCGCTCGTTTTTTATTTTGCTATCTAATTTTCCATTTCGCTAATGGCGAATGTTCGTGATATTTCCTCGCAATTTCTTCTCGTGTTAAATCCATATATGCTTGTTCCGTAACTTGTACTGATGAATGTCCCAAAATTCGTGATAACGTGTAAATATCACCGCCATTCATCAAATACGCTCGTGCGAAGTTGTTTCTCAACTGATGAGGATGCACAGACACCCCAGCTTTGTCACTGACTTGTCTTAATTGTTTATCAAAGGAGAATGTATCGTCAACTCAGTTCCTTTCGTTGTGGGGAATAATAACTCGGTTTCCGTGCATCTGTCTTTAAATTGCAAATAATGTTTTAATTCACGTGCTAATGTCTGTGAAAAATATACATATCGCTCCTGTCTTGCTTTGGTGTGTTTCAACAAAATCATACGATGTTTAAAGTCTATGTCATCGACTTTAATTGCTAAAGTTTCTCCTATTCGGCATCCTGTGTCTTGTAGTAGCAAAACAATGACTTTATTTCTATAACCGTGAAATTTTGTATAATCAAACACATCTAACAGCTTTTGAAACTCTTGTTTTGTTACCGCCTTTTTTTGTTTGCGTTCCGTTTTGATTGTCGATATACCATCTACAGGATTTTTCCTTATCTCACCTTCTTCATATAACCAATTGAAGAACACCTTAATATTTCGAATGTAATTGTTAATGGTTACGTTACTTACGTTTTTTTGTAGTCCATTCGGTTCTGTGGATGGTTACTATGAATTGAATCTTCACGACTTACCACCGTATATTTTCCACGCTCTTGAACATAAGCAATGTATTGATGTATATGTCCCGCTTTTACATGATTGACTTCTTCAAGGTCTTGTTCATTTTTTAACCATAATAGGAACAGTTTTAATGTTTGTTCGTAAGATGAGATTGTTTTTGGTGATAGATTTTTGCTTTGACAATAAATTAAGAAATCATTTAAATACCATTCCGTTTCCGATAGCTTCATGAAATCACTCCTTTTCACAAACACAAAAAACCCAATGAATAAAATAATTCATTGGGTATGTATCCAAATATTTATTGGATTGAAATCATGTTTATTGGCTGTTACCAATTACAAGATGAGCATTCAAATCCTTGGTATGATTGAATTAGCTAGCCTTATGTTCAAGTCTTAGCTTATCCGCAACCATTGCGATGAACTCGGAATTCGTAGGTTTTGCTTTTGACATGGATACCGTATAGGGCGTTGGCATATTAACGTTTTTGATCGTTATATCTTTTCGATTCTTTCGGTAGTTTATCGGCTTACCATTATGAAGTTTATCGGTAACCTTTCTCTACTCCATTAAGCATAGTATACGACCTGTCCATTACTCAGTCAACCTATGTCTTATCGACAAATTACACGTTTCTTCCTATTTATATAAAACATATAGTTACTAATGAATTATTTCTCGATTAACCAACCTATTACCCGTAAAACTATTTCTAATCGTCTTATAGTGCGTTTCTCGGCGTAAAAATAGGCACAAAAAAAGGACGACAAATCCCTCCGTTAGTGGAAAGACTCGCCGCCTTATCGTTTTCTCCATTCGATTAGTAACACAATAGGTTACGTTTTATCACGTTATAATATAATTAATCGACTGAATATATACCGTTCATTTTAACGAGAGTATTTTCAGTGAAATACGGGTTTAAAACGTATTCTAAACGTTCTAAATCATTACAGTCTACCCTATTTTCTGCCTGTGTTTTCTCGTACGCTCCCTCGACTGTCTCTTCCGAACCTCATTCCGACACGCATCACAGTATTTAGCACGATTGCCTTTAGCGACAAAATGCCCGCTGCACACCTCGCACACTTTACCGCCCTGACCTTCGTTAAAATACAACGCATATAATTCTTTATCTGCCGGCAATACATGGGTTTCGAAGTAGTCACAACGCTTGCTTTCGAATTTTACTTCTCTATCGCGGTAGTACATCGAATGTAAGAACGGACATTTCGCCTGGTATATACAGTTACCTTCTTTCGGAGTGTAGCAAGCGCATGTATTCCGAATTAATCGTTTTACTTTTGTTTCTGCTTTCATATTCTCGCTCCTTTTCTTCTATAAAATAAAAATAAGCGTGCCCTTCCGTAATGGAAAGACACGCCTTCATAGTTACTAACTATATTCCTCTAGATTTATTCCGTTAAAAACTAGCAATCTACCGCCCTCCTTTAAATACTTCTCTACGTCTTTTAACCGCTTCTTGTTCGCCACTAATATCGTCAACAAATCTCGCAAACTCTTGCTTACCGAGTTGTATGCTAATGTTCGCTGGTTGCTTATCTCTAGACGGCTGATTGTCGTACTGACTCGATTTATTCATACTTGGCGTAGATTTAGCCGATTGATACGCACCTAATCCGCTTACTCCTCTCGGAATTGATGTACCGGTATCCACTGCTAACATTTCCGGTCTCATCCAGTCCGCCATCTGTTGCGTCGTGCGTTGCACCGAACTTTTCATTCCGTCAACACCGTTAATCCAGCCTTGCATCATGTTGACGCCGATCATATCGCGCATCCAACGTGAAGGTGAATGAATCGAAAACAAGCCAGTTAATTTGTCCTTAATTCCGTTTCCAAGTTCTGTCATCTTGCTCCATACCGAACTGAACATCGAGCCAATGCCGTTAACCAGGCCTTTGATGATATTTACACCAATATCCCATAGATCAACTTCTTTAAGCGTATCTATTATCTTTCCGCCTATTTCTAGTGCGGCACTTCCTAACGATCCTAAAAGCGATAGAATACCTTTGATTAGCGCTTCAATTAACTTTACCCCAGCCTCTAGTAGCTTCGGTAGATTCTTAATTAACTCGCCAACGAGAGTTACGATTAATTGAACTGCCGCTACTATTAACTGTGGAATTACCTTAACAATACCGGCAATTAACGCCATTAAAATATTTACCCCAGCCTCGATGATTTTCGGTAAGTTAGCGATAAGTGTCTCCACGATTTTAGCGATTAGCGTTAATACTGCGTTAATTAATTGAGGTAATATCTTAACAATACCGTCTATTAGCGCCATTAGTATCTTTACCCCCGCATTGATAATTGCAGGTAGGTTTTGTAAAAGCGTATCGGCGACTTTCGTTATTAAATTGACTGCTAAATCAATTAACTGCGGTAACATCTTAACAATACCGTCTATTAATGTAGTCAATATCGAAATCCCTGCCTGAATAATCGCAGGTAAATTCGCTGTAATCGCATCTATCAACGTTGTAATCACCGTAATAATCGCTAGTACAACCATCGGAATAGCCTGTGTGATCCCAGTAATTAACGAGGTCAACAAGTTAATTCCCATCTCGACTAACTGCGGTAAAAACGACATTATTCCGTTGATAATTGTCTCAATAATCGTTATGGCTACGGGAATTAACGTAGGTATCATCTGCATAATCCCTTGAATTAACGTTAGGATAAGTTGTAAACCCGTCTCGATAATCGTTGGTAAAACCTGTGTAATTCCAGTGATTATCGCTTGCAAGATTTGCATACCGGCTTCGATAAGGATAGGTAGATTGGTCGCAATCGACTGCATGACTGTATTAACCACACCGACCATAGCCTCTAGTATCGACGGTACCGCTTGAACCAAACCATTAACAAGAGACATGATAATCTGCGAACCAACTGCGATTAATTGCGGTAGCGTACCAGTTAAGAATTCCGCTATAGAATTAAAGACATTCGTAATCGCATCTAAAATAACGCCTTTGTTAGCGCTGAGATGTTCCGCGATTGCCGGTAAGTAACGAGATACCGAGATGATTACTCCTGGAATCCCGCCGATAATCGCTCCCGCAATGGATGGCCCAATCGTTTTAAATATCTCACCTAGTTGACTAAAGTCTCCGGAAAAAGCCGACATAATAGCTGACTTCAAACGATTAAATCCTGCGACCACTGCGTCGATAGCTGGGCCTGCGAAATTCATAAACGCCGAAGATAACTCGGTCACTTTCGATTTGATTGAGTCCCATGCACTATTGACTCCGTTACGGAAAGCTTCGTTACGTTGATATAGCTGAGTTAACGCTACGCCCATCGCCGTTAAAGCCATGATTACTATACCGATAGGGCCAGTTAGAAATGCGAATGCTGCCCGCAAGCCAATCATTGCAACGCTCGCTAGTTTAGCCACTGCGGCGCTTTTACCGAGCCACCCGATAAGCATACCAAGAGGGATAAGCGTAGTACCTA
Organism: Bacillus clarus; assembly: GCF_000746925.1. GTDB lineage: Bacteria > Bacillota > Bacilli > Bacillales > Bacillaceae_G > Bacillus_A > Bacillus_A clarus. The sequence goes on from NZ_JMQC01000008.1 coordinate 1,122,042, forward strand.
TTGCGCTTGCCATCATACCGACTGCCGTGGCGATTATTAAAAATGCAGTTACAGATACCGCTGAAATTGCGACTACACTTTGCATAGTCCCTGATAAACTAGCAAACCAGTTAACTAGTCCAGTGATAGAATTGGCAACCGCCTCTATAGCAGGTCCAAGTGCGTCTACAAAAGTTTTAGAATTAGCATCAATTGCCGATTCCATCATCTTTAGCGCACCAGCCCAACCTTTTAGCATGTCATCAGCTGCTTTTTTCGATGCTCCGCTAGAGTTTTCAAGTGCTTTGGTCATGCTTCTGATTTTCTCTGGGCCGGCGTTCATTAGATTTAACATTGCGGAAACTGCTTCCGTACCAAAAATAGACGCCATTGTAGATGCTTTTTGTGCGTCAGTGTATCCATTCATACCTTTTTGTAACTCTTCCATTAGTTGTGCGAGTGGCTTCATCTTCCCATTAGAGTCAGTCGTAGTTACTCCGAGTTTATCTAATGCTTTCGCTGCTTCTTTCGGTGGTTTAACAAGTCGTAGCATTGACGCTCTCAACGCTGTCCCGGCACTTTCTCCGGTACTTCCCGCATCCACCATGATCCCTATACTTGCAGATAATTCTTCTAGTGAAATGCCTAGTGCATTTGCAGGACCAGCGGCATACTTTAGTGCATAATTCATATCTAGTACACTCGCAGCTGACTGATTGGCACCCTGCGCTAGTATGTCCGCTACTTTCCCCGACTGACTTGCTTCCATCCCGAAAGCATTAAGCGCACTAGTTACAGTATCCGCAACTAAACCTAAATCCTCACCCGATGCAGCTGCGGCTGATAATACGCCAGGTAATGCTGCGGTTGATTTCGCTGCATCAAAACCCTTCGCTCCTAACTCGGCATACGCCGCCGCTACTTGACTCGTAGAGTATACAGACGTTTTAGCCATGTCTAAAATATCCTTTTTTACCTGGTTATATGATCCTCCAGTAAGAACTGCTGCTCTTCTCGTTTGGGTTTCAAACTCCCTCGCAGCAGTTATCATTTTTCCTAGAAAAAATCCGGATGCAGCTGCGGCTGGTGCAAACACCGTTGTCATACTCTGCCCCACCGATTGAACTCTACGCCCCATATTCTGTACTCCGTTACCTACATTTTGAAACGTGTTTTGCCACGCTGACATATTCGGTGGCGCTGGTGCAGGTGGTGTTGGTATCGGCGGTATTGTAGGCATACGTGGTGCCGGTATGTTTATTGGCTGACTTACCGCCTGATGAAAATTTCGTACTGCTTGCGTAGCTTGTTGCATGCCACGCTGTAAGTTAGTTATGTCCGCTATTAACTGTACTTCTACACGATTTGTAGACATGACTATCTACTCCCGAATTTCTTGTAAGATTCAAAGTTCGCTTGCAGTCCTTGCGTCTTAACGAATTCTCGTAACACTTCTAATTCAACTAACTCACCGCTTAATGCCTGGTTTAACTTCCCGAAGTTTTCCGCTTCTTTCCCGAAAAGTTGTAACAGCATGCCGATATGATACTTCGTCTCCGGTGACTCCGCTGTCTTCATTAATGCAGTCGAAAGTCTTTCCATTTCTTTTAGATTTTGTACCGTGCTCATATAATCTCTCCTTTAAATTTTTATTGATATAGAAAAAACACCCACGCTTATTGCACGGGTGCTTCGTTACTAATAACATCTGCGAACATTAATAAAGATGGTTTCGTAATCACGGGCAATGCAGCGACTACGCCTCTTTGTACACTCTCAATTGGCTCTTGTTTATCGTAGATTTCTAAGTGATAGCCTGGATCAAATCCGTTTTCTACAGTCGGTCCAAAGATAGTTTCTCCGGCACGTTCTTTCACGAAAACAATACGATTAGATAACGCATACTCGATTTGCTCATCTTCACCCGTATAAAGATTACGTGCTGTAATACTTCGACGTTTTAAAAATTCAATCTTTGGTAATCCGAACTCCTCGAATATCTTCTGTATGTTCTCGTTACTTGCATATAACGGGATTCCAGAAGTTCCGCCCTTCATACGTGCTACTTCTGCTCTAATGCCTTTATTTAAACGAATAAATTTTGTAACCTCCGGTGGGATTACCATTAAATCGGGGAACTCACCGTTTAAGTCCTGATATTTATACGCCCATTCTTCGATATCTCCAATGATGTCATGCTCCGGATTACTCCAGTCGTTACCGCTTGGTAGTACGATACGATTCTCCTCGGAAATACCGTAATCAACGTTTAGTTTAACTCCGTTTTGGTTGTATCGAAGTTCGCCTTTCATAATGGCTTCTAGCTTCATTAGAGCAATTCGTAGTTGCAAAGCGCCGATAATATCAACGTTTTTAGCTACCATCTTTCCTACGGCGCTCTCCCTTTCAGACGGATTCCGTGGTGTATTGAGTGCCAATAGTTCCTCCTCAGAGTAAATATTCTTAATCCCTATCTTTACGACTTCTCCAATTTTTGAAGCCACTTGATCTTTATCCATTACCGGCGGCTCTGATCCATAGCCAATTAAACCTGCAATATGTTTACTGTGTTTCACCACGTCAAAGGCAAAATTCGTATCAAACGAATCAACATTGGGAAGTACCTTATCTGCAAATGTAGGCGGGGTATTATGAAGTACCTCCTCTACGGTTACCTTCAATAATGGCGGTTGAAATTGTTCTAAATGTGCGATTCCCATAACTTAATTCCTCCTGGTTTCTGCTTGATTTTTTATAATAAAAAGACGCCTTCAAGTAAGAAAGCGTCCTAGTAAACTAGCTGTATTTAATATCTATAAGGATCTCTTTTTAGCCGTTTCCATTGCGATTTTCTTTTGTCGCCATTTCCATGTGATGTCATTGCGGTGGTCTCTTAGCGCCGAGTAAAGAGCAATTTTAGAACTTGCTTCTACTTGTTTCTCGTCGGCTGCCGTACGTTTTAAATCCTCATACAAACTTCTAACTTTTGTATTTGACATCGCTCTTGCAACTGAATCACCTTGATTTAATTCATCTAGTTGAGATTTAATCGTAACAAACCGCGAAAGCAGCTCACGTGCAATCTCTCTATCTGACACCTCTACCTTTCTTTCGAGATAAGAAACAGCCTCCGTAAAGTCGTTCGCCATAATTAATTCTGACATCATTACTCCGACTTCTTGACGAACTTTCTCTGCATCAAATTGATTTACTGCCTTTAATGGCGCAATTCCTTCGATTCTCTTTGCTGATTCGAGTCCTTCATCAATAGATTTCGTATATAGATACTGCGTTAAGTTGTATTCCTTATCAAATTTCTCGATAAGCGATTTAATGTCTTCCTGCCGTGCCTCATCCGTCAATCGTTCATTAGATCGGATTGCTTCTATCTCTTTATCAAAATCCTCACCTAGCTTCTCAGCTTTCTCTCTCCAATGATTTTCCGAAGAATTGTACGGGTGTTTTGCTTGCCCCTCTTTGATTAATTCGTCAGCTTTTGCCTCACTAAGTGTATAGATTTTCCCTGCGTATCTATATCCGCCTTCTACATCCGCGCTCGTTAACATGTAAATGTCTTTGTAATTAGTCATTATTTATTTCCTCCTTAGTTAAAATCATCTTGTAATTCATCCGTTATTTAACACATTGAAACGCCCTTTCTAAGCGCCATTCGCTCAATGACCGCCAACATATTATCGCTCGAAATTTTATCGTTCATTGCGTGCCAGGATAGTACGTTTTTACTGTTTTTAGAGCGATTACATGCCGGACAAGCCACGGTTATATTACTAAGTGTATTTGCGCCGCCTTTAGATAGAGGTACGATATGTTCAAGCTGATAGTCTCCCGTTGGGTTTCCGCAATATTGACACTCACCATCCGCCATCGCAAATGCAAATAAAACGTCATATAACGTTAAATCGTTATATACTTCTATATATAGCTTTTTTATAGCTTTTCGTGACGCTTGTAAGGCTTGTGATGCCTTTCCGCGCATTGTATCGTTATAAACTCGCATTCGTGTACGCGCTTCTTTCCGCTCACATTCGATACAGTGTGACCGCTTTACTCCGTAAAATTCTTCTAATTGTTTTGTAGTCTGGCATTTTGTACATAACTTCGTTTGGTTGTCTTTGTTCTCTTGTTTATTGCTCACATAATCTTCTCCTTCATAATCGTTTTATGATTGTTATTTAAGTTAGTCGGCTTTTAACTACTTTTCTTTTAAAATCTCAAGCAACTTTACCGTCCAACCTCTTCCTTCATGAACTTTCTTTTGTTTTCTTACTTCTCGCATAGAACGAAGCTGACTGTTCTTCTTTTTAGCTATGACCTGATCACTTCTCCTCTTCTATCTCATTTGGATTTGTTTCCGTAGGCTCGTCCACTTCAAATACACCGTCGGAAATAATTCTCCCTGTAGTTGTATAAAGTGTGTGGTTTCCTTCGTGTACATGAATCATTACTTCTTCCAAAATTCCACCACCTTTTACTATGCTTGCTATCACGTGATTTTAAGGTTTGATATAGTCAGGAAATTCTTGAATATTTTTCAAAGAAACTAAAAAATTCATCATTAAACTCGAATCTATCGGCAAGTTTCGCCTTAACGTTCGGCGTTAGTTCTAAACTGCCCGTCTCAATCCGTCCAACTGTCGCAAGCGAGACTCCTATAAATCTAGCAAATTCGTTTTGACTCATCTTTTTATATAAACGGATTGCTCGGAACATTTCATTTGTCATCGTGATACCTCCTTATAACTTCTTTTATTACTGGAAGTCTTAAAAAATAGATTTTTATTCCTCCCCTTATACCTTTTTCACTGTGGCTAATCTATCTCTTCTTCCCATCCGATATAAGGAACAATACGTTTAGGTTTGCGTTTCCCGCCTATCATTTCATCGCGTTGTTTCGCTGCATGTATTATCGTTAATTTATCAGGAGAATAAGGCACTTCATATTTCCACGTATTTTTTAACATCTCATATTCTTGTACGTAAAACGGGTATTCCAGCCACCATAAGTGACACTTTTCAGCCTTGGGCTTTTTCGGATTCAATAACGCTTTATCAGCACGTATTATCGATCGTCTTAGCGTATCGAGGCCAACTTTACATTTACTACAACACGTCTTACTGTTATTCGGTCGAGTCTTATCTCGGTAAAAATAACCGCAGTATGCGCACCTTTTAACGCGTTTGTCCATTTCACCATGTAATCTCCCTTTTAAAAGCCTTCTAACTATAGGGAGCGCCTCATCTCTCGTTAAGTCACCCATGAACTGTTTCGCGAAATCAATCGCCCCCTCACCTGGTTCACGGTAAATTATTTCAGTCGTTTTACACATCGTATTCAGCCCACTCTTTCAATAATCGACGCATTCGACTAGATGGAAGGTACAATTTTATAGGCTCACCATTTCGTATTCTCGAACGCCATACCCACTGTAATAAATCGGAGACTGCAAGCATTTCCTCGTCCACCCTAACGCCATGATCCTCAAAGAATGAACGTTCTATTGGATTAAGAAATCGATTAAATACATACGCTAATGCACTTCGACTAGCATACTCGTTTGTAGCCCGCATATTGCATGGAATAAAACCTTTCGTATACCCTTTTCCGCTTAAATCTACTTTGCTATCCTTAATAGTTGTCCATAAAATTTCCTTAGCTTTCGCCTTCGTAACATTACGAAAATAGTTATAGATATTCTTCTGAATACTTTCTAGTAAATCATCGTTTGCGCTCCTTAACCATGTAGCACTCAAAGCGTTCTTTCTATTAGCAAAATCGTTGAGTTTACCTTCATATAAATCGATTAATTCAAAGATTTCTTGACGCCCTTCATCTTCGCGATTGTATTCTATTAATTCGTAATCCGTACCGTTATGTTTAACTGCTTTATATTCGCATTCCATCTTATGTAAATCGTAGTAGTATCGTTGTATCTGCCCCTTAAATAAGTACGTCATTACAAATACCTCATCGAATGTTTTAAACACTTGCGGAGGAAACGACCATATTAGAAACTTTCCACGATGATAAAACAAATTACCTGCGTTTGCTAAGAGTTTAATGTCGTAGAAACGGCCGCTAATATACTCGCTATAGACCCAACGTACTTTATTGTCGACGACTTCCACATATTCGAGATCAAGTAACGCTTTTATATCATGACTGTTAATACCAGCTTTTTCGATTACGTCCATTACCTCGTCTAGAATTAACGTATACCCGGCGTCCGTCAACAGTTCGATGAGTTCATCGTCTGCCATCTGAAAAAGAGAATGAGTCGCTACGATATCATTTCCGCTTACGATTAACTCTTTTAAGCTACGTAACTTACGTCCTTCTTCATTAGCATTGTTAGGTTCTACAAAACTACGATTCGTAACCGACTTTTTAATCCGCTCAACCTCATCTAAATATGGCGTAATATATATGAATTTCTTATACGATAGGCTTTCGTTGATATGTTGTATCGCCCAACTCGTTTTACCACTACCCATAATCGAATCAATTACCGTTATTTTCTCCATTCAATCATCCCTCCGTTTAGTTGCTACATCATATCGTTAACACTTTTCGAAAAAAAAAAGTGCTAAACCGACATCACAAACGTTGATATGACGCGATTTCTAAGCCCTCGTCCTTAAAGAGAAGTATATAAAAGTGCTAAATAATAAGACCCTGCATTCGCCTTTTCCGCTACGCTCCAAAGCCGTCTGCTACTATCTAATTCCTTCGCCGATAATATATTAAGTACATAATCGAAAATACATAAATGATAGAGGCGACGAGTGGAGGCGTTAGCCGGAACCGAAGTCGCAAGGTTTTATCTCTTTAAAATTTCGTTATATACCTCAAATTATTACTACAACGCCATACCCCTATATAATGTATGACGCAAGAGTTACACTCGCCGCGCACTTTCCGATTAAATAAACGCAAAAAAGAACGTGTGTAGGCCGCACGCTCTTTGATCGTTCTATATATAAAATTACCGTCGTCGTTTTCGTCTTGCCTTGCCCGGGTTTGTTTTTACTGTCTCCTAGTTGCCGCTAGGTAAATTTTGACCTTCCATTACCGCTTCAATAAATTTTGAGGCACTCATTTCGTGTATATTTTCGATTGCTGTTCTGCAATAAATTTCGATCGCTTTGTAACTATCCGTATCGTAAATCGTTAGCTCTTTTTTACCGCGTTCTCTCATTGGAATTTCTCGGAAGGTTAGATTCTCTCCGTTAAACTCGTAATATATCGAATCTGATAATAAATACGCTTCATACTTCGATTCCTTTAATCCATCTACATCCTGATATTGAAAATTAACCGTTACTTTTTTCATTTTCGTTTCCCCCTTTTATTTATAGGCCGATGACGAAAAGCCACACACAATCATAAGGCGCCAACCTCAAGGCTCCATGCCACCTTAACGTATCACTTAGATCATTGATTCATCCGCCCGCCTATCACGGACGAATCTCACGACTCACCTTTTCGAATTTTTATAAGATATAAGCGATAAACATATCGATGGTAAATAATGTCCCACCTACGCCAAAGACTCCATAATAGTAGATACGATCAGATAACGTTTCTAAGCCGAAGTAACCGTTTAGCTTTGCGAACATTTTCGATACCTCCATTAATGTAAGTCCTTCGTGAGCGTTGTGATTTTCAACAAGAATTCGATAGCGTTCATGTTACTAATCTCTTCTAAGTTAAATCCGGAGTCATTGACTGAACCTTGTAAGCCCAATATTTCGTCTCCAAGTACTATGTCATCCTCTTGATCGTAATGAAACTCATTAATCTCCACGCCATTTTCATAAACGCTTAAAATAAGAGAATCGCTAATTTTCAAGCCTTTTTCGAAACACTCTACGCTGCTGCCGTCATGATTATTGATAACAACCTTCACATTTACTTTTTCGATACCTTGTATATTCATATTAAGCTTCCTCCTATCATTTATGCACACTATAATGTGCATTTCTCACCTCAAATAATACACATCATAATGTGCATTGTCAACAACCAATTTTATTTTTATAATTAAGGTAAATACTATTAATGGGAGGAAATACTGTGATTAAAGTACACTTGGCACGAATTTTAGAAGAAAAAGGTTTAAAGATTGTAGATTTAGTAAATATGACAGGATTGCATAGAAACGGAATTTCAAATTTAGTTAACGAAAAAACAAAGGGAATTGATTTTGATACTTTAGAAAAGATTTGTGTTGCATTGGATTGTAATTTAGAAGATTTATTAGAGATTGTAAAAGAGGAAAAGGATATCGCTGAATAAGGCGTTCTTTTTTACGGAAACTTCCCGACGTCGGGAACTATGGAGAGGATATACGGTGTAAAATGAACCTTTTCGAAGCCCTAAATATCAGTAGGAAAATATAACCAAAAATTGTTATAATTAAACTCGTAAGATATTTTAGGGAGGGTTCACTTTGAAAAAGACATTAATCGTTGGGGCATTATGTTTATCGCTTGCTTCTTTAACTGCGTGTAGTAGTGGTGGCGAAAAATCATCCGCTGAGTCGAAGCAAGAAGCGAAAAAAGAAAAGAAAGAAACGAAGGTAACGGTAGATTCTATCATTACTGAGTTTAAAAACGCTGGGCTAGAAGCCGAAAATCCAACGGATCTACCTCAAAAAGAGTTCGGTAATATGCGTAAGGAAGGGAAACGTATTGTAGTACCAACACTCGGTGAAGATAAAGGCGGTAGATTATTCGAAATTACTAAAAAAGAAGACTTAGAGAAAGCGAAGAAGTATTACGATGAACTAGGAAACTCAGCCCCCATGTTATTTTCCCATACATACGCAAAAGGTAACTTCCTGTTACAAATGAATGGCGATATGAAGGACGAAGAGTTCGCTAAATATAAAGGCGTAATAGATAAACTAGTGAAATAAAAAAATCGACCGCCCGTAATAGGCGGTCTTTTCTCATCCGTAATTATCCTTACAACTCCATCGCCATCGCGCCTCCTTTTACGTTATTTTAATAAGGGCTTACGTGTAAACTTTAACATTTAAATATTAACGTAATGTAAATGCAGTATAAATTCTCTATTGATATTAAAATATATTGATGTATTGCCTTTTAGACTCTAAAAAAAATCCCCAACAAAGGTTCTCTGTCAATATAAAAATTTATACTAATATGGTATAATTTTCATGGTTTATTAAGTATAGAAAGGATTCAAGTAATGGGAAAATTCCAAAGTAATTTACAAACAGCAACACAAATTGCTACGAAAATGGGATTAGCCTCTGACAGGCTTCAAAGTGCAACAAGTCGTTCTATAACAAAGGCGACGCGTACAACACTATCTGTTAATTCCAAAGCACAAGAAGCGAATCAACAAGTTTTAGATTTAACGAAACAATTTTCTGCCGCCTTTCAACAATCGGTTAATAATATTCATTCGGTAGCTAACGAGTTTGAGAGAATGGATAACGAACTTCAAAATACTTTTCGCTAATGTAATAACCTACGTAAAGTAAAACGGTAGGAGGAAAAAGATGAGTCAAGATATTGAAAAACAAATGAATCAATTAAATCAAAAATTACGAATTGTATTTGAAGAACAGAATCGGAATCAATCTGCGATTCAAACACAGGAACAAGTAGAAGAAGATTTTCATGCATGGAAAAATCAAAACCATCGTTTGTTTGACCGTATTTTAGGAACTTGGCATAGAGATAGAGAAATGTCATTGTTTTTTATGAATATGAGTCAAGATGCACAATATATTGAGCGAAAACTTACTTTTGAATTGGAAAATCAAAAAGAAACATTGCTTAAAGAAAAACGAAATCTTAGTGACTTAGAAAATGACCTTTACTATCAAAAACAAAATCTAGCAAAGGAGGTCAATTCATGAGTTTGAATATGTATCTAGGGGAAGTACATACGCAAACACAAAGCATGAACGCTGTATGTACGGCTACGATTCAAGGTATGGAACAAGCCATTCAGTCGATTGACACTTTTGCAATCGATACGGTTCTACAAGGACAAACTTATAGCAGTGCAAAATCATTTTTTGTACAAACCTTTCGTCCTTTAGCACAAGGAATCATTTACTTATGTGAAGAATTAATCCGTCAAAATGATGCCTTTCCAAGTCAATTTCAATCACAGGTAGCTTCAACTGATGTCATTGAACAAGAGTTATTAGAACAAATTCGAGAAATTGACCGAATGAAAACAAGTATGGAAGCCATCAGTCAAGCTATGCCAATCCCAGGTATGGACGCTATGACGAATCTTTTTATTGCCATGAGGAAGAAACTGCAAGAAAAGTTAGATCATCTGTATCAATTCAATCAGACCTCTAGCAATAACTATAGTACAGCAATTCAATTAGCCGCTAGCATTGCGACAGGTTTGGCGGAAGTCCAAAGTGGAAAAGGCTTTAGTCCTGCAAGTGGTACGTTTAGTACACAAGGGTTGAATATGGAGTGGACGACTTCTATTCAAACGATTACAGAAGAGAAATCCCGAAAAGCTGACCATTCAATTAAAGATGGAGAAATGTGCGGTAGGATAGAAGAGAAATCTCCGATTAGAAAGGCTTGGGACGATAAGGTAGACGATGTAGTTACAATGTTCGAAACAGTAAAAAAGATGTGGAATGGTACTGTAATCGGAACAGGGAAAGCTGTTGAAGATGAAATCAAGTCCATGGAAACTTTAAGTAATATGGATATGGACTTAGAAACTTTTATTAATGTTACGTTACATATACAATTTTACATTTGGAAGAAACGGCACAAAATATGTGGCATGCATTTTCAAGTACTATGAAACGAGATATAATAGATGGAGATGCAGAGAGCCGTACACAATGGACTACTTATGGACTAACACAAATAGGTATCGGTCTAATTGCCGATAAGGGACTAGGTAAAGCAGGTTTCGTCACAAAAGCATCGAGTGGAGCAAGTACATTCGCTAAAGGCGTAACGCTAGTAAAAGAATTGAAGCAAGTATCTGATATTTTACAACCTGTTAAGAAAGATGTTTCTTATGCTTTCTCTGGCGGAAATAATATACGCTCTAAATTTGATATACCTGATTTTAAACAAGCTGAAGAAAAGCTATCAACTCATCAGTTTGCTAATTCTGGTGGAAATACTAATACTAATGCTATAAAGCCAGGAGATACTAGTCCGTTAGCTCCAGGAGGAGGATTAATTGCCCATGAGGCAAAACCTGGCCAAAGAAGAGGTGGTCACTTAATCAAAAAACACGTAGAAAAAACGGATGCAGAACTATTGCAAAGATTACAAAGTGACCCTAGAATACCAGCATCATCATCTTTCACTAATAGGGCTATAGCCGAGAGAGTAGCTAATGAAGTTTTAAGTAATCCACAAAATATAGCAAAAATAAATAGGTGGTTAAACAATCCTAATAGCAGACCAACCTTACCGCTAAGATATAACGGTAATAGTATACTTGGACGATATGTCGAAAGAGGATCAAATGGTGCTTTAGATGTGGAAAATGCTGTGATTGTTTTGAAAAAAGATAACCAAGGAAGTTTTATTATTACAGGATATCCAGAAAAGTAGAGGAGAATTTGTATGGAAAATAAATATAGCCATTATGAAGAATTAGGTGATTTCTTAGCAGGAACATTTCACCAAGATATTGAATCACCTGAGGAAGCTCTTAATGAATTTATAATGGAAGTTACTAAAATATGTATCGAAAATACCAAAAATGATATACTTTTGTTTTTAAACAGTAATCTAACTGATAGTGAAAAAGAGGAATTTATTAAATATAATGCTTACATTTATTTCCCTGCATTAAACTTAACAGCTATAGAATGGTTACAGCAGACCCTTGAAATACTAAAAGAAGCTATAAAAAGTAAAGAATAAAAACTAAACAAAGCCGACTCAGCTTGATATGAGTCGGCTTTACTATTACTTCACACTCACATACGCATCACTAGCCGTAATGTAGTACGTAGTTCCTTTCAAATTACTAATTAGAGTCGGTATTTTACGTTTTAAAGCCGTTTTCCCTAGAGAATTGTCTAGGAATTTAGCGGTATGTATTCGGAATAGTAGTAATACATAAGAAAGGTTTATAGTCCGTAAAACGTAGAGTATTATCTAGTGATTTAGACCCGAAGTTTTAAATTCTGCACGGATTTTGCGGGCACCTGGCAAAACTTTTTTATTTTTGATAGCCCCGGGGGTAAAAAAGAAGCCGGTATTATTTTACCGACTATAATTTAAACGTTTTTAATTTATCTTCAATTTGTTCCTCTGTAATTCCAATGTATCGTAATGTTATCGAAGGATGACTATGATTTAATATCTTTTGCAACTCCGCTACATCTTTGTGTTGTTTATAGTACCAATATCCGAACGATTTCCTTAACGTATGATTACCTACGCTTTCTACTCCTGCAAAGTCAGCCGCTTTATTTAACTGACGATATGCTTGCGTTGGTGATATCGCCTTGTCTCCCTTGCGTGATGGAAACAACCGCTCGCTATCTAATGTAGATACATATTCTTGTACCTCATCGTATATTGAATCAAGATAGATAGTACGTTTTTTTTGGGTCTTGCCTTCCTTAACGATTGCCTTACGCTTCCCCTTTACGTCCGATACCTTTAGCTTCAATAGATCACCGACACGTAATCCCGTATTAATACCGATCAGGAATAGTATGTAATCCCGTTCACTACAATGCCTACGTAACGCCCACTTAAAATCGTTAATCTTTTCTAAATCTCGAATAGGTTGCACGTCTTTCAATTGATTCATACAAAATACCCCTTTCACTAACGTAATAATATCAACGTTTTGAATGTACGATTTTTTAAACTATCTCTATTTTATCGCCGATACCCCACAACATCAATAAAATAAACGAAATGAATGTACGTTTTTATGTAGAATCATACATTGAAAATGAGAGTCGAGGATTTCGAGGCACGTCTCTTCCAGAGGGGTGAAGCTGGTGAAATCGGAAGTATTCAGAAAGTCATCAAACGAGTTTCTTCTACTACACATAACGAAATAACACCACTTCCGAAAATTTCCGGAGGGTGTCTATCAGACGGCGGAGACTGGCGAAATGTAAACCGTTGTAAAACGCTCAATCCATTTCCTTCTATATATAGCGGAAAAATAGACCGCTTTACATTCACGTTAAAAGTTATCGGAGGGGTCACGTATAACGGGCGTTAGGCTGACGAAAATCACAATGAATCACAACGTTAAAACCTCTTAAATCCTTTGTATATAGCCGTTATTCCTACGACATTTACATTGTGACTTGTTACTATCGAAAAGTTTCGAAGGCGCGTCCGTCTGATCCCTTCGCTCGGTAAAAACCGCAAATTACTACACCGTACTATAGTCGATATAGTCCGTTCCTTCCTTATATGGCGAAGATTATCGGCATTATAGTTCCTTATTGAAATTTCGAAAGGGAGCGTGTGTATGGGCCGGAAAGCTGGCAGAATGGGAACGGTTGGGAAGTCGTTATTGTAAATGCTTCTATATATGCGTAGTGAAATCGATACTTCCCATCGTTAGATATTACGTGGGTTACCTACGATGCACGGTTTCCGTGCGTGGGAGAAATTGTTGAAGAGTGAGACTTAGAGGATGACGTACGTCACGAACGACTGGAAATTAATGTATGAATAGTAATAGTATATAAACGGTGGAAATAACGTCAGATGTTCAATTTTGTTTATAAAACTAGAGCAAATTAATATATTAGCGAACAACCACAAAAATAAATTTATTACAATATATATATAGTTTTTTATGAATAGTTGGTAAAATAATACTATATATTAAAAAATTCACTTTATTTTGTACTTAGTAAGGGGAGAAGATTTATGTCTTTAGAACAATTAGAGGTCCAATTAACTAATGAGCATCTAGAAAAACTACTAAAAACCAAAGCAATTCGTGCTTTAGAAGAGCTTATTTGGAATGCTCTTGATGCTGACGCTGATATAGTTGATATAGTCTTTGAGAAAAATGAACTAAATGGGATTGAATCTATTTTAATTAGTGATAACGGACACGGCATCAATTACGATAATATAGAGCATTTTTTTGGAAGTTTGGGAAATTCTCATAAAGCGGAAAGTAGATTTAGTCCAAAAGGAAGAAAATATCATGGACGAAACGGTGAAGGAAGATACAAAGCTTTTGTATTAGGGACAGACGTAAATTGGGTAACTATTTCGAAACAATCAGAGGGCGTATATAAAACCTTTGAAATCAAGGGTAGATACCCTAACTTAAAATTATTCTCCATTTCAAGACTCGAAGAATCTATCAATAGCAATACAGGTGTAACTGTTCAAATTACAAATTTAAAGCATAAAAATGCTGACGCATTCGCCAACACTTCATCACTAGCACAACAATTGATATCCACTTTTGCTCCATACCTGTTTGTTAATAAAAATACTAAAATTACAGTAGATGGAATTCAGCTTGATGTTAATAACTTCATTAACGATTCCACTGAACAAGAAATCACAGAGGTTTTAGAATCAGGGGATATCATCACAGGAAAAATTAAAATTATTGAATGGAGATCAGGGAACTCTAAAAATACGTTTTTATCCAGTAGTTCTGAAACAAGATGCTATGACGAAGAACCATCAGGCCTAAAAGCTGGTGCATTTCCTCACACAGTATTTATTTCAAGTCCTCTATTCGAAGAACTCACGGATAATCAAATTCAAATACGCGAGTTTAATGAGGGATATAAACGACTAAAAGAACTTTCCATTGAGATTTTAAGGAAAATGTACCGTGAACGACTTGCTCAAGATGCTTCAAATGAAATTAAATCAATAAAAAGGATGAATATATATCCATATACTGGTGTACCTAAAAATGAAGTAGAAAAAGCAACAAGACAAGTATTCGATATATTTGCGGTTAAAGTAAACGAATTAATTCCTGAATTTAGTCGCGCGACAAATAACTCCAAACAATTTACTTATAGACTTTTAAAAGAAGCTTTAGAGTCTAATCCTTCAAGTTTACAACGGATTTTACAAGAAGTACTAGAGTTATCTACTGAGCAACAGGATGAGCTCGCTTCATTACTTAATGAAACTAGTTTAGATTCTATAATAAACACTACAACATTAATATCGAATAGAATAAAATTTTTATACGGACTGGAAGAAATCCTATATGAAAATCAATTCCATAGACGCTTAAAAGAACGTAGTCAATTACATAAAATCCTACTAAATGAACTTTGGTTATTTGGTGAAAAGTATGCATATAGCCATGATGACATAAGCCTAAAGAACGTTCTAAAAAAGCATATAAAAAAACTAGGCCGCGACGAGCTTTTGGAGGAAATTGACTTTTCAAAAGTAACAGGGTTAAATGATATACCTGATATTGGATTGCATAAGCAATGTGTACTCGGTGATCCAGATCACTTAGAAAACTTAGTCATAGAGCTAAAAAGACCATCGTGTACTATCGGTGAAAAAGAGATTAGCCAAATTAAAAATTACGCCTATGCAGTTGAAGAAAATGAGTATTTCGATAAAGAAAAAACAAAATGGAAATTTATACTCTTAGGTGTCAAACTCGATAATTATGCGCTTAGAGAAATAAACCAACAGGGTAGAGTTCGAGGAAATATATATACTTCAGACAATGGAAATATCGAGGTTTGGGTAAAAGAATGGAATCAAATTATTAATGATGCTAAAGGTAAATATCGTTATCTACAAGAAAAACTTGAGTTACAAGTAAAAGATAACAGCTCAGGTATAAACTACTTAAAAGCTAAATATAATCAGTATTTACCAGATTGAACTTACAACTATCCGTATCACTCATTAAAATTACTAAACCGCCTAAATTGGCGGTTATTTTTCGTTTTTCCTACTCCTCAAATATCTCATCCAACTTATCCGCCACTGACCGCTGCATGTTCGGTAGCACATGACTATAGGTATTCAAAGTCGTCTGAATATCCGTATGCCCCAGCCGTTCTGATATCAGCTTTACATTAACGTTCTGTTGTATCAGCATCGTTGCGTGTGTGTGGCGTAGGTCATGGAAACGGATTTTAGGTAGGCCGAGTTTCTCGGTTAAGTTATAGAATTCTATACGACCATTTCTAGGTATTAACGGGTTTCCTTTACGTGCACATATTACTAGATCGTTATTCTCGTAATCTCTACCATGATATAAACGTTCTTTTTTTATCGTTTCACGATGTAACTCTAACTCTCCGATTAGTTTTATCGGAAAATGTACATTACGTATGCTTGCGTTATTTTTAGCGCCAACTTTAATTTTTCCTGATTGGGTTAATGTTTGCCGTATGTAAATTATCCGATTATCGAAATCGATATCTTTCCAACGTAACCCCATAATTTCACCTTGTCTCATCCCCGTTAGTAACGCAATTACACAACAAATATAGATACGTGTAGGTCGATAAACATTCTTCCCCTCATTTATAAAATGGTTCACTTCCTCTAACGTCCATACGTTTATTTCCGATGTTTTTCTTAACTTAGGCAACGTGATTCCTATCGTAGGGTTTTCGTCAATTAACTTTAAGACTTTAGCCTTTTTTAATGAGGCGCTAACTATTCTATAAATAAGATGAACGGTAGCTGGTGAATAACCTATATCAATAGCTAATTCATTAACGAATTTTTGCATATGTATTGGCTCAATCTCTCGCATTCGAAAATGTCCTAATCTCGGTTTAATTACGTTTGTAATATACGTTTTATGTATTTCATAAGTAGTCTCCTGTAAGTGGAATGTGCGCTCTTTCATCCATTCATCAACATATGTAGCATAAGTGAGTTTCGATAAATCAGATCGCTCACCGCTCAACATTTCCGCCTTTAACTTCACCATCGCACCGTGAGCTTCCCGTTTTGTTTTAAATCCCCTTCTACGTATTTGTTTCCGCTTCCCAGTCATGGAATCCTTTGCAATGTTAAATACAAACATCCATTTACCTGTCGCTTTATCTTTACTTACTGTACCGCTTGTCCTTCTCTGTCCCATCTAATATCCCCCCCTTTATTAATTTCGTATTATTTTATCGTTTTCCTCTTACTTAAGGGTTGACCGCCTTCACGCTTTTTGCTAGCAGATGGAGGAAGGTCTAGGAAACGATGGGACAGGCTTCACCCCTACGCTCACAGCGAAAATTGAATGCTGAAAGCGTAAGAGGTAAAGTACATACTAGCGTCAGTCGTTGGCTGAGGTTTCCGCGTACGCCCCTTCCGACTTTAGACTTTCGTCTATAACGTCTTTCTACATCGCAGTACGTCCCACAATGCGCGCGTAAATAACCGCGCCTAACGTTACACCCTGTCACCGTAGTGACAACGTACGTCCTCTCCTTACCGTTAATGGCCGTAACCGCCTAGACCTGTACACACATGGAAGGGTAAATGCGTCGGAAGTACAGCGCCTTACTTTCCGACATCGGCTAGGCTCACCTGTTCAAGTTTTACGAGTGTTAGGTCGTTCCTCGTTCGGAAATCCCGTAACCTAACACCTCTTTTCGTCTAAAAAAGTGTATAGTGAAGAAGCCTTGCATTCCTCGAATTTTTTCGATAAAATGGAGGTGCTGAATGTACGGGATTATCCGTTATTTAGTTTTAAACGTTGAATTGTTTTGAGTCTCCAGTTGGCGCTGGGGACTTTTTCTTTTTCGATTAAATATCTAAATGACTTAACGGCGAATGGCGTTGATATTTCTTTCCTACCTCACCGTCTGTAAAATCTAAATACGCTTTTTGCGTTACTTCTACACTTGAATGGCCTAGAATACGCGATAAAGTTGCGAAATCCCCACCGTTTAGCAAGTAATACTTCGCAAAGTTATTTCGTAACTGGTGCGGGTGTATATCTACTCCGACCTTCTTACCGGCCATTCTAAGCGATCTCTCAAAGTTACGTATTTCTAATTTAGTCCCTCTTATCGTTGGGAACAGGTAAACGCTATTTGAATAACGATCCCTGTATAGTAACCAACCCTTTAAATCTCTCGACATCTTGAAGGAGAAATAGACATAACGTTGTTGGTTATTCTTAGGGTTTTCGATAATAATAGACTTTGTTTTAAAATCTAAAGTGTCTGGCGTAAGCGATAAGCATTCTCCGATTCGCATTCCGGTGTCTAGTATTAATCGTGTTATTAACCAATCTCTATAACCGTGAAAAGTCGTATTATCAAATATTCCTATTACGTTTAGTAATTCTTCCTTCGATAATAACGGTTTCTTCTTACGGCTTGGTTTTATATTCTCTATTGCTTCGACTGGATTCTTGCGTATTTCTCGTTCTACTTCGTATAAATAATTAAAGAACACTTTTATATTTCGAATATAATTAGCAATTGTTGTCGAGCTAATAGGCTTGCTATAATCTTCACGTTTATGCGGAAAATTTACATTCACAGATTTGTCGTTAACTGTAACCGTATATTTCCCCCGTTCTCTTAAATATTTAATATAATGACGTATATGGGCCGATTTAACCTTATCGACCTCATTTATATCGAATTCATTTTGCATATACGCCGAAAATAACTTTAACGTCTGTTCATAACTTCGTAATGTCTTGACGGACAAATTCTTCGATGTACAATACAACATAAAGTTTTCAATCTGAAAATTAAATTCGGACAACAAAAAACACCGCCTCTCAATAGTTTGTAAAAACTACCGAAAGACGGCGTTTATCGCCTTTTGACCGTATTATTTATCGGTCAGAAAAGATATTTATCGCTCAACGATCTCTAACGTTAATATTGTCGTAAACCCTTATCGCGTCAACGATTAGCTAGCCTTATGTTCAAGTCTTAGCTTATCCGCAACCATTGCGATGAACTCGGAATTCGTAGGTTTTGCTTTTGACATGGATACCGTATAACCAAATAAAGACGAAATGGAATCAATATTCCCACGGCTCCAGGCTACTTCAATCGCATGGCGGATTGCTCGTTCTACACGACTTGCTGTTGTGTTATATTTCTTTGCGATATCCGGATATAATACTTTCGTAATAGACCCTAATAATTCGATATCATTATAAACCATAGAAATTGCCTCTCGTAAGTACATATATCCTTTAATATGTGCAGGTACACCAATTTCATGAATAATACTCGTAATACTTGCATCTAAATTTTTCGGTTTTCCATCTACTGTTGTTGCTGATCGGAAAGATGGTAGCGGGCGTTTAATAGTATTATTTGTTTTACCACTTACTTGACGAATATGACTTGTTAAATTCTCCATATCAAATGGCTTTAATATGAAATACGATGCACCTAAATCAACTGCTTTCTTTGTTACATCCTCTTGCCCGAATGCCGTCAACATAATAACATTCGGCTGTTTTAGTCTTTCAATATGTCGCATTTTCTCTAGCACAGCTAGACCATCTAAATGTGGCATAATAATATCTAAAACAAGTACATCGGGTTGTCTTTCTTTCAATAAGTTTAAACATTCTTGTCCATTATAAGCAGTTCCAATGACCTCCATATCGTCCTGAGCAGCAACATAACTTTCTAACATTGATACCAATTCTTTATTATCATCCACAAGACATACTTTAATTTTCTCCACAGCTTTTCCTCCCTTACCGAATCGATTCTTCCGACATGTGTAAGCTTCTAGGCTACATGAATTGTTCGACAATTGTGTGAAAATTCCCTTTTAAAGTTTGTTACTTTCCGATAAAATCACAAAAAAATATGTTTATCGTTCATTTATTGTCTTTCGCAACACATTCCATCATAGAATTACAACGAAACGTTCAACCCTTTGCTTACATTTTACAACAAAAAACAGCTCTTGCGGAACTTTTACAAAATTTCAACGAATTTCACAAAAAAAGCAAACTGATATGTATCAGCTTGCTTTTCTTTCTTGTTCATAAATATTAATTCCTGCTTCATGTAACATCCATTCAATATGAACACCATATCCTGACGTCGGGTCATTTACAAACACATGTGTAACAGCACCGATTACTTTTCCATCTTGAACAATTGGACTCCCGCTCATACCTTGTACAATCCCACCTGTTTTCGCTAACAAGCGTTTATCTGTAACTTTTATAACCATACCTTTTGTAGCCGGGAACTTTTGTGGTACTGTACTAACAATTTCAATATCAAATGCTTCTACTTTATCTTGATCGATTACCGTTAATATTTTTGCTGGTCCTTCTTTTACTTGATGCGATAATGCAATTGGCATCTCTTTATCCATTATTCCATTTTTCATACCAGTATTTAATTTTCCAAAAATACCAAATGGACTGTTTATTGTAATATTACCAATTACCTCACGGTCCGGTGAAAATCTGGCTAATTTCTCCCCAGGATTTCCATGACTACCACGTTCAATAGATGTAACTGTCGAACGCATGATTTGTCCATCTTCTACTTGAATTGGCTTTTTCGTATCATTATCAGAAATCACATGACCAAGCGCTCCATATTTCATGGAATCCGGGTGAACAAAAGTCATCGTTCCGATACCAGCTGCTGAATCACGAATGTACAGACCTATTCGATAAGAAGATTCACCGTTATCTTTTTGTGGTGTTAACTTAGTACGAATATACTTTCCATCTCTTAACAAAACAAGATTAAGCGGTTCACCTGTCTCTCCACTATCATGAATAAACGGTGCTACATCGCTCATTCGCTCAATTGTTTTCCCGTTAATTTCAGTAATCATATCTCCAACTTGCACACCAGCTGCTTCACCAGGAGATACTTTCCCTTTTTCAGTTTGAATTAAATGATGGCCTACAACAAGTACACCTTTCGTGTTTAATTTCACTCCGATGGATTGTCCACCTGGAATTACTTTAAAATCTTTTAACACTTTCACATTTACCTTCTTTACCGGAAAACCAGCAAGTTGAAACACCATATCCGCTTCACCATTTTGATGCGAATTTACCATAAGCCCCTGTTCTTTTTCATCTGAACTTACTGTAAAAACATTATGATTTGTAGATGAAGCCTGAAAAACTGGTAATGATGCTATCTCTGATTGTTGTCCTTCAAAAATAACAAGTTGCTTAGGGGATGAGATAAACGTCCGAAGCGGTTTAAAACATCCGATAAAAATTACAGAAACAAGGAGACAAAGACCTATTATTTTTCGAAATCGTTCTAATTTCAATTCGTTCACTCTCCTCGCTCCTACCCCACATTCAGCCTCTTGGCTTCATCTTTTAATCTCTCCTTGCAGCGCTCTGTTTATAACCGGAAGAATTAAGAAATCATCTTTTGAGAAAAAAAGCTATCCATTATTGGATAGCTTCTGCTGTCTGTTTAAAGTGGTGTGCTTGCGTAAGTAGCTCTTTTGCATGCTCTGTCGTCAAATCTGTAATTTCCACACCAGAAATCATTCGGGCAATTTCTGTTACTTTATCATCTGTACTTAATACAGTAACTGATGTAATCGTCCGATCATTCGCAACTTGTTTACGGATGAATAAATGCGAATCCGCCATCGAAGCTACTTGAGGTAAGTGCGTAATACAAAGTACTTGTGAGTTTACTGATACTCGATAAATCTTTTCGGCAATTGCTTGCGCAACCCGGCCACTAACACCTGTATCCACTTCATCAAAAATGACAGATGCAACGCCTTGATGCTTAGAAAAAATACTTTTTAAAGCTAAAATAATACGAGACAACTCTCCACCAGAAGCAACTTTGGAAAGTTGCTTTAACGGTTCGCCTGGATTCGTTGAAATATAAAATTCTACATGATCATATCCATCCGCAGTAAGTCTCACTGGCGTCCCCTCTACAAGTGGATCCTCTATATTTCCTTCTCGCTTCGTAATTCTCACTTCAAATTTCGTTTTTTCCATATACAATTCTTTCAATTCTTGGTGGATTGCGTTTGTAAGATGATCCGCAAGCCCATGGCGCATATCGCTTAACAGCATTGCTTCTTTCAAAATCACGCCTTCTAATTCTTTTAATTTCTTTTTCGTCGTTTCAATATGCACGTCTTTATTCTCAATTGTAAATATTTCTTGTTCAATTTTATCAGCATACGCTAAAATCTCTTCTACAGTATTCCCATATTTTCTCTTTAACATACGAATTTCATTTAAGCGCGTTTCAATTTCATCTAAACGATTTGGATCATATTCCATCATATCCAGCTTTTCTCTAAGCTGATATGCAACTTCTTCTAATAAGTAATAGCTATTTGCAATCGTATCATGGTTTTCTTGGTACGCCTCATCTAAATGCGTAATACTCTCCATTTGTCCCATCGCATTTCTTACATGGTCTAACCCTTGTCCATCCGCACTTAATGAACGATATGCATCACCTAACGCTTTATAAATCTTTTCAAAGTTAGAGATTTTCAATCGTTCTTCAATCAATTCATTCTCTTCATCCATCTTCAAATCCGCTTTACGAATTTCTTCATGCTGGAATTGAATTAAATCTAACCGATGAGCCATCTGCTGTTCATTTTCACTTAAAGATTTAAGCTGTTTCTTTAGCTGCTCATAATCAATGTATACATTTTGATATATTTCTAATTGCTTTACAATTCGATTTCCATCAAAATGATCAAGCATAAACAAATGACGTTCTTCATTCATTAAATCTTGCGTTTCATGTTGTCCATGAATATCAACAAGTGTTTTTCCAATTTCTTTTAGTATACTTAATGTGACAAGCTTACCATTTACACGGCATACGCTTTTTCCATTTGCAGCAATATCACGTTTTAAAATGATCATGCCATCTTCTATTTCTATATCTAATTCTGCTGCTTTTGCAATACACGGATGTTTGTCATCCTCTACATAAAACAAACCTTCAATCTCAGCTTTTTCTGTTCCATATCGAACAAATTCCGCTGAGCCACGACCGCCAACAAGCAGACTAATTGCATCAATAATAATTGATTTTCCAGCTCCTGTTTCACCACTTAAAACAGTTAAACCTTTTTGGAAAGAAATATTTAATGCCTCAATAATAGCAAAGTTTCTAATCGATAATTCCGATAACAATGCCCCATTCACCTCGTTATAAACTAATCCCCTAATAAGGGCTTTTCCTGAGTGTTTTTCACTCAAATAGTTATCCAATATGTTGTATATATCATTCACGTTTCTAACCCGCTCCATTGTACCAAACATTTGTTTTACGGGTCAATCCATCTATTTCCTAACTTTATTCCCGAAAAATAATATATTGTATTTGAAAGTCACTGTTTTTAACAATAAAAAATATCTTGTTTACTTTCCGCTTTTTAAAGGAAAGTAAACAAGATTCTTTTTTACAGCATATTTAAGAAACGATCAGATACAACACCTGTATCTTCAGGTGTACGGCAAATAATTAAGCAAGTATCATCACCACAAATGGTTCCGATGATCTCATCCCACTCTAAATGATCAATAAGTGCCCCGAGTGAATGAGCGTTACCAGGCAATGTTTTTAGCACAAGCATATGTCCTGCCGTGTCTAATTTTACAAATGAATCCACTAGATTTCGCTTTAATTTTTGCAATGGGTTAAATCGCTGATCTGCTGGTAAGCTATATTTATAGCGCCCATCATGTAATGGCACCTTTACTAAGTGCAGTTCCTTAATATCACGCGATACAGTTGCTTGCGTTACATTAAATCCCTCATTACGTAAAATATCAACTAATTCATCTTGTGTTTCAATTTCTTTGTTCGCAATAATTTCCCTGATTTTAATATGGCGCTGACCTTTATTCATACATTTGCACCTCACACTATCTCTTACCATAGTTTAAACATTGGTATACTTCACTTATTTATGTTAACTTATAATCCGTTACTTGTACACAATTGTTTTTACAATCATTATACAATTCCAACAAAAAGAGGAACAACATATGTTATTCCCCTTTCCCTTTTTGTTTTAAGACTTCATGCGCCTCTGTAACAACTTGTTCTATAGAAATTGGAGAATGATTTCCACCACTCTCACGTTCACCGTGCCATTTTAGATGAATTAAAAACTCAATATTACCATCGCCACCTGTAATAGGCGAGAATGTTAAGCCTTCTACATCATATCCTTCTTTTATTGCGAAGTCGACAATCATTTCTACGACAGCTTCGTGCACTTTCCTATCACGAACAATACCCTTCTTCCCAACTTGATCTCTTCCGGCTTCAAACTGCGGTTTGATTAACGCCGCGACATCACCATTTGGCATAAGCATTGTTTTTAAAACCGGTAAAATAAGCTTTAAAGATATGAAAGAAACATCGATACTAGCAAACTGCGGTAATCCACGCCCTAGGTCTGCTGGTGTCACATAACGGAAGTTTGTTCGTTCCATCACGACAACACGCTCATCCTGACGCAATTTCCATGCAAGTTGGTTATAACCTACATCTAAAGCATAGGATAATTTCGCTCCATTTTGAAGCGCACAATCTGTAAAACCACCAGTTGATGAACCAATATCTAACATAATTTTATCTTGTAAATCAAGGTGAAATGTCTCTAATGCCTTTTCAAGCTTATAACCACCACGGCTCACGTATGGCATAACTTGTCCCTTCACCGTAATTTGTGTATCTTGCGGAATTTTCTCCCCTGGTTTATCGAGTCTCATTTCATTCGCATATACGAGCCCCGCCATAACAGCACGTTTCGCCTTCTCACGCGTTTCTATAAGTCCTCGCTCTACTAATAGTACATCTACTCTTTCTTTTTTTACGCTCATTTGTTACGCCCTTTTTTGTTTTGATGGAATCATTGTATGAATACGGTCTACAACATCGTCTGTCGTTAAACCAATTTCTTCTAACAGCTTTGTTACGCTACCATGCTCAATAAAATGATCCGGAATGCCCATTCGTTCAATTAAAGCACTATGGTACCCATGATCAGCAGCAAACTCAACCACTCCCGTTCCAAAACCACCGATTAAACAAGCTTCTTCAATTGTTAAAATCGGTATGTTTTTCCCTAAGAGCTCATGTAAATACGTTTCATCCATTGGTTTAATAAAGCGAGCATTTACTACTTTCACTGAAACGCCAGCTTTCTCAAGACGCTCCGCCGCTTCCATTGCCATTGTAATTGTTGTACCAAACGTTAAAATAGCAGCTTGTGTACCTTCTTTTAATGTCTCCCATGTACCAATTGGGATCGTTTGTAATTCTTCATCCATATGAACGCCAATTCCGTTTCCGCGTGGATAACGTAAAGCAATCGGTCCATCTTCATACTGCATCGCTGTATATACTAAATGTTGACCTTCATTTTCATCTTTTGGCATCATAAGTACGATATTTGGCAAGTGACGTAAAAACGAGATGTCAAATACACCTTGATGCGTTTCACCATCTGCTCCAACTAATCCTGAGCGATCGATTCCAATAAAGACATTTAAATTTTGACGACATATGTCATGTACCACTTGGTCATATGCTCTTTGTAAAAATGTTGAATAAATCGCTAAGAATGGCTTCATTCCTTGTGTTGCCATACCTGCAGCCATCGTTGTAGCATGCTGCTCGGCAATCCCTACATCAATCATTCGATCTGGGAATTCTTTTTGGAAATTCTCCAATTTCGAACCAACTGGCATTGCCGGAGTAATCGCAACAATGCGCTCATCCGTTTTCGCTAACTTACGTACCGTTTCACTGACAACAGCACTCCATGCTGGTGCAACTTCCTTCGGCTTTACAAAGTCACCTGATTCAATTTTATAAGGTCCTGTTCCATGCCAAGTTCCGATAACATCACTCTCAGCTGGTTTATAACCTTTTCCTTTTTTCGTAATTACATGAACGAGTACTGGCCCTTTTGTTTTCTTTGCATATTGCAACGTCTCAAATAGCTTTTCATAATCATGACCATCCACTGGCCCTAAATATGTAAAGCCTAATTCTTCAAAAAAGACACCTGATACTAGTAAATATTTTAGACTATCTTTTATTTTTTCAGCTGTCGCAGCGACTTTTCCACCAACTGCTGGGATTTTCTTCAGTATATACTCTAGTTCGTCTTTTACCCATTGGTATTTTCCAGCTGTACGCAAGCGACCAAGCACATTATGAAGTGCGCCGACATTCGGTGCAATCGACATTTCATTATCATTTAAAATAACAATCATATCTGTTTTTTCATGCCCAATATGGTTTAATGCTTCTAAAGCCATTCCGCCCGTTAAAGCTCCATCTCCAATGATTGGTATAACATATTCTTTCGTTTTCTTTAAATCACGTGCAAGGGCCATTCCCATTGCAGCAGATAATGATGTCGAACTATGACCAGTTTCCCATACATCATGCTCACTCTCACAGCGTTTTGGGAAACCACATAGCCCTTTATATTGTCTTAATGTACCAAAATTTTTTGCACGTCCTGTCAAAATTTTATGAACATAGGATTGATGTCCTACATCCCATAAAAATTTATCTTTTGGACTATCAAACAATTTGTGCAAAGCAATTGTGAGTTCTACTACACCTAAGTTCGGAGCAATATGTCCACCTGTTTGAGAGAGCTCTTCAATTAAAAACTTACGAATATCCTCACCCAATGCCTCTAGTTCACTGATAGACATATCTTTCAAAAAACTAGGGTCTTGAATTTGCGCTAGATCCACATGGATCACTCACTTTCATTTCATAATCTTTTAACATGTCAAATATTATAAAAACCGTTTACACAACACAAGAAATTTTTTATTATTTTTATCTTGTCCTGTTTCAGCAAATACTTCCATTTTTCTTTACGAGACATCTATTTTCTATAAGAATGTAGCTCACTTATCATGTCATAAATCAGACTTCCTTGTGTGATGAAAAAAGAGCCGCTAACACAAAGTGATAACGGCAACGTAATCTAAATATATTTTTGCCAATAACAAGAAAAGAAAAACCTTTTCCTACATTTATATCATAAAATGATAAATGACTCAACAAATGAAAAGGCTGTTATATTAGTTATTACGTTTTGCGATTAAATCACAAATGGATAATAAATATTCATCTTGTAATTGTAAAGGCGCGATAGCATCTTTCGCTTTCGCAATCGTTTCTTCTAAGATAGACTTCGCCTCATCTATTGTAAATAACGTCGTATATGTGCTCTTTTCATTAGAAGCATCACTACCAATCGGCTTTCCAATCTCTTCTTCCGTTCCTTCTACATCGAGAATATCATCTCGAATTTGGAAAGCTAGACCGATATATTTTGCAAATGAAAGTAATTTTTCTTCTTGTTCTTGCGTAGCACCCGCAAGTATAGCACCTGCAAGCACAGCATATTCTAACAGCCTTCCTGTCTTATGCTTATGAATGTATTCTAATTCATTACGTGTAAGCCGTTTTCCTTCTGCTTCCATATCCGCTACTTGTCCAGCAACCATTCCTTCTGGTCCAGCTGCTTTCGCGAGTTCCAGTGCAAGTCTCAATTTCTTGTCAGGAGCAATTTCTCTATGCTCATACGCTGTCACAACTTGAAAAGCATATGTTAACAAACCATCCCCTGCTAAGACTGCCATCGCTTCACCAAATACTTTATGATTCGTTGGCTTTCCGCGCCTTAAATCATCATCGTCCATACATGGTAAATCATCATGAATTAATGAATATGTATGAATCATTTCAAGAGCACAAGCTGCACCTATCCCAAGATCTCTTTCTTTTCCGAACACTTGCAAAGTTGCAAATAAAAGCAACGGGCGGAGACGCTTTCCACCCGCTTCCAATGAATATGCCATCGCTTCACGAAGCACATTTGGACATTGTAATTCATTTGCATAGCTTACAAGCTTCTCTTCTACGAAAGTTTTACTCTCTTTCACAAAAGTATCAAAAGCTACATATGCCACTACGCTTCATCTCCTAAAGCAGTAAACGGTTCAAGCTCTCCATCTTCCCCAAGGATAACTGCCATTTGTTCTTGTACATCTTTCAATTTCTCATCACAAAGCTTAGATAATTCCATACCTTCTTTAAAATATGAAATCGCTTCTTCTAAAGGTACATCACCTTGTTCAAGCTTAGAAACGAGATGTTCAAGCTGCGAAATTGCCTCTTCAAAGCTTAATTTATTTTCCATTATTCAATTCACGCTCCTCTATGCCTGATACGTTACAATCTAGTATTCCATCTTGTAATTGAACTGAAACAGCATCTCCAAGGCCGACATCTTTCACACTCTTTAACACTTGCTTCTCTTCACTATATACAAGCCCATATCCTCTCATCATTACTTTAAGCGGACTTAGAGCTTCCAGTTTTTGAGCCGCTCTCACAAACGCAAACTCTTTCGTTTGCAATACTGTTTGCATTTCACGTTGCAATTGCTTTTGCAATGTTTCTATCGCTGTCTTCGTTTGCATAATCTTTTGAGAGGGATGATGCTTCTCTAGGTAAAATGAAAGTTGCTTTAATTGATTTACCTTTTTATCTATATAGCGTTCTTTCGCTAAAACAAGTTGCTCAAGAGCACGATCTAATTGCTCTTCCTTTTGCTCGTACACTTGCCGTGGATAACGGAATGCATATGACTTTTGCAACACTTGTAATTTTTCTTGTTTCTTATGTACCATCTCTCGCATCGCTCTTTGCAATCTGAGAGTTCTTTGTAACACTTTCTCTTGTAACTCAAGAATATTAGGTGCTGCGAGTTCCGCTGCTGCAGTTGGTGTTGGTGCACGTAAATCAGCAACAAAATCAGCTATTGTAAAGTCTGTTTCATGCCCTACAGCTGAAATAATCGGAATCTTACTTGCAAAGATTGCTCTTGCAACCATTTCCTCGTTAAAGGCCCACAATTCTTCAATCGAGCCACCACCACGCCCAACAATTAATACATCTATATCTCCCATTTCATTCGCTGTATGAATAGCTTGTACAATTGAGGGAGCCGCTGACTCCCCTTGTACAAGTACTGGAAATACAATGACATTTCCAATTGGATAACGCCGTTTAATCGTTGTTATAATATCTCGAATTGCTGCACCTGTCGGTGAAGTAATGACACCAATTGTTTTTGCATATGCAGGAATCTGTTGCTTATAAACTCGCGAAAACAATCCTTCTTCCTCTAATCGAACCTTTAACTGTTCATATGCTAAGTGTAGATTTCCTACACCATCAGGCTGCATATCTTGAATATAAATTTGATAAGAACCACTCGCCTCGTAAACAGAGATTTTCCCTTTTACAAGTACCTTCATTCCATTCTCTGGCCTGAATTTAATATTACGATTATGACCCGCAAACATAACCGCTGCGATTCTTGCATTTTCATCTTTCAATGTGAAATACATATGACCACGGCTATGATATTTAAAGTTTGAAATTTCACCTTTTAACCAAACAGACTGCAAATGCGGGTCATACTCTATTTTCGTTTTTATATAGCGTGTTAATGCTGTAACGGTTAAATATTGCTTCTCCATTTCTCTCTCCTCATAGCCATTTCAAATTAATTACAAACAACACCTGCACGTTTAGCAGATTCAACTGTGTTATGAAGCAGCATTGTAATCGTCATTGGACCGACTCCCTTTGGTACCGGTGTAATGTAACCTGCAACGTCTAATACATTGTCGAAGTCAACATCGCCACAAAGCTTGCCTGTTTCCAAACGGTTAACCCCAACATCAATTACAACTGCGCCTTCTTTTATATACTCAGCTGTTACCATTTTTGGTCTTCCAACAGCTACAATTAAAATATCAGCTAACTTACACAATTCTTTTATGTTTTTCGTTTTAGAATGACAGTACGTCACAGTTGCATTTTCATTTAAAAACAGCTGTCCTACTGGCTTTCCAACAATATTACTTCTTCCAATTACAACAACATGTTTTCCGGAAATATCAAGATTTGTTTCTTTCACTAATTCCAAAATGCCATGTGGTGTACACGGGAGAAATGTATCTTGCCCCGTCATCATACGGCCCACGCTGATTGGGTGAAATCCGTCTACATCCTTTTCAGGTGAAATTCTTTCAATGATAGCTTTCTCTTCAATATGTTTTGGTACAGGTAATTGCACTAATATGCCATTAATACGGTCATCCTCATTTAAGCGATCAATCTCAGCAAGCAAACGCTCCTCTGTAATCGTCTCTGGAAATTCAATTAGCTCTGAATAAATCCCAACTTGCTCACAGCCCTTCTCTTTCCCTTTTACGTAAGAACGAGAAGCTGGATCTTCTCCAACTAAAATAACTGCTAATCCTGGTACAATCCCTTGCTCTTTCAACTTCACAACTTCTTCTTTTAATTGTGTTCGTTTTTTCTCCGCAACTTCATTTCCTTTGATGATTACTGCTACCATTTTAAGATTCCCCCTTAAAGAAATTACAGTGTCTCTTTTATATTAGATAAAACGCCGTTAATGAAACGACGAGATTCCTCATCCCCAAATGTTTTAGCAATTTCAATTGCTTCGTTAATTGTTACATTATGTGGAATTTCTTCCATGTATTTCATTTCATACACAGCGACACGTAAAATACTGCGATCCACAATACTAATACGCTCTAGTTTCCACTTCTTTAAGTTTTGACGAATCGCTTCATCGATTGCTTCTTTGTTTTCCACAAATCCCACAACAAGTGATTCTAAAAACTCATTTGTTTCTTCACCTTCATCTAGCGTGTTTTCCACCGCTACTTTCGGTTCTAATTCTCCGGTAATATCCATTTGGTATAATGCTTGCATGGCTCTTTCTCTGGCCGTCCTACGTTTCATTGTAACTCTCCTTTATACTTCAAATCTTTCCTTATGTTTTGTTATATTATTATAATTTATAAGCCGTCAATTTACTTACTCTTGTAGTTTTCATTGATTTTCCAACCTTATAATACAATGATAATAACACAATTTATCGTTTCATACACGGGGTACAAGGCTGAAAAATAATAAAAAGATTAACTTCAAGTTCCATATCTTATCACAATGTACGTTTTTTGGAAAAACGTATGATTCCTTTTGTTTATTTCTCATTTTTTGAAATAGTATAATAATTAGAGGCTTTTATTTGTGAAGAAATGAAACGATAAAAAAGGTGCCTGTGTTTAGGCACCTTTTTCATTCTTACACTGGTTCGATTTCTGTTTTTTGTGTTTCGAATGTTACGCCAACGATGTGAACATTCACTTCTTTTGGCTCAAGACCTGTCATTGTAAAGAGCGCTTGGCGAATGTTATCTTGAATTTTTTGTGCAACAACTGGAATTGCTACACCAAAATACATAACAACATAAAGGTCAACGATAATATCTTCGTTCGCTAATTCAACCTTTACACCTTTACCATGATTTTTCTTACCTAACTTCTCAACAACATCTGTAGCAAAATTACCACGCATTGCCGCGACACCATCTACTTCAGCAGCCGCAATACCTGCAATTACTTCAATTACTTCTGGTGCAATTTCTACTTTTCCAAGAGTTGTATCTTGACCCATATCTAACATATGTTCAGCCATGAAAAAAACCTCCTTTAATGTATCACTGCGTCACAAGTTCATGCTCTTCCAAAAATTTCGTGTTAAATTCACCTTTTACAAAATCAGGATGATCTAGCAATTGCAAATGGAACGGGATTGTTGTATGTACGCCTTCAATGACAAATTCACTGAGCGCTCGCTTCATTTTTGCAATTGCTTCTTCACGTGTTTTTCCGTGAACAATTAATTTGGCAACCATCGAATCATAGAAAGGTGGAATTGAATACCCTGGATAAACAGCTGAATCGACGCGAATACCAAATCCGCCTGGTGGTAAGTACATTTCCACTTTACCTGGAGATGGCATAAATTTTTTGGCAGGGTTTTCCGCATTAATTCGACATTCAATTGCCCAACCATTAAATTGTACTTCTTCTTGCTGTAACAATAACTTTTCTCCAGAAGCAACACGAATTTGTTCTTTAATTAAATCCATCCCTGTGACCATTTCAGTAACCGGATGTTCAACTTGAATTCGCGTGTTCATCTCCATGAAATAAAAGCTTTTCGTTTTATATTCATAAATAAACTCAACTGTACCAGCACCTGTATAATCAACCGCTACCGCTGCTTTCACCGCCGCATCACCCATTTGCTTGCGAATATTTTCATCAAGTGCAGGCGATGGACTCTCTTCTAATAACTTTTGCAAACGGCGCTGAATTGTACAATCACGCTCTCCTAAATGAATGGCATTTCCATGTGTATCTGCCATTATTTGAATCTCAACATGGCGGAAATCTTCAACGTACTTCTCTAAGTATACACCAGGGTTCCCAAAAGCGGTACTAGCTTCTTGCTGTGTAATTTGAATTCCTTTCACAAGCTCCTCTTCATCGCGTGCAACACGAATACCTTTTCCGCCACCACCAGCAGTCGCTTTAATAATAACAGGATATCCAATTTGATTAGCAAGCTTAATCGCTTCTTCGGTATTTTTAATAATCCCTTGTGAACCTGGTACAATCGGAACCCCTGCTTCTTTCATTGTATCACGAGCAACGTCTTTTGTGCCCATCTTTGAAATAGCTTCTGGACTCGGACCGATAAAAATCAAATTACATTCACGGCATAACTCTGCAAAATCTGCATTCTCCGCTAAAAAACCATACCCAGGATGGATTGCATCACACCCTGTTAATTTTGCAACACTTATAATATTTGTTAGATTTAAATAGCTTTCTTTCGAAATCGTTGGCCCAACGCAATATGCTTCATCTGCAATTTGCACATGAAGTGACTCTTTATCTGCTTCTGAATAAATAGCAACTGTTTCAATATTCATTTCTTTGCAAGCACGAATAATTCGTACCGCAATTTCCCCACGATTAGCTATTAATACTTTTTTTATCATCACAAAGACTCCCTTATTACGCTTTTACAAGAAATAGCGGTTGTCCATACTCAACAAGTTGTCCATTATTAACGAGGATTTCAACAATTTCTCCCTCTACATCGGCATCAATCTCGTTAAACAACTTCATTGCCTCAACAATACATACGATAGAATCTTTTGATACTCTGTCTCCAACACTTACATATGGAGGCGTATCAGGTGAAGAAGAAGCATAGAATGTTCCTACCATTGGTGAAGTGATTTTATGTAGGTTCTCATTATTCACAACTTTCTTCTCTTCTTGTTTTGGCACTTCTACTTGTGCTGCAGCTACCGCTGTTTCAACTTCTACAGCTGCTGGCTGTGCTATTTGCTTCACTACAGGTGCTTGCACAGTAACGACTTCATTACCACGTTTTTTCATTTTGATTGTTGTACCGTCTTTTTTGTATTCAAATTCATCAATATTAGAGCTATCAATTAATTTAATTAATTCACGAACTTCTTGAATTTTAAACATATAAAATCCACTCCCATACACTTGTTTGTCCCGTTTTTACAGATTACCAGCATGTAAAACTAGATCGACTGTAAAAATACGATGTATCTATTAGAAAGATCATTCCTATGACATTTACTAATAGAAATATTTACTATTTCCATCTTACGATAAATATTTTAAACATTCCAATTTTATATTTCTTTACGATAAATGAAATCTCCTGTAAAAATATTATTCCACTAGAAATTTAATACCTAGTAATAATACCAAGTTTCACACGAAATTGGCAAGACCACTTCCTAAAAAACATCCTTTTTCTTTCTTCAAGCACCCGTCTGTACACACATATTTCCCCTTTCATGCTTCATTTTATCCACATAAAAAACATATTTTTACCAAATATTATTTTTTTGTTTACAAGCCGTTCATTATTCCTTCACATAAGAATAGTATGTTCAAGGTGAAGAAAAATATGGTGTAGTGAGGTGTGGACATATGATATGGCTCATTCTGTTCTTGCCAGCGGTAATCATTTGGGCAGTTGTCCTTTTCATCCACGTCAAATCTGGAAAAAGTAATCATCATTATCATGAACCTTTGATTTTTTACTCCCAGCGTATCTCTCCATTTCCAATTGAAAACGCTCAAGAAAACCACAAAAATGAAGTTGAAAAAAGCTATCGTTTTCGATAGCTTTTTTTCTATTATTCTTTTTATTTTGTCTGTGGATCAAACTTCACACCTACATCTTTTGAACCAGCTTCACTTCTTACAAGTTGAATAATTTTATTTGCTTCTTTTTGCGAATGCTTTGTTGCTTTTACTGTGACTTTAATATCAGTTCCATCCGCCCTTACAAGAGCATCTTTGTATCCACCTTGAGATTTTATAACTGTTTCAAGCAATCCTTCTTTTGTTTCCATTGTAGTGATTGCATCAAAATTATCCTTTGCTTTGCTCTTTTCTTCTGCTGAAGATTTCGCTGAATTAATTACATTTTGCAACTTTTCTTTCTCCACACTACGTTGATCTTCCATTTGCATACGTAGAGCTGTGAAATTTTCATCACTGGATTGAACCGTTACGTTGCTGTCTTTTTTGCTTGTTTCTTTTTTACTACCATCCTTTTTATCTGTTTCTTTATTTGAAGTTTCTTTTGATGTTTCTTTCGTTGTCTCTTTTGTAACCGCTTTGTCAGTTCCTTGCTTTTCTTGTCCAATCTTTTCGCTCGCTGTTGGCGCCGCATTGTTCATTTTATCAGGAGTTGTTACATAGTAAACAGATAGCACAACAACTAGACTTAACATCGTTAATAACCAAACTGTTTGTTTTTTTAACACTTTACTTCCTCCCTATCCCTTTTTCGGTAATACTGCCACGCGATGAGCTGGTACATCTAGCAT
The DNA here is from genome assembly GCF_000746925.1 of Bacillus clarus. Taxonomy (GTDB): domain Bacteria; phylum Bacillota; class Bacilli; order Bacillales; family Bacillaceae_G; genus Bacillus_A; species Bacillus_A clarus. The sequence goes on from NZ_JMQC01000008.1 coordinate 1,156,848, forward strand.
ACGCGTCACCGCTTCTTTTACCATTGATTTAATTTGTATATTATCCACTCCCCTTGCTACGACCAGAACACCACGCACTTTCGGCTTCTCTGTTCGTAAAACAATTGGAGTTTCTTTATCACCTTGACGTATAATGACTGTCTTTTCATCGAGAGATTCGTCCTCTACTTCCCTTTTACCACCCGTTTTATCCGTTTCTCCTGTTGTTTGTGAACGCTTCACAGTATTTTTCTCAAGTATTTTCTCTTCAGATGAGTCTAGGTTTACTTCAATAGATACATCTTTCACTCCTGATATGTCTTCTAATGCGGATTTCAATTCTTGCTCGTATGCTTTTTCGTATTTTTCTACGATTGACATATTATCATTATCCTTTTGTCCGAAAGTTGGGACATCCTTTTCTGAACTTTGTATTGTACTTGTCTTTTCTTTAAACACAGGCACTTCTTCTTTTTTAGTTGAAAAGAAATTACTAGAAAACATAAGCAAAATCCCAAGTATTAGTAGGACAAGCAAAAACTTAGGCGTTACCTTTTTCCCCTTTTCCTTATCATCTTTTTCGTCCCCTTTTAATAAGTTGCGAAAAAATGAAAGCTTCGAATTTTTATCTTTATTGTCCATTTACTCTACCTGTCCTCCCTTCCATTTGAACTTGGATTTGTTTATCCTCTAGCTGCCACTGGTTTGAAAAGAACTCTTTCATTTCTACATTCGTTTCTTCTACTTTTTCCGGTGATTCTTTCGTATTAATTTCAATAGGTTTTACCGTTTCAATTGCATCATTTTTATCGCGTTCTTTTTCTTTTAATGTCACAACAACAGATTGAATATCCTTCGCTGCTTTTACTTCTTCTGTATGTTCCGTTGCGACTATTTGTATTTCAGAGACTGTCATACCATATTTTTTCTCAAATTCTTTTCCAACTTCTTTTTTCATTTTGACAGCCATCTCTTCTAAACTATATGCACGTGTTAGAGCTTGTATTTCTTTTTTCTTCGAATCAATTGAATTTTTTACTGATCCATCTGTCACATACTTTTCTTGATTAAAATTTGCAATCACTTCATTCACATCTGTCTGTAACAATTTAAAGAGCGGCGTTAAAATTAATACTACTAATAGTAGACTTACAACAAATTTGACATACTTTTGTAAATTTGAATTAGGAAGAATGAGATGAAGCATTGTCGCTAAGAGTAAAAAAACGATAATGTTTCTAATCCACTCCGTAACAAATTGCACACACTTCACCTCCTATCGCATCATCAGCGTAATGTTCCCTGCAGCAATAATAATGGTAATACTTAAAAAGAACATGAAAGATACGATAGCTAAGCAAGCGAATACGTAAATGATACTTCGGCCGATAATGTCTAAACATTGAATAATAGCTCCCCCGCCAACCGGCTGTAATACTGCCGCTGCGAACTTATAAATAAATGCGATACAAAAAATTTGGATCGCAGGAAAAGCAACAATTAAACATAAGATGACAAGTCCAATAATTCCAACCGTATTTTTTAATAATCCAGATGCACTAATAACCGTATCTGCTGCTTCAGTAAACATTCTTCCTACTACAGGAATAAAGTTTCCTGTTACAAACTTAGCTGTTTTCACAGCTATCCCATCCGCCACTGCCGTGGCTGTTCCTTGTACAGATAATACACCTAAAAATATCGTCAAAAAGATACCAATAATCCCAACACTTACGTTTTGCAAGAGCTTGGACAATTTCGTAACTTTGTATTGATCACTCATCGTACTTACAATGCTCAAAATAGTTGCGAGTAATAAAAGTGGGAGAACGATATAGTTCATAAGTAGCCCACTCGTATTCATTAAGAAAATGATAATTGGGTGGAAGAATGATACAGATACAACTCCGCCACCTGTCGCTATAAGTGCAAGTAGAATTGGTAATAGAGCTAATATGAAATCTACCATCGTTTGAATTGTTTCTCTCGCATACATCATTACGACATAAAAACTATTTAAAGCGAAAATAATGAGTACCATATATACAACAGCATCTGCAATTTTACTAACACTACTCTTTGAAAAAGCAGACTGTAAAGATTGGAGTAACGCACTAAAAATTGTGAGCATAATGAGCGTTCCAAGCAACTTCCCGTTTGCAACCAGTTCGTGGAATAAATATTTTAATAGTCCTATCATCCATTCCTTTATGGAAAACTCTTTTTCTCCCTTTACAAATTCCATAAAACTTCCCTTTTGACTCTCTGGCAAATAGCCTCCATATTTTGTAACAATCCCGTCCCAAAATTGCTTCACATCTTCAATTCCAAGCTTATCCAATTGCTGGTCTACGACGTTCGTTTCTATAGGAGAAGCTTGTACGACAATTGGTAAAGAAAAGAAAAGGAAGCAAGCAAACAGTAGCTTAGTTCCAAACCTTCGCAACATTCACTCCCCCTTATCCCGTAGGTAAAAATCCGAGAATTGTTTCAATTACAACAGTCAAAATCGGAATTGCCATAACGAGAATTAAAATTTTTCCCGCTAATTCAATTTTTGAAGCAATTGCACCTTGACCAGCATCTTTTGTAATTTGCGCTCCAAATTCAGCAATATAAGCAATGCCGATAATTTTCAATAATGTTTCTACGTACACATTGCTAACTTTCGCTTCGCTCGCCACCCTCTCAATCATTTGTAAAATGGAATGGATTTGATCAATTAATAAAAGAAACATAACGCTACCAATGAATACAATGAATAAAGATGTAATACTAGATTTATGTTGGTTTAAAACAGCAGCTAAAAAAGTAGCCACGAGGCCCAATCCGACAATTTGGATGATTTCGATTCGAACCGCCTCCTTTACTGGAAGAGAAAGACACTTTTTATCTTGTCAAACAAAGTATTAATTAAAAATGCAACATGAAATAAAATAACGACAAAACCGACAAGGATAACCCAATTTGCAATATCTTCCCGCTTTAATTCTTTCAGTACGGTATGAATGAAAGCTAAAACAATGCCAATTCCGGCGATTTGAAATATTAATCCAACATCAATGGACATCGTCTTTCTCCCCCCCTATAGCAGTAAAATTACAATAAGAAGTCCTGCTAATACACCTAAGCTCTTTATCATCTTTTCATATTGAAGTTGCAGTGCTTTCGCTTCTCCTTCTTCTCTTTCTAAGTGTGTAATACATAAGCGAATATGTTTTTGCTGGGATTCACGATCATGCTGTCCTAGCGTTTCACCGAATTGCTGCAAGATTTCATATTCTGTTTGTTTAAACGCCGTTAATTTCCAGTTTTCCTTTAGACTATCAATCCAAGCCTCTCTAACTGTTTGTTCCCCGCTTTCTAGGCGCTTTGAAAAACTTTGAAATATCCAGTTTAACGGCCTAGGCATTTGTTTGACTAAGCGCTCCGCTGCTTCTGATAGCGGCGTATGCCCATACATAATTTCAGCCTCTAATGATTGTAGCGCTGCTTTTAATAACCGAAGCTGGCGAGGTCTCTCACTATATCGCTTCGCATATGAAAAACCAAAAAAAGTGCTAACCGCAACTATTAAAACTGCACCAAAAATTTTCACCATACACTTTGAACCTTCCCGCGTGTATGGACCGTTTTTCCGTTTCTGTCTTTCACTTGCATAACTGTTCCTGGCCCTCTCGCCTTTGACAACTCCACAAACCGATCAAACACGCCAAGTTCCAGTACCGCTTGCAACGATGGTCGTTTCACAACATCATCGTAAGAAAATCCATGTGCGCTTATAAAAAGCTGAACACCAGCGTGCACCGCCTCCATAATTGCTTCACTATCTTCTTTGCGCCCTATTTCATCCACGATTAATATATCTGGGCTCATAGAACGAATCATCATCATCATTCCTTCAGCTTTTGGACAAGCATCTAATACATCTACTCGTGTGCCAAAGTCATATTGCGGAATTCCCTTCACACATCCGGCAATTTCTGATCGTTCATCAACGATTCCAACTTTACAAGAAGGAATTTTCGAAGCACTTACACCTTGACTCATGCAGCGTGCCACATCTCTTAAAAGTGTTGTTTTCCCTGTTTGCGGCGGCCCTATTACCATCGTATTTAACCATCGCGAATCGTATAGATAAGAAAGAAGGGGTTCAGCAATTCCAAGTTTTTGACGGGCGATGCGAATGTTAAATGAGGAAACATCCCGAATCATCTTCACTGCACTTTTCTCTGTAATTACTTTTCCCGCTAATCCAATTCTATGACCACCGCGAAGCGTTACATATCCACGTTTCAATTCCTCTTCCATCGTGTAAATCGAAAATTGACTCAATTTATTCAATAAGTAGATTGCATCTTCCACTGTAGCGATATAGTCATAAAAAAACACGTCTCCATGCGCGATACATTCTAGTCGCCTTCCAATTCGAACACGAATTTCTTCTAGAGCATCGTATTGCTCACAACCTTCAATTAACTGTTTCATCGTTTTCGGTAAAACTTCTAATACCTCTTTCATCAGCTTCTCCCCACTATACTCGACTTACTATTTCAACAACGCGATAAAAATACAGCCAATTCCAAGCGCTAGAAAAAAGAATTTCAAAAAAGAAATCTCACTTGCTACACTCGCTATGCCAATTGTCATTGTTAAAATTAATACGGTCGGTCCAACAAACGCCAACATACCATTTATAAACAATGCTTTTTTCGTATCATTCACATAAAGCATAAGCAAAGCGGCGAATATTTCCGCGCTACCTGAAAACAACCGAAGTAACCCCATCATAAGCACAGATGTTTCCATTGCCGCTAGCCACTGTTTCATTCTCCCACCTTCTCCCCTAACGGTTACTAGTTCCTTATTCTAAAAAAGAATATATTTGTACAACCATATGCAGAGGTTGTCTATTTCAGAAGTAAAAACATAATTTTTCTCTACTGATTTTAATTTAAATCTGAATATTCATATTATTTTATGCTATATTTAATAGAAAAGGGGCATAGACGATGAAGCAGGTTACTTTACTACCACTCGATTTACGATATGCAAATGTGATTTTTGAGCTATCCAGCGATCCACATGTAAAAGATGCCTTAGGTCTAAAAGTAAAAACTGTAGAAGACACGAAAGCATTTATTCACCTTGCTATGGAAGATGAACGAAAAAACCATTCCGTATCAAGAGTGATTGCAAATGAAGAAAACGAAGTAATTGGACTTACTACGCTTAAACATATTAATTATGAGAAAAAGAAATCTCATATCGGCAGTTGGCTCGGTTATCCGTATTGGGGAAAAGGATACAATGAAGCTGCTAAAAAAGAGATGTTAAAAATTGCCTTTTTAGATTTACAACTTACATACGTATTTGCTGGTGCAAAAATGACTAATATTCGCTCTTTAAAGGCACAAGAGAAACTACCTTATATTTCACTACATGTAGAAAAACAATTTCCAGACGAACATGACGCATTAGAACAAGAAGTTCACTCTCCTTGCGCGCTGCACGTTATATCATACGAAAAATTTTTAAATTGATTGGAAGTACAAAATGAGGGGGAATACATATGAAGATCGTTAAACTTTGTCTAACAATTATATTGGAGCTCGCTGGTATTTATCTTTTTTCAAAAATGGTCGGTTGGTCATTTATGGAGAGTTTTTTCCTCGGAAGTTTAGCAATCTTTGCAATTATATGGTTAATTATCATGAGTATATACAGAAATAATAATATGGATCATGCTGTAAATAAAAACTTAACAGGTGTCGAAACGGGAGAAATACGACCGTTTCAAATTGTTTTCACCCCATACATTGCAGGTACTCTTTCACTTGTCGTAATTAGCCTTATTATAAGCATCGTTTACTATTTGCCCTACTTCACATAAAAAAGCACTCGTGATGATCACATCACGAGTGCTTTTTTACTATGCACGAGAAACGTATTTACCCTCACCAGTGTTGATGATAAGCATTTCGCCTTCGTTAATGAAGATTGGTACTTGTACAACAAGGCCAGTTTCTAATGTAGCTGGTTTTGTTACGTTAGAAGCTGTGTCACCTTTAATACCAGGCTCTGTTTCTACAACTTTTAATTCAACAGTATTTGGAAGTTCAACACCAAGTACTTCGCCTTGGTATGTCATAATAGCTACTTCCATGTTTTCTTTTAGGAATTTTAATTCGCGTTCGATTTGGTTTTCACCAAGTTCGATTTGCTCATAAGTTCCGTTATCCATGAATACGTGAGACTCACCGCTCGCGTATAAGTATTGCATACGACGGTTTTCGATATGTGCTTTTTCTACTTTTTCACCTGCACGGAATGTTTTTTCTTGAACAGAACCTGTGCGAAGGTTACGTAGTTTAGAGCGAACGAACGCAGCACCTTTACCTGGTTTTACGTGTTGAAAATCAAGTACTTGCCAAAGGCTGTTGTCCACTGAAATTGTTAAACCTGTACGAAAATCGTTTACTGAAATCATGTAAAAAAATCCTCCTGTGTATTACAAAATAATAAGTTCTTTTGGAGATTTCGTAATTACTTCATTACCTTCACTTGTTACAATGATATCATCTTCAATACGTACGCCACCGATACCTGGAATATAAATACCTGGCTCTACCGTTACAGCCATTCCAGGTTCAAGTACCGTTTCAGAACGGAACGCTAATCCTGGTGCTTCATGAATCTCAAGACCGATTCCATGACCAGTAGAATGCCCGAAGTATTCACCATATCCTTTTTCCGTTATGTAATCACGCGTTAATGCATCAGCCTCACGACCAGTTAAACCAGCTTTAATACCGTTCACACCACGCAGTTGCGCTTCTAAAACGATATTATAAATTTCTTTTAATTTATCAGATGGCTCACCAACCGCAATCGTACGAGTAATATCAGAACAATATCCTTTATAATAAGCGCCAAAGTCTAATGTAACGAAATCTCCTGTTTCTATCACTTTTTCAGATGCCACGCCGTGCGGTAATGCCGAACGAAGACCTGAAGCAACGATAATATCAAACGAAGAAGATGTTGCTCCTTGTTTTCTCATGAAAAATTCAAGTTCATTTGACACTTCAATTTCAGATACTCCCGGGCGAATGAATGATAGAATATGTTCAAAGGCAGCATCTGCAATCTGTGCAGCTTCCTTTAATATCTTAATCTCTGAATCAGTCTTTATCAAGCGTAACTTTTCTACAAGTCCAGAAGTTGGAATAAATTCAGCTTCAATCGCTTCTTTATGCACTGTATAAGAGCTATATGTAAGAGTATCTTGCTCAAAGCCAAGCTTTTGAATTCCAAGTTCTTTTACTTGTTTAGCAACTTCATCAAGAATTAGTCCTGTATGTTGTACGATTTCATATCCAACCGCTTGTTTACTAGCTTGCTCTACATAACGGAAATCTGTAATAAATAAAGCACGTTCTTTCGAGACAAGTACAACTCCAGCTGTTCCTGTGAAATTCGTCATATATCTACGGCTATGTTCATTTGTTAGTACAATACCATCAATACCAGCTTCATCAAATGCGCTTCTTAATTTCGCGATCTTTTCCATCAACTTATGCCTCCCTTAGTTTCTCCAATAATGCAAATAGCGCTAGATTATAGCCATAAAAGCCAAAACCAACAATTTGCCCCGCACAAACAGCTGCCGTCACAGATTCATGACGAAATGATTCGCGCTGGTGAATGTTAGAAATATGCACTTCAATAACAGGAATCGAAATGCTTGCAATTGCATCTCGAATCGCATAGCTGTAATGCGTAAATGCTCCCGGATTTAGAATGATTCCTTCATATATGTCATCAGCCTCATGAATGATGTCAATAAGAGCACCTTCATGATTCGATTGAAAACATTCTAACTCCACTCCCAATTTTTCTGCCTCTTGTTTCATATCTGTTTCGAGCGTCGTTAATGTCCCTTTTCCATATACATTTACCTCTCGGACACCGAGACGGTTTAGGTTTGGGCCGTTTACGAGGAGTAACTTTTTCATTTTTTAAAACTCCTTATTATAAAGAATGTCTATACAACATTCTAACATAGGAATCACTTATTTGAATAGTTTGTCTTCTTCAGACCTTCCCCTCTATTTACATTATTCGCTTCAAACGAAACAGAATATGAGATGAACACACCGTATAAAATAAAAATGCACATCGTCGTTACAATTGTTTCTTTCGGTAAATGAAGCGCACTTTTAATGACAGGCGCCATTAACCCCATACCTAAAAACAGTAACCCCCACCAAAATAAACCGTATAGTATTCCAGGTAGTACCCCTTCAAACCTTTTAAAAAGAACTTTATAGAGAAATGCAACTAAAATAGAAAGAAGCCCCATACAGACAATGCCTAACACATTTCCCCAAACCCCTTCTTTCCAATTTCCAAAAGCAAATGGTAAAAGCAAGTAGTTTGGTCCTGCTTCCGTAAATGAAAAAATGTGAAGAAAATACCATATACTTCCCCAAAAAACACCACCAAATAAACCAATCTGCACAAAGTTTCTTGTTGTTGATTGCTCTTGATTCACATCAACACCTCCGCTTATTAGTATGTCCGAAACTATTTTGAAGCATGTTTAAATCCTGCGAAATTTGTCTATAAAAAGAATAAGAAATGTCCTACTCTCGTAACATTTTTTCTTGTCATCTGCTTGTATTTGTCGATAAAATAAAAGAAACTCGGTGATTGTCACATCTCACAATGACAGAACCAAGTATGACAATTGCCTCTTTTCTACATAAGAGAGAAACAAATACAGGTTGGTGTTAACATGGCAGAAGAGTCAAAACAAATATATGGCGGGCAAGCGGTCATAGAAGGAGTTATGTTTGGCGGTAGAGAATATACTGTTACAGCCGTTCGTCGTAAAGATAAATCGATTGATTTTTATCGATTACCACGTGTTCGTAATAACGTATTATCTGTGCTAAAGAAGATTCCATTTTTACGAGGTATCGCCGCTATTGTTGATGCAAGCGCTAATGGGGCAAAACATTTAAACTTTGCCTCAGAACGGTTCGATGTTCATCCAGAAGATGACGAACAGCTTGCAAATAAAAAAGAAGAACAATCAAAATTAACGATGGTATTAGGAGTTGCAGCAGTCGGCGTTTTATCATTCATATTCGGTAAAGTTATTTTCACAGCAGTCCCTGCACTGTTAGCTGAATTAACAAGACCGATTTTCCCATCTCATACAGGGCAAATTATTGTCGAAAGCATCATTAAGCTCATGTTATTATTGAGCTACATATACTTTATTTCATTAACCCCACTTATTAAGCGGGTGTTTCAATATCACGGTGCAGAGCATAAAGTAATCAACGCTTACGAGAATAACCTGCCATTGACTGTAGAAAATGTTCAAAATCAAACTCGCCTTCATTATCGATGTGGCAGTAGCTTTATCATATTTACAGTCATTATTGGAATGTTTGTTTACTTCCTCGTTCCTACTGATCCGCTCTGGGCCCGGGTAGTAAACCGAATTTTATTAATTCCAGTTGTTTTAGGTATTTCATTTGAAGTATTACAATTTACAAACCGTTTACGAGATATTCCAGTTTTACGGGTATTAGGGTTCCCTGGATTATGGCTTCAACTATTAACGACAAAAGAACCGACAGATGATCAAGTTGAAGTTGCAATCGCATCATTTGAAGAATTATTACGTCTAGAAAACAAATAATAATAATTATTTAAAAATGGTGTTCAACTCCTTTCCTCATCGTTAATATACTAATTTTAATATATGTTTTTAGGAGGTGTTCCTTATGAACGGTCGTTCGCTTATGTTCGCTGTATTTATGCTTATTATTGGGTTAGCAATATTTGGTCTCGTTTCATCTGTTATTACAGATCCAATGGGTATATTAAGAAATATTGGTCTCATGTTACTTGTCGTTGGGATCTTTTACTTACTCTACAAAATGTTTACAAACTCTAGTGGTTCTGCAAATTCGCAAAGCTCATATAAGCGCGCTGCGAAACAATCGAACCGCAAATACGGAAAACAAAACGTAGCACCCCTAAGCAATTCTTTCTTAAAACGAAATGCTCCTGATGACAAAGGTAAGAAAGGAAATTCACCTTTGTTGAAACGGAAACGAAAACAGTCTCATTTAACTGTAATTGAAGGTAAAAAAAATAAAAAGAAAGACCGCGCTTCCTTCTAGGGAACACGGTCTTTCTTTTTATTTATGTATCTTTACAGCGCGGAGCACTTCCGTTAAACTCTTAGATTTCATACTCTCTATACGCAGATGATGATTTTCAAATTGTAAACTCTTCGTTACCTCATTAGGTACAACGACACATTTTAAACCTGCCGCAATTGCCGCCTCGAGTCCATTTAATGAATCTTCAAATACAACAGCTTCTGACGGTTTTATTCCTAATTCTTCAATAGCAACTTTATAAAGAGCGGGATCTGGTTTTACCTTCTCGACATCTTCTCTCGTTTTAATAACTTCAAAATACTCTCGAATTTCTAATGCATCTAAAAATCCGACAACCCATTCTCTCGATGAGCTAGAAGCTAAACCAATCTTAAGGCCAAGTTCTTTTGCTTCTTCTAAATACTCTTTTACTCCATCACGAGCTACTGGCATCTTCATTTTCTCTTTATGTAAAATTGAGACCTTTTCTTTCAGTACACTTTCATTAAATTGTTCTCTCAACTGTTCTTTAATATATGTATAGAGTACTTCATCAGTCGTTCCAATACATTTTGCAAATTCTTCTAAAGGTAACTCTCCGCCATATCCATGAACAACATCCCTGAAAGATTGGAACCAAATTGTTTCTGTATCTACAATTAATCCATCGAAATCAAAAATAATCGCTTTCATTCTTACCCCATCCTTTGCAAACTTATTTTCCACTTACATATATCATCAAATTACTCTTCTAATAAAAAAGGAAACGCCCATCGTTCCCTTTACTTCCCTTGCTCTTCATTTGCTTTTTGAACACCACGAAGTGTTTCAACTCGAAGTTCATCTTGTTCAAAATATTGTACTAAATCACCAATGCGGTCAATCGCTTCCCAACTTAAATGATGTTCAATTCCTTCTACATCATTATAAATCTTGCTTTCATCTACACCGATAATACGCATAAACTGTTCTAATAAGTCATGACGATATACGAGACGTTCTCCGATTTTTTTACCTTTTGTTGTTAAGACAAGCCCTCTATATTTTTCATAAATTAGATATTCATCTTTGTCTAATTTCTGTACCATTTTTGTTACAGAGGATGGATGTACACTAAGCGCTTCAGCAATATCAGATACGCGGGCATAACCCTTTTCATCAATCAACAAATAAATTTGTTCAATATAATCTTCCATACTAGGGGTAGGCATCGGTTTCCTCCATCCAATTTCATTTTGTTTATTCCGCACGAAGCAATCAATAAAATGATACACCAGAAAGAATAACGTGACAAGGGTTGAAACAAGCCTAAATATATAAAACAAAAAAGAATCTGTATTCACATACAGATTCCCTCATGTAAAATATTGCATCTCCACCTCTGGAAAATATTCGTAAATATACCCTTTAATCATTTCTTCCAACACCTTCGCATCATCTTTTTGATATACATATTTCCCAATACCATATCGTCCCCATTTATATTTTCGCTTCTCTCCATCCATTTCAGGCTTCGTATTCGGATAACGTTGCTGTATTACCTTTTTTGCAGGTTTTGTAAAACGATGTTGTATTAATTCAAAGGATAAATTCGACAAAGGTGTATTTTTTAAAACGTTATACAATCGTTCAAACAATTCTCGGTATCCCTCTTCCCGACCTTCATGCATATATATCGGGGCCACAATAAAACCAAGTGGATAGTTCGCTCTTGCCACTTTATGCGCTGCCTCAATCCGCTCTTCAAACAGTGATGTACCTGGTTCAAAATAAACGAGATTTGGTAGAAATGGTTTCATACGATTCCCCCTCATTTTAATATGAACGGCAAAGAGAAATTAACAATTTTTACAGTTTTCCACTCCAGTAACTTGCTACGCAAGTTACTGGATGTTATAATTTGGATAACAGCTACCTTGCACAACAAGTTACCTGAACAAAAGGTGGTGAAATCATGCATAGTCAAATGTTAAAAGGCGTACTCGAAGGATGCATCTTATATATCATTTCCCAAGAGGAAGTGTACGGATATGAGCTGAGTACAAAATTAAATCAACATGGCTTTACATTTGTAAGTGAAGGCAGCATATACCCTTTATTGTTACGCATGCAAAAAGAAAGACTTATTGAAGGTACATTAAAAGCTTCCTCTCTTGGACCGAAGCGAAAATATTATCACGTAACCGATAAAGGATTAGAACAACTTGAAGAATTTAAAAAAAGCTGGGGAATGGTTTCAACAACGGTAAACAACTTATTACAAGGGGAGTGATGAGGATGCAGGCGAAAGACATGGTGGAACTTAACAATAAAAAAAGAAAACTACTAACACCTGAAAACGAAGCTGCTTATGGCGATATGCTTATTTATTTACGCTTTACTAGCGTTCCACAAAAGCAAATGGAAGAACTGCTATTAGAAATATTAGATCATCTTTTAGAAGCACAAGAAGATGGTAAAAACGTACGTGATATTTTCGGAGAAGATTTAAAAGCTTACTGCGATGAATTAATTAACTCTTCAGAACATCAAAATCCTTTCCAAAAATCTGCTGTTATTGGATTTGCAGTTAGTTTATTATTAGCTATTCAATTTGGATATGACACATTCACTACTCTTATGCAAAAACTATTTACAGATACAAATACCTTAGGAATTCCATTTAGTATTCCTGGAACAATATTATCAGCTATCGTTTTAACAATTGGTACTTTAATAACTTTTTCGTTATTCAGACGTTTTTCTTTTACAATACTAGTGTCTTGGAAACAAAAAGTAATGCTCTTATTATCAGTGTTCATACCTTTTGTCTTATCAGTGTTTTCAAACGTATTTTTTAAAACACAACCGTACTTATTTTATAATTTATCTATTTGGCAAGGTGCCCTTATAACATTTTCTTTTTACATTCTATACAAATTTTTATATAAAACATCTAAATTTTAACAGCCCTTAAAAAGGCTGTTTTTCTTTTGTCTAATTTTACAAATTGAAAAATTTCATAAAGAAAAAAAGAAAAAAGCAAAATAATTAAAGTTAATTGTTGACGTGATGCTTTTATTATCGGTATCATAAATCTTCGTGAGCAATTATTTTTCGTTATACGATTTTTTTATTATTACTGAATTTTTGAGAGGAGAAATTTGATGTCACTTAAGAAGAAAACGCAAGTACGCACCGGCAAAATGGTACGTGAACTAATGTTAGCAGATGAAGATGTAAATGCTTCGCTAATTATGGTATATAGTGAGAACGGTGTAAACGCAGAAATTAAAATCGAGGGCTTAACGCCGAAATGTAACGAAGAATTATTTTTGAGCGGAAACGTGGATTGGAACAAGAGTGTTATTTATAAAATTGTCGATTTCACTGGAAACGCTGAAGTTGGTAAAGTTACATTAACAGCAATGAACAAAAATAATGTTTCTCTAGAAATTGAACGCGTTATGTGGAGCAAAGAAAATAAAGAGGCTGCTGAGCAAGAAGAAACAGTTATAGAAGCTACTCCGAAAAAAGAAGTGGTTGTAGAAGCTCCAAAACCTGCTATGCGTGTAGAAACACCCGTTGTAACACCTAAACCCACTCCGGTACCAACGCCGAAGCCAGTAAGTGTAGAAGCGGCTGTAGAACTATCTACTCCAGCACCTGTGAAAAAGACAGTACCTACTCCAGTTACAAAGCAAGAAACAGTGCCGGTTACTCCTGCAAAACCGAAGCAACCAGCTTTGACTGAAACAAATTCAAAACTACAAGAAAATTATGTGAAGCTTGTGAAAAAGACGATTGAAGTTTGTCAAGATTACGAGCTTGGCATCGACATAGATGATTCTATTGAAAGCTTAAAAGAAGAATTACAAAGCCAAGGTATTAGCGTTACATTTGATAAAGAAATTATGGACGTTGTAAATCGCCTTCGCTCTTTACAAGAAAAAGGTATCAAAGTAGAAAAAGTACTTAATTTACTATAAAAAAATAAGGAGGTGGCAATCGCCATCTCCTTATTTCTTATAATTCCACTCCTTACTCTCATACTTTTCTTTCGCTAATGTTTGCACTTCATGAAGTTGCTCTTCTGTTAATTCATATGGCACAAGCTCCACACCTAAACCTTTTTCAAATCCAACTTGAAACGCTTCAATTAACTGTTCAATTGTAAATGTACGATCTGTTAATTCATTTATTGCGACTGCTTTAGAAGAAAACATACTCTTCATACGTTCTTTTACTCGCTCATTCGGGAATAAAAACAGATCATATAGTTCATCTAAATCTATTTCTAACGGAATAGAACCATGCTGTAAAATAACACCTTTTTGGCGTGTTTGCGCACTACCAGCAATTTTTCTTCCTTCAACTACAATCTCATACCAAGACGGTGCATCAAAACATACACCAGAACGTGGATTTTTTAAATTTTCACGGTCTGCATCTGTTTTTGGGACCGCGTAGTATGCCTCTAACCCTAATGCTTTAAAACCGTCTAATAACCCCTGTGAAATAACGCGATACGCTTCTGTAACTGTTCTCGGCATATTTGGATGATCTTCAGAAACGATAACGCTATACGTTAATTCCTTATCATGCAATACACCCCTACCGCCTGTTTGACGGCGAACAAAGCCATATTTCTTTTCGTTTACTACATCCATATTAATATCTTTTTCAACACGCTGAAAATACCCTACTGTTAATGTCGGTACTTCCCATTCATAAAAACGAATTGTTGGTGGCATTTTCTTTTCACTTTGCCAATTTAATAAACATTCATCTAACGCCATATTAAATGCCGGTGAACATTGACCAGAGTTAATATAACACCATTGTTCTTTTCCCATCCTACACCTCATATAACCAATTATTTTTCACAATCTCTAGTCTACCAAATTCGACAAAATTTGTGAAAGAATACGAAATTTCTCCTTATATAGAAATGAATCTGTTGCATAAATACATATGGGCATTATAATATTGAAAGTAGGATAAGAAAAAAGGGAGCGATAGAATCGTGTCAACAAACTTGATTATTATATTAGCCGTAATCGTAGCATTCATCGGCTACTCTGTATGGATGTTTTTCTACCAGAAGAGATTAATTAAAACACTTTCAGAAGAAGAATTTCGCGCTGGCTACCGTAAAGCACAGCTTATCGATATTCGTGAAGCAGACGAATATAATGCAGGGCATATTTTAGGTGCTCGTAACATTCCGTTATCACAAATTCGCCTTCGTTACAAAGAGCTTCGCCAAGATCAACCCGTTTATTTATATTGCCAAAGCGGATTCCGTACAGGCCGTGCAGCTCAATATTTAAAAAAGCAAGGCTACAAAGATTTCTACCAATTACAAGGTGGCTTTAAATCTTGGACAGGTAAAATTAAAAAGAAATAACATTGAAAAGAACTAGCTGAATAACCAGCTAGTTCTTTTCTTCCATATTGTTCGCAATATATACTAAGTTTTTCTTTACTACATCTTCATTTTTAGCTTCTACATTGCGATATAACAACTGATACTCAATTCCTTTCTCTTTCCATATAAGCGTGGCAAACTCCTCTCCATGTTCAAACTCATCTCTATTTTTAAAATAAGCAGTAGCTCCATTGTTCAATTTCATTTGTTCTTGAAATCGATTTTCTTCCACAATATATGGGAAACTATACGAAAAATTAGCAACTGTTAATTCTACATACTCTTGTCTTCCTTTCCCATCTTGTTTATATTTAATCGTTAAGACAGCATTCTTCTTTCCAAGCGTTCTTACTTCTCCCTTCACATCGCTCGTAATGTCATACGGTAAAAACGTGGGGGTTTTGAATCTCGCTGGAAAATATTTCGGAAGATCCTTTAATACAATTGGATCTGATACACGATCAATAGCCCCTCCTGTATTTTCCACAAATGTTTTTTCTTCTTTCATCGTTTGTTGAAATGAACATGAGCTAAGTAACACACTAGAAAACACGAAACAAATGAGCCCTTTTTTCAATTTGTTTCCCCCCTTTCATACCGCTCTTTTAACGAACAAAGCGTTTATATGTTGTTCATATTCGCTTTGACTTCACACTCTACCTTTGAAAACTTTCCTCGTTATTCTCACACATTTTGACACGAAATTTTTTTAGACAAAAAAAGACTTTCCGTTACTCTTACGCCCAAATAAAGAGGTTACGCGAATAACAAAAAGCCTTATTTATACCATAGATTGTGAAAAGCTTTTCAGGTCAAGTTTTTTCAGTATTTTTCCATTCTCACTATTTTGCCTTTATAATGAGTAGAGAGGTGATACATATGGCCAATATAAAACAAATTGCAAAAACTGCTGGTGTATCCATATCAACCGTTTCCCGAGTACTGAATGATCATCCTTATGTAAAAGAAGAGAAACGAAAGCGCGTTCTAGATGCAGTTGAAAAATTGAATTACGCAAAAAATATAAATGCCGTTCATTTAATAAAAGGAAAAACAAATACAATTGGAGTTATGCTTCCTTTCATTAACCTTCCATACTTTAGTACCATTATTGAAGGCATTGGGAACGAAGCATTGACGGCTGGATATCATATTAATTTATGCCAAACAAATTACGACAGTATGGAAGAAATTCGAGTTCTTAAAATGCTGAAAATGAAACAATTTGACGGCATGATTATTTGCTCTCGAACAAGTTCATGGGAACATATTGAACCATTCGCAAAATTCGCTCCGATTATTTCATGTGAAAAGATGAACCATTCCCTCATTTCATCCGTTTATGTCGATCATTATGAAGGGTTTCGTATTGGTACAGAATATTTATTAAGTAAAGGCCATGAACGAATTGGCATTTGCTTAGCAAGACAGACAAGTGTCAATTCAAAAGAGCGTGAAAAAGCCTTCTCAGATGCTCTACATTGTGCAGGAAAAACAGTACACCCCGATTGGATGTTTTACCAATGCTACAATATGCAAGATGGCGCTAAAGTTTTACACAATATATTACATATGAAAGAACGTCCAACTGCTATTTTTGCAGCTAACGACCAAGTCGCAGCCGGTTTATTGACTGAAGCAAAAAAACAAGGTTTACGTGTACCGGAAGACCTTGCCATCCTCGGCTTTGATAATCATGAAATTTCAAAAGCATTGGAGATTACAACAATTGAACATCCTGGCTTAATGATGGGTGCACGTGCCTTTTCGTTATTCCATAAACAAATACAAGACGAACAAATTATCGGTGGATCTGAGGAACTCCCTTTCCATTTAATTGAACGAAAAACAGTATAAAAGAGCGCCACAGACGGCGCTCTTTTATTAGTATCTCACCCATTGACTTTATATGTATTATCTCATATAATTAACCTAACGAACGGTAGGTAGGGGATGAAAATGACAGCAAACCGCATTAAAGTTGTAGCACTTTCTCATTTCGCACGCTACGGCTACGAAGGAACTTCATTAGCAAATATTGCTCAAGAAGTTGGGATTAAAAAACCATCGATTTACGCACACTTTAAAGGTAAAGAAGAGCTATATTTCACATGTTTAGAAGCGGCTCTTCAAAAAGATTTACAAAGCTTCACAGATGATATCGAAAAATTTTCAACATCATCTACTGAAGAATTGCTCGTAAATCTGCTGAAAGGCTATGCAAAACGCTTTGGTGAAAGTGAAGAATCAATGTTTTGGCTACGCACTTCTTATTTTCCGCCTGATGCATTTCGCGAACAAATTATTGAAAAAGCGAATACTCATATTGAAAACGTCGGAAAACTTTTATTCCCTGTATTTAAACGGGCAAATGAACAAGGTGAACTGCATAACATTGAAACAAAAGAAGCTTTAGAGGCTTATTTATGCTTACTTGACGGTCTTATGGTTGAACTATTATACGCAGGTTTAAATCGCTTTGAGACCCGCTTAAACGCCTCTTGGAAGGTATTTTGGCGAGGACTTGCAAAATGACGGATTGCACCTTTGCAATGCGTCATTTTGCAGCCCTTTACCTAACGACTGGTAGGAAGGAGGAATGAAATATGGCATGGATTTATGTAATCTTAGCTGGTATTATTGAAATTTTTTGGGTAATCGGACTAAAACACGCGGAGGCACCACTTGAGTGGATTGGTGTTGCTCTATTAATTACAGTAAGTTTCGTTTTATTATTTAGAGCTTATAAAGATTTACCTGTCGGCACTGTATACGCTGTATTTACAGGCATCGGAGCAGGTGGAATCGTTCTTACAGAGATTTTCATTTTCGGTGAACCATTCTCAATTGTAAAAGTTTTATTAATCGGATTAATCTTCTTCGGAGTAATTGGTCTAAAACGAGTAACAGGTGAAAAAGAAGCGAAGGAGGCTGCATAAAATGGCTTGGGTATTTTTAATTCTAGCTGGTATTTGTGAAATTGTTGGTGTACTCTTTATGAAGGTAGCCACTGAAAAGAAAGGCTGGGCACCAAAGCTTATTTTAATTGCCAACTTTGGAGTAAGCTTCTTCTTCTTATCACTTGCAATGGATTCATTGCCGATGGGAACAGCTTACGCAATTTGGACTGGAATCGGAACGGCTGGAAGCGCACTTCTCGGCATTCTTATTTTCCGCGAATCAGCTGATTGGCGTCGTCTTGCTTTCTTAAGCTGCATTCTATGCGGCGCTGTTGGCTTAAAATTATTAGGCTAATATGAGGTGAATGTCGTGTGGAAAGAAAAAGGAAAACAAGTCTTAACATGTATTGCAATTGGGGTTGTCATTCTACTACAAATAAGTTTTCATATGATAGAATGGCTATTTCATAAAGTAATATCGATTCTTACATTCCTTCCTAACATGGCACTTGAAATTGCCTCCATCGCCTGGTCGATTATTGCCTCCATTACGATCGTAATTATATGGAACATCGCCAAGCTTTGGAACAAACTATTTAAAAAGGACAGTTCTTCCGAAAAGAAGTAACTGTCCTTTTTCATATTTACCTAGTCTTATTATTAGATTTCCTATAGAAATTTGATGCGATAAGACATAGTATCCCAACTATTAAAACACTCATGCCGTTACCTTTATTCCTATTCGGAAACACTTGAATGTCCGAGTAAACATTTGACAATATAAGTCCAAGTGAGAATAATATTGATCCGATTCCTAATAACATTTTTCTTTTTAGCTTTTTTGTTCCATCATACTCCCCCCCTAGAAAATTTCATATCTCCCCTTCTTTTGGACATACTACACATAAAGGAGCTGATCATATGCAAAATTCTATACATAAACATATCCTATTGTTATTTTTCTTATTTCTTTTTCTCATCATATTTTTCAGTATAATATTACATACTCCGAAAGATGTACCAAGTAGCGTTTCTGTTTATAAACTATTGCTCTCGTATTGCCGTTATTGAAGAAGGTGCCTTTTATGAGGCACCTTTTAAAATTCTCTCTTTTCATATAGTTTTATCGAAGTAAAGACAGATAAAAGTAGCACACAAATTGAACAAAGCAATATTAATCCATTATGTAGATGAATTTGTTCAATTTTGACCTGAAAGAACGTTTCTACAATAACAATCGGTGCTATTAGTATGAAGAGCGTAATAAAAACTGTTTTTTTATAACCTAGCCAAAACGATATCGGTAAGACAAGACTTAAATATATAAAAACAAAGCCAGTAATCGTAACTAATGTTGTCGTAATAAATTCAAATACCCCGCCTGCAAACCGAGTGATCCCTACAGGACTAGACACTATCATACTTATAATAAAAACAATAAGTGCCATTATGTATTTAGCTACTACAATTTCTTTTTTCGCTAGCGGTAAACTATTTAACATTACTTCACTATCATATTTTTTATCATTATTAAATGTTTTTAAAGTTGCTATAACTGGAATTATAGCTGACATAATTACGTAAAAGCTTTTAATATCTGTTAATGTCATATACAAGAAAAGAGGGTATATTAAGTACCATATTAAATGCTTCCATTGCATGATAAAGTCTTTTATTATGAGTTGCCTCACGATTACTCCTCCCCTCATAAATCACGCTCATTATATAAGCTAACTGAAAGCAACATGGACATAATATACAAAAGAATGAGTCCAGCTATAAAACAAACATTTACGACTAGACTCGTGCTCCAAACATTCTCTACATCTAACCATACTTTACTTACAATCAGTCCACTTAAATACCCCAAACCAAGCCCGGCGAACGGAGCAATTTGTTTTGCACTGCTATATCCTACTGAGAATCCAATCGGAAGTACAATTATGCTACAAACAAACCCACCTGTTATACCTCCGAGAATTTCTCCCCACAGCATAAATCCAGTCATATGTTCATTTTGTAGCTGTATTAAACCAACCACTAGTGAGAAACATCCACCTAGAGCAACTAAAATACTTACAAATATGTATTTCCCTATGACAATATCTTTACGGGCAAACGGTAAACTATTTACTATCATTTCACTTTTATTTTTCCCCTCATAACTCATTGACAGTATCATTCCAAGAACAGGTATAAACATGCTAAATGTCATCAAAAAACTATCACTACGAAAATCAACAATGACCAAGAACAAGAAACATATAAGATAAACAAACCCTAACTTTCTTTGCATCATCATATCTTTTAAGACTAGTTGCTTAATCATGTATTACACCTCCTAATATGAAAATGTCCCTTCTATAACTCTGCCTCCTGAAACATTTTCAATGAGAGAAATATTGATATGACTATACTTACTAACACTCCGATACCAAGAACACCCATTGCTAGTGTAGCCTCTTGAGAGTGAAGTACTTTTAACATAATTGTTTTATCACCAAAAATATTGCACATAAGGCCAATCATACCCATTAAAGGAAAAAGCATAATCACATTCAAGACACTAATAGCTTTATATCCCCCAATGTAATTAGTAGGTATCGTTACTACACAATAAATCAAAGTTGCTACTATCGCTGAAAACACTGCATATCCGGGCATAACTATATCCCTGTCCAATAAAATATTCCCTAATATTACAACTATAAAAGTTGCACTCAAACCAGCCATAATAAATAATGTGCTTGAAATATATTTAGCTATAATTATCTCTTTTCTCGTTATAGGCAAACTCACTAATACTTTTTCTGCTTTACTTTTCTCGTCATAATAAAAAGAAATATATATAATCGTACTACATGTTATAAATAATGCTATTGCAATCCCCATTGGTTCGATGGAATTCTTAAAAATAGATAAAATGGGTATTAAAAAATAGAAAGGAAACATCTTCTTCAGTAAGAAAAACTCCTTTAAAATCAACTGTTGCATATGAATTCTCCTCTCTATAAATCACGCGTTTCATAAATTTTAATTGTAAGAAGCATAGAAACGATATAGACACTAGCTAATATAATTCCTCCAACTATAAATACACCAATATGCACCGGATTCATAATCCACTCAATGAATGAAGGTGTTGTTTCATCCAATCCATCTCCTAATAATATCCAAGCAATTCCTCCAACCACCATTGATGCTCCTGACACTATACTTCGTGCTATCTTTGACCTTGTAACATAATAACTAGGAAAGAATGTTACAACAAAAAATACGGCGTAAACAGCTCCATTTATTACTTCATACCATGGAACTTCAATGTATAGATTCGGATGATATGCACCGATATCACCAATGACCACAATGCCTCTTACAAGAAAAACAACTAATATCGTAGAAAGCATGCTACCAACAACAAATATTGCACAGGAAATATATCTAGCAATTATGATATCCTTTCGGCTTACCGGTAAACTATTTATAATAATGTCACTGTTATTCCTTTCATCCATAAAGGTTAACGTCATAACGGAAGAAAGAATTATAAATAGACAACTCATCGAAAATAACAATTCACCACTTGGATCTAACATAAATAATACAAGAGGAATAATTAGATTCACTAACCACATTACCCGAAAAAAGAACAAATCTTTATATACGAGCTGACGCATAGGCACCTCTCCCTTTCGCGGTGTAAACGATAATATCATCTAATGTAGGCTTTTCTAGTACAACCTCATTTCCAAACCAATCGATAATTGCTTGTTTATCTTTCGCTAAACCTTCAAAACCAAACTTATTTTTTCGTAATCCAACAAATAGCTCTTTTCCTTCTCGATCTAATAAATCATTACTTCCTTTTACGATTATGTAGTTCTCCATTAAGTCTTCTTTTTCACCAGTAAATATAATTTCTCCATCGTTGATGAACGTAATATAATCTGCGATGCGCTCTAAATCTGTTGTAATGTGCGTAGAGAATAATACCGATACTTCATCTTCCATTACAATTTCTTGCAGCATATCAAGCAATTCACTTCGAACAACTGGATCTAATCCTGCTGTTGGTTCATCCATGATGATAAACTCTGCGTGGTGCGAGAGCGCGATGGCAATCGCAAATTTCATTTTCATCCCTTTTGATAGTTCTTTAATTTTTTTATACTTCGGAACTTGTAATCTATGCATATACGATTGATACTGCTCTTCGTCCCACTTTTTATATAACGGTGCAATAATCCGCTTCATTTGTTCACATGTTAAATCTTCGTAATAATGATTTTCATCATATACAAAACCGATATTTTGTTTTATTTCCTTTTCGGCTTTCTTGTTGTCCTTGCCAAAAACTTTTATATCGCCGCTATCTTTTCTAATTAAATTCATAATCATTTTGATGGTCGTACTTTTCCCGGCCCCATTCGGTCCGACAAATCCCATAATATATCCGCGTGGTAATGTAAAACTTATATTTTTCACTACAAAATCTTGATAACTTTTACAAACGTTTTTTAGCTCTAACACCCTTTATTCCCCCTCATATAAATACGAAATCATCTGCTGTAAATCTTCAAGTGAAAGCTGCAACGCTTTACTTTCATTCACAATCTCTTCCGCTTTACTTTCCAATAGACGAAGCCTTTGTTCTTTTAGTAGTTCATTATTTTTACGTGAAACATAAGTCCCCTTCCCAGCAACAGTTTCTATATATCCTTCTTTCTCAAGCTCCTCGTACGCACGCTTCGTTGTAATTACACTAATTTGTAATTCCTTCGCTAAGCTACGAATAGACGGTAATTGGTCTCCACCCTTTAAACCACCATTTAAAATAAGCTGGCTTAATTGTTTTCTTATTTGCACATAAATAGGGTCTTGGGAAGAATTCGAAATAATAATATTCATGTTTTCCTCCAGTGTGTATATACTGTGTATACTTTATATATACAGTATATACACACCATCCTATTTTTGGCAAGAAAAAAAGACCAACATTTTCCTGTTGGTCTTTCGTATATGTATCACTTTTCAAAGCGATCTAACATCTCATCTCTCATTCCGAAACTCACTACCGCAATTCCTACATACATAAACAGAAGGAACGCCGGATGAACTGTGTTGTACCAAGTGCTATCAACAATTAAATAAATCGTTAATGCCACAACAAGAACAAACGCTAAGATAAACATATAAAAGTGTCTTGTACTACCCATGATAAACTCCTCTCTTCTCACTTCACCATTCAACAGTATATTTTATCGAATAATTCGATATGACTCAAGGTTAACTTTCTGTTATGTAATCAAGTTCTACCTTTACAATGTCATCACACGCTATTGAAATGATTGCCCCTTGTTTATCAATCGCTGTCAATTCTCGATTATCCATTACACGATGTGCCACTCGTTCTAACACTTTTCCTTGATCTCGATAACAAAATTCCTTCACATCTTTAATCGTCTCTCCATTTTCTAAATGATATACCATCCGATAACACCGATATCCCATATTTCCACCCCCGCCTTGCTCGTTTTTTCACATATACGTAAAAATGAGTAATTCCTGCCTCATCACATCTTCTTAATTTCAATAAAATTCTAACAAAAATACACAATTTTATCAAACCGACTTTTTCAACAAAAAGCCTAAGAAACTGCAGCCCCACTCCAATATGAAACAAAAAACATAAAATTTTAACATTTTTTTCATTCTATCTGCACCACTTCTTCATAAAAAAGAACCCGCATATAGCGAGTTCTTTTCCCTTTATTTCAATCAAACTTGTACAGGAGCTGGCTTTTGATAACGTAAAACTGGTTTACGGGCAGCCATTGTTTCATCCAGACGCTTAATTACTGTTGTATGCGGTGCTTCTTGCACAACTTCTGGATTTTCTTCTGCTTCTTTAGCGATTTGAATCATCTTATCAACGAAACCATCTAATGTTTCTTTTGATTCTGTTTCTGTCGGTTCAATCATAATACATTCTTCCACATTTAATGGGAAGTAGATTGTTGGTGGATGGTAACCAAAATCAAGCAGACGTTTTGCAATATCTAATGTACGCACACCGAGTTTCTTCTGGCGACGACCTGATAATACAAACTCATGCTTACAATGTCTATCGAATGGAAGATCATAGAATGGTGCTAATCTTCTCATCATATAGTTCGCATTTAATACAGCGTATTCTGTTACAGCGCGCAGTCCATCTGGTCCCATAGAACGGATATACGTATATGCACGAACATTAATTCCGAAGTTACCGTAGAACGGCTTCACGCGTCCAATTGCTTGTGGACGATCATAGTTAAAGTGATAGCCAGTTTCCGTTTTCTCTAAAATTGGTTTCGGTAAGAATGGAATTAAATCGGCTTTCACACCTACTGGACCAGAACCCGGGCCACCGCCGCCATGCGGTCCTGTAAATGTTTTATGAAGGTTTAAATGTACAACGTCAAATCCCATATCTCCTGGGCGCGCTTGACTTAATACCGCATTTAAGTTTGCACCATCATAATACAATTTACCGCCTGCATTATGAACGATTTCTGCCATTTCTAAAATATTTTCTTCAAATAGACCAAGTGTATTTGGATTTGTTAACATAAGTGCTGCTGTTTCTTCATTCACAACACGTTTTAAATCTTCTAAGTCAACAAGACCATTTTCATTTGATTTTACTGTAATCGTTTCAAAACCTGCTACCGTCGCAGATGCTGGGTTTGTTCCGTGTGCAGAGTCAGGAACGATTACTTTCGTACGGTTAAAGTCACCGTTTGCTTCATGATATGCACGAATTAACATTAAGCCTGTCCATTCTCCATGCGCACCTGCTGCTGGTTGTAATGTAACAGTATCCATACCTGTAATTTCAATTAAATGCTCTTGTAAGTCGTACATTAATTCCATTGCACCTTGTACTGTCTTTTCATCTTGAAGTGGATGAATATTTGCAAAGCCTGGGAAACGTGCCACGTTTTCGTTAATCTTCGGATTGTATTTCATCGTACAAGATCCTAAAGGATAGAATCCAGAATCAACGCCATGATTACGATTTGAAAGTGCTGTGTAATGGCGCATAATATCAAGTTCAGATACTTCTGGAAGCTCTGCATCTTCAGTTCGAATATAATCGCTCTCAAACACATCTTCTAACTTTACTTCTTCTACATCTAATTGGGGTAAGCTATATCCTACGCGTCCTTCTTTACTCACTTCAAAAATAAGTGCTTGGTCTTGGTTCTTCATTGGATAGCCCCCATTTCGTTTACAAGTGTGTCAATTTCTTCTTTTGTACGAAGCTCTGTTACTGCTAGAAGCATATGATTTGCTAGCTCTTTATAATCACGGCCTAGGTCGTAACCACCGATAATATTCTTTTGCAGTAATGCATCATTTACTTCTTGTACTGAACGTTTACAATCTACAACAAACTCATTGAAGAATGGTCCAGTAAATGTTACTGTGAAACCTTTTGCTTCAAATTGACGTTTTGCGTATTGTGCTTTAGAAATGTTTTGACGCGCCATTTCTTTCACACCTTGTTTTCCAAGTGCAGTCATTGCAACAGATGCCGCTAATGCATTTAACGCTTGGTTTGAACAAATGTTAGATGTCGCTTTATCACGACGAATATGTTGTTCACGAGCTTGTAATGTTAATACAAAACCACGTTTACCATCTGAATCCACAGTTTGTCCTACAAGACGACCTGGAATTTTACGCATAAATGTTTTCGTTGTTGCAAAGTAACCACAATGCGGTCCACCAAATTGTGTTGGAATACCGAATGGTTGTGCATCACCGATTACAATATCAGCACCAAATTTTCCTGGTGGTGTTAATGCGCCTAATGATAACGGATTAGAAGAAACAATAAATAATGATTTTTGCTGATGAACAATTTTTTCAATATCAGCTAACTTTTCAACTTGTCCGAAGAAGTTAGGGTATTGAACGATTACGCAAGCAACTGTATCATCTACTTCACTTTGTAATACGTCTAAATCTGTTACACCGTTTTTATGATCAATTTCAACAACTTCAAGATGTTGACCTTTTGCATACGTTTCAAGTACCGCTCTTGATTCTGGATGAACTGCTGAAGAAACAAGGATTTTCTTTTTACGAGTATGACCAGCTGCTAACATTGCCGCTTCAGCAAGCGCTGTACCTCCGTCATACATAGAAGAGTTTGCTACGTCCATTCCAGTTAATTCACAAATCATTGTTTGGAATTCAAAGATAGCTTGTAATTCCCCTTGTGAAATTTCTGGTTGGTATGGCGTATAAGCTGTATAAAATTCTGAACGAGAAATAACATGATCCACAATTACTGGAGCGTAGTGATCGTATACACCTGCTCCTAAGAAAGAAGCGTATTCTTTTAAGTTCGCATTTTTACGAGCCATATCAGACAGTTCTTTTAAAAGCTCTGGTTCTGATTTCGCTTGTTTAATTTTTAAATCCCCTTTAAAACGAACACTTTCTGGAATATCAGAAAATAATTCATCGATCGTTTGAACGCCGATCGTCTGTAACATTTCTCTTTTGTCTTCTTCTGTCATTGGAAGATAACGATGCAACATGAAATCTACCCCTCTCCCCGTTACTTTGAACGTTTATAAAATGGTGTTGGAACAACTACTGCTTTGACGCGTTTATTACGAATTTCAATTTCTACTTCTGTATCCACTGCTGCGTATTTTACATCAATTAGTGCTAAACCAATGCTTTTCTTTAACGTTGGAGATTGTGTACCACTTGTTACTTCCCCGATTTTCTCTTCGCCTACATATACAGGATAATGCGTACGAGGAATACCGCGGTCAATTACTTCGATGCCAACTAGTTTACGAGAGGCACCGTTTTCTTTTTGCTCTTTTAACGTTTCTTTTCCAAAGAAGTCTGCTTCTTTGTTTGTTTTTACCGCAAAGCCAATTCCAGCTTCAATCGGTGTAATATCTTTCGATAATTCTTGACCATAAAGCGGAAGTGTTGCTTCAAAGCGAAGTGTATCGCGCGCACCTAAACCACATGGTTTTAAGCCGTCTTCTGCTCCTACTTCAAGAAGTTTCTCCCAAATTTTTGCAGCATCTTCACTTTTGCAGTAAATTTCAAATCCATCTTCACCTGTATATCCTGTACGAGATATTAGTGCAGGAATACCGTCTACAAGAATATCGTTTTTAAATTTAAAGAACTTAATTTCTTTCAAATCTTCTGACACAACTTTTTGTAAAATGCCTTCTGCTTTTGGTCCTTGAATTGCAAGCTGTGCAATTTCACTAGAAACATTGACTACTTTCGTATCGCCAATTACATGACTTGCTAACCACTCGTAATCTTTTTCGATATTTGATGCATTGATAACTAATAAGTAGTCTTCTTCACCACGTTTGTAGATTAATAAATCATCTACAGTGCCGCCGTTTTCGTAACACATTGCTGTATATTGTGCGCCTCCTACCTTTAAGGTAGATACGTCATTTGTAACAACACGTTGTAAAAATGCTAAGCTATCTACACCTGTTACCTCTACTTCTCCCATATGAGATACATCGAACAGACCCGCAGCTGTACGAACAGCTTCGTGCTCATCTTTAATGCTTGAAAATTGAACTGGTAATTCCCAACCACCAAAGTCGATTGTTTTCCCACCATACTTTGCGTATACATCAAATAGCGGTGTACGTTGTAATGTAATCATGTTCTTTCCCCCTTATGCTATGACAAATCAATAAAAGTTGGTTCCCCTTATCTAAACATTTTCACTTTGAAAAGATAGGATATACGGAATCTCATTATATTTTTTTATGAAAGCGTAAATAAAAAAGTACTTTCTTGGATAAAATACGAAAGATTCCACACATTTCACACCATTATCCTAACATTATTCGATCTATTTCATCAATATTCTAGCATAAAAAATAATTTAGAATTTTTTATTCTTAAACTTATAAAGTGAAAATTGTAATAATAGAGGTTTATCCTCACCAATTGTTTAAGTCATTATTCCTTACCTCGCTTCATTTCGAGGCTTGTAATAATGTATTTTACTTCCCGTTCATACGAACACTCTAAAATAATAGAAATGCTAATTATTTTGGATAGCCCTAACAATAATCTTTTCAGTTTACAGAAGGTGGGAGAGTTGTAATGAATGTCGATATTTCCGTAGATCGGACATGGCAAAATAATTTTTTAAAACGCATTGATGAAGATGGCCCTTGGACCAATTGGGATTTATATCATTTAGCTTATGAAACAGAAAAATCGTTGCTTGTCCCTACATTTGATGGATTACAAGCACCCAAACATTTATCCCATTTCACACCACTGCCTCATCAATTAGAAGTGGCACAAAACGTAATTGAACAAATGAATGGTAAAGCAATACTAGCGGATGAAGTTGGACTCGGAAAAACGATCGAGGCGGGACTTATTTTAAAAGAATATATGGTGCGCGGACTTGTGAAAAAAGTACTTATACTCGTACCAGCTTCCCTCGTATCTCAATGGGCATATGAACTAAATACGAAATTTTTCATCCCTGCTATAGCCCAAAAGAAAAGCTATTCATGGGAACAAGCTGATGTCATCGTTTCATCTATTGATACAGCAAAACGTTCACCACATCGCGATATCGTTTTAAACTTAGAGTATGACCTTATTATTATCGATGAAGCACATAAACTAAAAAATAATAAAACAAAAAACTATGAATTTGCACAGCGTTTAAAAAAGAAGTTTTGTTTATTACTAACAGCAACACCCGTTCAAAATAAAATCGATGAAATCTTTAATCTCGTTTCCTTATTAAAACCGGGTCATTTAGGAAATCAATCTAATTTTGAAGAGTATTACGCCTCAAAAAATCGTTCTGCCGAGTCTGATGAAGATTTAAAAGCTCTCATTAATAAAGTAATGGTTCGAAATAGACGCCATAATACCGGAATTGATTGGCCGAAACGACATGTACGTACACTTTTCGTTGAATTCAATGAGGAGGAACAAGCTTTATATAATGCGATTGAAAATTGGCGAAGCCAAGATGCTTTCACTTCCGCCTTCTCATCATTAACTTTAAAACGAGAGGCATGTAGTAGCCGCGAAGCTGTTTACTATTCGCTTAAAAAGCATGTAGAGAAACGAAAAAAAGAAAATGAACATTACATACAAGACCCTTATATTGATGTTTTAATGGATCATATTAATCATATTCCTTTCAATTCAAAAGCAAATAAAGCACTGGAACTGATAAAAGAGATTGATGATAAAGTTGTCATTTTCACAGAATATAGGGCATCACAAATGTATTTACAATGGTTTTTACAGCAGCACGGCATTTCTTCTGTTCCGTTTCGCGGCGGATTTAAGCGTGGTAAAAAAGATTGGATGAAAGAACTTTTCCAAAATCATGCACAAGTATTAATCGCAACGGAAGCAGGTGGCGAAGGGATTAACTTGCAGTTTTGTAGTCATATGATTAATTACGATTTACCTTGGAATCCAATGCGCCTTGAACAACGAATCGGACGTATTCACCGACTCGGACAAAAAAATGATGTTCACATTTATAACTTAGCAACAAAACATACTGTTGAAGAACATATTTTAAAACTACTGTATGAAAAAATTAATTTATTTGAGCGCGTAATCGGTGAACTCGATGAAATACTTACAAGGATCAATATGAAAAATATTGATGCGCATATACAAGAAATTTTCGCGCAGTCAAAGAGCGAAGGAGAAATTCGAATTAAGATGGAAAATTTAACATCTATCATCGACTTTGCTAAGCGAAATGAAGCTGAGGTGCAAGGCTATGCAGCAACATGAAATTCAT
The DNA here is from genome assembly GCF_000746925.1 of Bacillus clarus. Taxonomy (GTDB): domain Bacteria; phylum Bacillota; class Bacilli; order Bacillales; family Bacillaceae_G; genus Bacillus_A; species Bacillus_A clarus. Next base: position 1,187,178 of record NZ_JMQC01000008.1, read on the forward strand.
AATTATTTATACAACTTTTTCGAGGCGAACGACTGTGAAATTGTACAGCGTTCACCTCATCTATTAGATGTACAATTAACGATTGAAATGGATAAGTTGTTAATGAATCGCCCTTTTTATTGGCACTATCTCGAAAAAACAGGGGGCGTACCAAATCCAATGCGACTTACTCTCATTACAAACCCTGAAAATGACGAAGATGACGGTGAGCTCATTCATTACGGATCTCCTCGCCTCCACCAAATTTTTCAAACAACAAAAGAACTTGGTTCCTACATCCGTTTATTCGAAGACGTTCCTCCTAGCGGGACAACTCATACGCCACTTCACCCATGGCTTGGCGTAAATATAAAGGTATCCTATCAATGTGATCGAAAAAAAGATATGCTTCACTCTATCGGTATTCATCTTATTTCTGGAACAATGATTACAAATTTTCATGAAACATTAGCAAAAATACGGCTTACACCGAAAATACCTGATTTCAGTTTCACACTCTCTCCCATCATAAAACCACAGAGTGGTTTACAACGTGTCGAGGATGCTTTAAAAAACATAATTGCAGGAGATGACCATACATGGGCAAAAGAAGCCAGAGTACGCTGGAATCATGATTTAGATCTTTTAAATCGTTTTTATGCAGAAAGCGAGGAGCTTCCAGAAAGCTACGAAATTGAAAAACAAGCACTCCAAGAACAATATGAACCACGAATTACAATGCAAATTATAAATGGTGGTCTCTTCTATGTTACCGCTAATCACTTTTTATCATAAAAAGAGCTCCTTCATGTAAGAAGGAGCTTGCCTTATATTTTCCCATTATATTTTCTGCCGTCGTTATGTTCTTGTTGTCCTTTCTCCGTCATACGTTTTTGATACGCACGGTCTTTTGCACTTACATGGTTTGCATCTGTAGGCAAATTCTTTTTTGAACGACCAATTCCATTGCTCATGTCTTTCCCTCCTTGCATTTTTGAAATTCACTCTTATTTTCAACTAGAGGGACAATCCTTATACAAAAAATAAGAGAAGCAATTAGCTCCTCTTACTCTTTCACGTATTTCTGAAACATATCATGAATGCCTTGATTTACGAGGTGTGAGATCTGTTCGTCAGATTTATGCGGATAACGATCACGCAACCTGATAGATGCTTTCACCATTAAATTTTCTAATACAGAACGGCCACCTTCACCATAAATAATTTCAGCATACTCAACAAGCCTTCCATCCTCTAATGTTGCTGGATTATGATTGAAGAAAAATTTACTCATTGTCTCCACCTCTCTTTTCTTGATAACGTTTACATTTATATAGATTATTTATGTTATTTATTTCACAATATTGTATGCATGTATAGATAATTAGTTTCATTATAAAACAACATGACGATAGGAATAATATAATTTTTCGTCATTTTTGTGAACAACCTCAAAATGAAAGCGTTTCCTTTATTATATACTAAAAAATATTACTACGCTAGGGGCAAACTTTTTTATTTATGGTTTTCATCTACTAAACTACGATTCATACTTCTTTTCGCACATGCTCAAAACATTTATGAAGCATCGATATATCACTTCAACCTGTTTGGAAATAACGAAATTTACTTTTCGCATCAAATATATAGTAAACAAAAACATATTTATTGTAATTACATGTTTGCGATCCACGAAAATCGCTTGCATGATGTCATGTCCTCTATCATTTTTTCAATCATCAATTAATCTTGTACAATATTCAGAAATTCTATTGTAAAATATATATATGAATTAAGGAGGCTTCCCATGAATCAAAATAAAAAAGCTATATTTGATATCGTCTTTTATCTCGTCTTCCCTTTTCTAATTTGGAAGTTTGCAAAACCTCATATTGATCCTTATTATGCAATGCTTATTTCTTCTGTACCAGGAATTCTTTATACACTGTACTGTTTTAAAAAAGAAAAGCAATTCAACATTACAGGGTTTTTTATTCTAGTTACACTGGTTGCTAACACGACAGTAGATTTACTATCTGGTTCCGCTGAGCGCATGCTATGGAATGACGCATATTATCATATCGTACTCGGCTGCGTTGTTATATGTTCAATCTTTATTAAGAAACCACTCATGCTATATTTTGCAGCTGATATTGCAGCACTACAAGGGCATGATCGCGATAAAAGTCGCGAACTTTACCGCGATCAGCGTATATATCCAGCATTGCAATATTTAACGCTATTTTTCGGTCTTCAGTTTATTTTAAAAAGCTTTTTAAAAATCTACTTCATCTCCGTTTTCGGTGTAGATGGATACGGTGAAATGAGAGCAATTATGACCGCTGTTGGATGGGGCATTTCCATCTGTATCGGAATAGGGTTTGTATGGGTTAATAATAAAATACACGCAGTTACTGAGCAAAAAGAATCCACACAATAAATACAAAAATCCCCCCGTACAATATTGCACGGAGGGATTTTTTATAGGTTTCTCTGTCGAATCGATGACAAGTATACACTCATCACAAAAATTTTACTATATCGCGAACTATAAACACTAGTGGTAAATCAATCCAATTTAATCAACTTGATTTCTTTCTTTTCTTCTTTACATTTTGATAGAACAAAGTAGCACTAATTGGCATAACACCAAACCACTTATTTAAAAACGGTTCTTTCTCAGCACGGCGCTGTTGTTTCTTTTGCTTTCGATCCTCTTTTGGAGCATCCATATACGATACGAACTGTTGCGTCACAAAACGCACATAATCATTAGTAGACATCTTATCATCACCTCTACTTGATTAGTATGTCCACTTTCTTATTCATTAATCTTTTGATTTAATTCTTTCATAATCTCTTCCACACGCTTATTTGTTGTATCAATATGTATATCCGCTTCCTCATAATACATTCTGCGCTTTTCAAATTTCTTCACAAATGCCTCTATATCTCCCTTCTGAAATAACGGCCGTGTTGTATCTTCACGAAGCCTTTCTGCGATTACATATGGATCGCAATATAAATACACAACTACTCCATTTTCTTTCATCCACTGACGGTTCTCTACACTTTCAATAATGCCCCCACCTGTTGTAATAATGACATTATTCGTAGGCAATGAACGTAGCATCTCACTTTCATATTTACGAAAAGTCACTTCTCCTTCTTCCACAAAAATATCTCGAATTAACTTCCCTTGCTTCTCTTCGATTTTTTGATCTGTGTCCACAACAGCAATATTTAATTCTTCACTTAGCACTTTACCAATGGTTGTTTTCCCAACTCCCATATAGCCTGTAATATATATCGACTTCATTTTATTTCCTCTCAATCATCATTTATTATTTGTATTATAACGAAAGATGTTGTTTATTTTGCATGTTTCTCTCCAAAATAATAAAAAAACGTCTTGTTCTCCAGTCACTGCTCAGAACAAAACGTAATATTCTCATTTTTATAACACCCTTATACCTTATTCAAAATACTGTTGCATGTTTTTCTATACCGAAAACTCAATCAATTTGTATCTTAATACAACGCTTTTCTTCTCATCCATTGCGTTGCAATCCATTTCTCACCTTTAATAACAGGTGCTCCTCCGTGTAAAGTGAGTTCGTTTATTGATGCATCTTGATAGAAATACTCAAAATATACAGCCATTCCTTTTCTCGGAGATACAGAAAGATTCAGTTTTGAAAAGAAAGTCTCTCCACCTTCTTCTACATCGTTTAAATACATCACAAGTGTACTCATGCGATTGTTGCTTGCTGCCGCACTGTGTTCCGCAAAAAAATCATAATGCGCTTTATATTCTTGTCCAACTGTATACCGTAAAATTTGCAACCCTTCTCCATGTGGGGCAGGAACATTCATGATCGAAGCAATTCTTCTTTCGATCCTAGTAGTGATCTCGTTCTCTTCTAAAAATGTTCCACTACTCGTACGAATATCATTTACGTTACGTGAGGCACCAATTTTAGAGCGTTTCATTTTCTTTTTAGACATTTCAATTAATTCTTCACACTCTTCATCACTTAATACATTTGCTAACACGACAATAAGAGGCTCTTCTAATCTTGAAATAATTTGTATTTCTCTATCCTCTGTCACAATAGTGTTTCTTGTATGGTTGAAAATCGTTAGTTCCTTATTTTCACCTATTTGATTTTGATTTGTCATGCTTCATATCTCCCTTAAAAAATGTTTGGATAGCATGAATATATCATATTTTTCTCCCTATTCTCGTTTTAGAGAAAATTTAAATTTTTAATCTCATTTTATCTTCACCATTATCTTGATTCCTCCTCTCTGACTCAAGTTTCACTTTGTATCGCCCTCCCTCCAATCAAAAATATTATTATACTTTTTACTATATCGAAAACTCGCTGTATAAAAATATTTCTGTCTTGTTACACACTGCAATACAACAAATACAACATCATTTTCGAACATATACTTCCCACTAACTTCTCCATGTTCATACATAAATAAAAATGTGTCATCATTATTTTTTTGCTGTAAGTCTTTCTTAATATCTGAAACAGCTTGATCAGCAATCTCTTCCAGTAAAAATTTTTGTTCAGCCTCCATATAAAATTTCTTATCAGATAGAAGCATATTCGTTTCATATATTAAAAATGAGAAGAGTAACAAAAGAAGAATTAACGTTCCTGGCATCGCAAAACCATTTTGTGCTTTCATATCATCATCTCAATTGCATCGTAACGCGTCGCCACACCGTTATATATCTTCCCACCTATCTCTTGCACATGTATGGACAACATATAAGGTGTCAGTTCATAAGAAATTACGCTAATTTTTTGCAATACAATTTCTCTTCCACGTCCATTTACTTTTCGTACAAGATTATTATTTACGTTCTCATATGTCACTACATTGCCATTACTAAGTTGAAACCGCATGACACTTCCCTTATTCTCAAGCAATATAATTTTCCCTAATCGTACTTCTCGAAATTCTAATTGTACTTGGTTCATAAAGACATTCCATTCCCAATTACTTAATTCCTCCGAATATGCTTTTTCAATAAATAAACTATGGAGACGTGGCACGAGAAGGAAGAAAATCGACAAGAAGAAAAAACAAACCATCATTTCTAACAATGTAAATCCTGCTTCTTTCTTTTTACTTGTTTGCATAACGACATTTCTCCAATTTTTGCTGTTTCATATTTCTCCACGTTGTACAAATTTTACCTTCCATCCAATACATGTCATATATTACACCATCTACGATTTCTTCTTTTGAGCTCTTTTGTTCGTTTTGATACGTATATATAGCTACTTCTTTCTTTAGTAATACATGCGCCTTATAGTGAAGTTGTATATTCCTTCTTTCTTGCATCATACGTAGTGTTTGTGGAAGCAATAGTGATACTGCCATCATTAATAAACTTAATGCTACGAGCATCTCGATCATTACCAATCCTTTTTGACATTTCACGATACGTAAATCTCCCTCTACCAAGCTGAAATATAATTTCATAAGTATGACCACGATAAGAAAGCAAGATTGTACCACCCCTATTAATATTTCCACTAGCGTTATATGTCATAGGATTTGGGAAGGTATGCAAATCAATTTTTATATCTCCGTCATATTGCCTAATAAGAATAAATTGCTCCTCCACAGATTCTCCGATACAATACATGTTCCTCTCTTTAAACCATCGCAACGTGTAATGACTTTGACGACTTATCGCTAACTGTTGCATATATAAAATATCATTTGAAAATTGCTTTAAAAACTGTTCTATCTTTTGTTTTTCATATAAAGGAGTAACATTATAGTATGTAACTATACTTAATATAGATACACTAAATAAAACGAGGAGCATTTCTAAAAGTGTAAAACCCCTTTGTTTCACGGCTTTCCGATAGATACCGTTCCATCATCTGAGATGATAACTGGTTCACCTTTCGGACATTCTTTAGAAGTAATATATTTTTCATCAAATAACTCTTCTATAGTTGGTATTTTATTATTTTGTAATTGATACGTTTGTATTTGCACTTCTACAGATTTTGCATAAGCCTCACAGCCTTTCCTTTGTACAGATGAACGCTGCGCAATTACGTTCGGAATGATCAATAGTAATAACACGGATATCACGACCATAACTAATAACATTTCTAAAAGCGTAAAGCCATTTTCATTTTTCATACAAATGACCTCCTAAATAGAACTCATCATTTGAAACATCGGCATAATTATCGCTAAATACATAAGAACAACTATGATTCCAATACCTGTAAATAAAATTGGCTGTATGACAACTAAAATACGATTAATTTCCCCTTCCATCTTTTCAATTATCAACTCGCTATAATCTCCTAATTCAGTCGCTAAATTACCGTTTACTTGTCCATGTGTGATCACATAGGAAAGCTCATTTTCGTAGTAGCCGCTTTTTATAATAATTGAATCCAGCTGTTCTCCTGCAATTAATTGTTCTGCAATTCGAGTAGCTTCATGACTGAAAAACAAAAGGTATTTTTGCTCAATCATTACGGTTAGAGCCTCATGAACTGACAATCCACCTTGTAATAATCCACTCAGTTGGGCAGAAAAATAATGGGAATGATTTAAAATAAGAAATGTTTTAATGAGCGGAATGCGAATCATAATCTTTATCCTTTGAATCGGGGGAAGTTTTCGTAAATAAAGCATATATATACCACCTATCATTACAATAGTGAGAAAAAAAGCACAAATAAGGTACGGTATAGTTTGAATTACAAATATAAGTTGATCCGCAAAAGAAGATGAGGTAGCCCGTAAAGAACTATACAACTGTTCAAACTGAGGCAATAAAATGAAATTAAAGATGAAAAGAATCCCCATTAAAAAGAAGGATAAAAAAATAGGATAGCGTAGCACTTTCATCATATCTTTCCTATACTTATCCTTCCTATGAAGAAGTACACTACCTTGCTGTAATGCAAAAGAAATATCACCGTGCCGCTCTGCATAAAATAAATAGCTTAATATATCTGGATGAAACATCAATTGATGAAAAGCGTCATGTAAGCTCTGTCCATTTTTCAATTCTTCCGTCATATGTTGCACTTGCTCTTTCTTATGAGGTGATAATTGGAACTGTAAAAATTCTAAAGCTTGTAAAAGCGAATACCCTTTTTCTAATAATTCTCCAAGTCTTTTCAATAGTAATACTTGTTCTTGTAATTGCCACCTTTTTCTTTCAAACATAAACATCGTCTTCTAAGAATCCTAGTGCATATCCCTTTTTCACTGATGATTGCAGTGTTTCATACTGGCAAGTTACATGTTCTCCACTTGCTTCTCTAATTGCTTGTTTTAGCTCATATCCATATAATAACTCATAAATACTTGCCTGCCTTACTTGCCGCATTGACTTACATAAAGTGGAACATCGACCTTTGCAAAACGGACATTTCAACTCCACAAGTCTCTGGGCTGATACGGCCAATAATGATTGTTCAATTTCTTGCCTTGTTATCCCATAATCCATAAAACGTAGTACCGCTCCTTTCGCATCATTCGTATGCAGTGTTGTCATCACTAAATGTCCTGTCAAACTTGCTCTCACAGCTACTTTCGCTGTCTCTTCATCACGAATTTCACCAACGAGAATAATATCTGGATCATGGCGTAAAATTGCTTTTAAACCAGACTCATATGTGATACCTGCTTTTTCATTAATTTGAATTTGTAATAGACCATCTTTTCTTTTCTCAACCGGGTCTTCAAGTGTAACAATACAGCGCGTTTGTCCTTTTCTAGCCACCTCCAGTAATGCATACATTGTTGTGGTCTTCCCTGACCCAGTCGGTCCAGTAAACACAAGCAATCCGTGGGAGTGATGTAGAAAAGAGAGTAATTTTTTGGCTGAGCTCGGAAATAATGAGAGATGAGAAAGTGGCTGAACTGATGCTTGTAAATGCAAACGAATGACAAGACTTTCTTGATATACAGTCGGAAGTGTAGAAAATCGTAAATACACTTCTTTTCCATCAATTTGTAAGTATAATGAACCGTTTTGTGGTTTACGCCTCTCTCCTATATCCATTGACGCTAAAAATTTAAAGTGCGAAACGAGCCTTTCTCCAAATTCTTTTTTAATACAGCGTTTCGTAATTAAGTCCTTTCCAATACGCAATTGAATGACCACATCTTCTTGGCGCGGGACAATATGTAAATCCGATGCTTGTACCGCACACGCCTCTTTCACAATCATATTCGCAAACTGTTCAACACCATTCATCTATAATTCCCTCCTCACTATGTATATATCATGAAGAAATATATAAGAAAAATCATAACTTTTTCATTTTCCTTAGAACGAAAAGGGGAAATATGTTTGTGAAATTATGAACAATTTCTGAATTATTGTCTAAAATTACCTATATAAAAGGTTATTTGTATTATAATGTTAATATCTTGGATAAAGTGATAAAGGTGGAGATCCTCATGGAACAAGCTTTAAAAATTACAGGTGTTTTATCTGACCCAACTCGTTATTACATTTATAAATATATTTCTCAAAAACATAATTACGTAACTGTACAAGAAGTTGCGGATGAGTTTAGCATCCATCCAAACGTAGCACGTTTACATTTATCAAAATTAGAAGATGTAAACATGTTAAAATCAGAAACAAAGAAAACCGGAAAAGGCGGCAGACCGAGTAGACTATACGTATTATCGCAAGATGTGATTCAACTACAATTCCCATTTCGCGATTACCAATTATTAGCAAAAATCGCTTTTAATTCACTACTTAGCCTTGGTGCAGCTGGTGAAAAGGCTTTATATGAAACAGGAAAACAATTTGGTAAAGAATTAATGGAACAACATATGCAACGTCTAAATGTAAGTGAAGACGCATTAACATTAGAGCAAAAAGTCCAAATTGCGAAAGAAGCATTCTCAACTGCTGGACTATCTCCTGTATTTGAATTAAGTACAGATGGTACAAAAATTTTCTATGATGTACACAATTGTCCATTTAAAGAAGTTGCCATTCATCATTCAACTGAAATCTGTAACATGCACGGAGATATGATGAAAGGCATTTTCGAAATCTTATTCCCTAACATGGAATTAACACGAAACGATAGTCTACTGGACGGTTGTAAATCTTGTAATTACAAAGTTCAACTTTAATCATTACCTATACGGAAATGTGTCTGAAAGAAGTCAATTGCATTTGACTTCTTTTCTTTTTTCGCAAATATTTACAATAGTAAGAAAAATAAACTATAATGAAGAGAGGTTTACTTTTTCAGAAAAGGAGGGAGATGGCATGGAGCGCATGTTTCGCGTTCTCGGCTTTTGGACTGGAATTTTCGCGGTTATGTTTTACTTAGGGGATATGTATTCAACTGCACTACTATTTTTAGGACAAACAGGATTTTTCGTACTTTTAAGTTATTTAAAATTAACAGAGCGTATGTATATATACGTATTTGGGGCATATTTAACTGTTTTCTTCATCGGATTTACATACTACACAACATTTCTACTTGTCCCTGGTGTTGGACATTAAAAGATGGCAAATCGCCATCTTTTTTTTATTTTTCTAATTCCCTAGTTGACTTATAGGTTTTATTGCCATATATTCTATATAACAGATTGGAATTAGGGGGAATTAATATGAATACACTGCTAGTCGGAATTAACATCGCAGTCATGCTTATTTTAGTCGGCGTGTTGTATTATATGCAACGCAAGCATGTATCTTTTAATAAACGTGTATTTACTGCTTTAGGAGTCGGGATTATTTTTGGTCTTATCTTACAATTTATTTATGAACCTACTTCTAAAGTAATTATGGAATCAAACAACTGGTTTAGCTTAATCGGTAGTGGCTATGTGAAGTTGCTACAAATGATCGTTATGCCACTTATTTTAGTTTCTATTATCTCTGCATTTACAAAATTAAAATTAACAAAAAATCTTGGTAAAATTAGCGGGCTTATTATCGGAATTTTAATTCTTACTACAGGAATTGCTGCAGCTGTTGGTATCGCAGCAAGCGCAGGATTTGACGTGCAGGCAACTGGTTTACAACAAGGTGATGCAGAATCTGCTCGCTTGAAATTAGTAGAAGAGAAATTTACTTCTATCGAACAGACACCAGTTCCACAAAAATTGTTAGAACTATTACCTACAAATCCATTTCTTGATTTAACAGGTGCTCGTCCAACATCAACAATTTCTGTCGTAATTTTCGCGGCCTTTATCGGAATCGCCTTTATCGGTGTGAAAAGAAAATATCCAGAACAAGCAGAGCTATTTAAAAAGATGCTCGATGCTGTATATGCAATCGTAATGCGTATGGTAACGTTAATTTTACGCCTTACTCCATACGGTGTATTAGCTCTTATGACAAAAACGGTCGCTGGTAGTGATGTAAACGCCATTTTAAAACTTGGTAATTTCGTTTTAGCATCTTACGTAGCACTTATCGTAATGTTCGTTATTCACTTATTATTAATCGCTCTATCTGGTTTAAACCCAATTCAATATGTAAAAAAGGTGTTTCCAGTATTAACATTCGCATTTACTTCTCGCTCTAGTGCTGGTGCAATGCCATTAAATATTGAAGCACAAAAAGAAAAACTTGGTGTTTCAGAAGGAATTGCAAACTTTGCTGCATCATTCGGGGTATCTATCGGTCAAAACGGTTGCGCAGGTATTTATCCAGCAATGCTTGCAATGATGGTCGCTCCAACTGTAGGAATTGATCCATTACAGCCACAATTTATTTTAACTTTAATCGCTGTTGTTGCTATTAGCTCATTCGGTGTTGCCGGTGTTGGTGGCGGTGCAACATTTGCAGCTTTAATCGTACTTTCAACAATGAACTTACCAATCGGTATTGTCGCTCTTGTTATCTCTGTTGAGCCATTAATCGATATGGGGCGTACAGCTCTTAACGTAAGTGGTTCCATGACAGCAGGCCTTATTTCTAGTAAATGGCTTGGTGAATTAGATCATGATACGTATAATCAAGAGGATGTAAAAACTGGGGAAATTGCTTCATAATCAAAAAAAGACTCTAACATTCTATCATGTTAGAGTCTTTTTTTACTTCTTCCCTTCTTGCTCCCGATCCTTCAAACATAAGGCATAACATATTGTCTCAAATACTATAAATAAAGCTCTACCAATTATATTTATGTAATCTTACTATTATAGCTATTAGTTTCTCTTCTAACATCTGCAGTTAGTGCGTATCTAAACCCATGACGTATGACATTAACTGCTTATCGTGTAAAAATGTGAATAATCTTTAAAAAGTTTAAGTGATATTCGCTCTATCTCTTTTTCCATACATTGAATTTTCTCTTTCAACTCCAATGTAAATTCCTGTTCTTTATACTTCATTTTCGCCTCCTTAAACATGGAAAAAGAGAATACAACCTTGTATTCTCTCATTCTTATATCTCTAAAACTATCTTTTATTATCTCACAGCCCGTCCCTTTTACAAATAACCATTTTGCTCGCACCATTCATGAAATTGCCGTACATCTACTCCAACTAAAACGATATCTTTTAACTCCACATCAATATTTTGATCACCAATCACAATAATAAAATGCGGTTCTAATTGTTCTTCTTTTTTCTTTACAATTCCAATTCGGTTCCGATACGGTCCATCTTTCACATATGCTTTTTGTCCTACAATATCAAAGTTCAAGATTCTCACCTCTTTTACTGCGCTCAAATTGGAAATACGATCTCCACTCCGGAAAATTTCCTTTCATTGCACTATTTCTCTATATATATGATAAAACAGGAAAAGATTCCTCCCTTCATTACAATTATTTTTTCTTTGTTTCATTTTTATGATTTATACGTAAAAATTACAATAAAAAGCAATTGAAAACGCTTTCCTCACCTGATTTCATGCTATAATATAAAAGTAGAACTTCGTAAAGAGGGATAAAAATGAATACAACAATTATTACAAAAGTAATCGAAGCATTAAAAGTATACGGATTTCAAGACGTATCATTCTGCGAGGAAACAAAGCAATTTTCATTTCATAATCCAACTGATATTATGAGCGGCTATGCAGAAATAACATATAGTAGTCAATTCGAAAAATTTAACGTGCAAATCCATCCAATCGAAACGCATCATCAAGCAGAGCTACAAGAAGTTGAAAAACATATACAAGCTTGTATAAGAAAAGTGGAGTATTTAAACGCACTTCTTACAGGACAAACAAAATTAGATGATAAAATTATTATTATGTAAAAAAAGAACGTGAGGACATCACGTTCTTTTTCATTATTACTATTGTATATGCATCTTCTCTTTTAATTGTAAACCCGTCACAGACTCTAATACGTCCATTGCTTCTCCAACTGTCATATCAAAAATTGTCTTCTCTTCTATGTGTGGAAATTGTCTAAAACGCTTTTCTAATGTTTTTACCATATCTGATGTGAATACCGCGCTATCAATACCAAACTCTGTTTCAAGAAGTACAATCCAATCTAAAACATGAAACCCTAATCCATTTACGAATGAAATTAATTTTTCTTCAGGCTGTGAAGATAAGAATACGTAGCGCTCCATCTCAGCGAACAGCTCTTCTCCTAAAATTTCTGCTAGTTCATCATCATGTTCACGTTCCACAATTTCTTCATAGCCATAATCATCGACTAACTCTTCCACTTCTTCTCCGTCCATACAAAGTAATTGACTGCGAAGCGCATCTTTCTTAAATTCACTATTTTGCACAACTTCTAAAAAGCTCGTTTCCCATCCATTTTCTAATTGCATATTTATAACTCCTTTATCTTTACATATATATTTCACTTATAATAACTGTACCCAAAATAGACTAGTGGTAACCTTCATTCTTTATATGTAATACAGCCTATAACATATAAAACCATAGTATCCGCTATATTCCGAAACAATGTTTGAATTCACTCTCATCTAGTAGCATTCCCACTAATAGTATCGTCCCAATCAAGCACTCGTAACGAGTTTCATCCTATTGTAGATTTACTCAACAAATAGCGCCATATTTATGAATCCCTTTTATTCTTAACATATGAGGTGAATTCTTCTATTTCTCCTTCAAAAATATCCACTTCTGACAAATGATAAAACGTTGTTTGCAATGGGTTATTTCTATGATACACATAAATTTTCTTTGCTAAAGCAATTGCCATTCCAAACTCTGTATGACTTCCATTCCCACCATCTAATAGGAGCAAAAAGACATCAGCTTCTCGTATTCCTTCCTTTTCAGCCTGGCCAATCTTTTTTAATTGCTCTTTACTAATTGCTCTTTCATTTTTCGTCCAATCATATGTATGATGCCATCCATCTTTTTTAGCTCATTTGCTATAAAACAGACAAGATGTTTATTTTGAAATCCTGAAGCAATATAAAAATTCATTTATATATACTCCTTAATTATATATGGGGAAACTCCGCTTTAGCGTTAATGGGATTTTTTCAAAAGAAATCCCCATCCTTAGAACTTATTTGCGTTTAAATGATGGGGTGCCTCATGGTCTTCTTTTATTTTTTTTTTTTTATAACTTTCATCAGCTAACATTTCTAATTCAGCTGTTATTTCTGATTTTTCAAGCTCTCGTTCTTGTGAAAATTTCCGTGAAATATAAACAATAACACTACCAACGTACAACACAAAGCATATAATAAGTGCAGTATTTTCATAGAGACTTAGCTCCAACACAGTCACTCCTAATCCATTCGTATTTTCACGCTTAATTAATTGGAATTTCCCTACTAACCATTTGTTATTGTAACATAAATTTATCAATTCTAGGAATCTTTCATCCTACTAAAAGAGGCATGATCGTTTAATCATGCCTCTGAAATATGATGAATGATCGTTTTAATCGCTTCTTTTCCATTGTATTTTTTTAATGAAGTTTTATACGCCTCATTATTATGATTCAACTCTTCAACATGCTTTAAAAGAGATTTCACAGTTACGTCTTCTTCATACAATACTGAGGCATACCCTTGTCTTTCAAAGGATTCCGCATTTAAGATTTGATCTCCACGACTTGCAAATTTCGATAATGGAATTAAAACCATCGGCTTTTGTAATGTTAAAAACTCAAAAATCGCATTGGAACCCGCACGTGAAATAACAAAGTCTGTTGACGCTAATATATCGGGTAACTCCCCATGTACGTATTCAAATTGTTTATATCCTTCTTTATTTTGTAAACTTTCATCAAGATTACCTTTTCCACAAAGATGAACAATTTGATACTTTTTAAGAAGTTCTGGTAACGCTTCTCGAACCGTTTCATTCATTTTCTTCGCGCCTAAACTTCCTCCCATAATCGTAATAACTGGCTTTTCACGTGAAAATCCTAGAAACTCTAAACCCTTTTCACGATTTCCCTTTAACACTTCTTCACGTACAGGAGATCCCGTATATATTACTTTTTCTTTCGGTAAATGTTTCGCTGCTTCTTCAAATGTAACAAATATTTTTGAAGCGAAACGGAGCGCAATTTTGTTTGCTAGTCCTGGCGTCATATCAGATTCATGCAACAAAACCGGTACACGATTTAGCCATCCACCAATAACTACTGGTACAGATACGAAACCACCTTTTGAAAAAATAACATCTGGTTTTAGTTTTCGAATTCGTAAGTACGCATCCATAACACCCTTCATCACAAGAAAAGGATCTTTTATATTTTTCAAATCAAAATAACGACGCAACTTTCCGCTTGCAATGCTATAATACGGAATTCCTTCGTTTTCTATAATCGTTTTCTCAATTCCTTGATGAGAACCGATATAAGAAATATCCCAATCCTGTTCTTGTAAATATGGAATAATTGCTAAATTTGGCGTTACATGTCCTGCTGAACCGCCACCTGTAAAGACTATTTTTCTCATACGTCTCCCCCTTCTACACTATAGTACACTAAAATACCTTGCTTCAGGGTGAGAAAATACCATTGCCGTTACAGATGCTTCTGGCTCCATCATAAATCCTTCCGTTAATGAAATACCAATTTCCTCCGGTTGAATTAAACGAAATAACTTTTCTTGATCCGCAAGTTCTGGACAAGCTGGATAACCAAATGAAACACGAATCCCTCTATATTTTGTTCGAAAACGTTCCTCCATCGTCATTTCAGGTGAATCAGGAATTCCCCAACGATCTCGAATTAACATATGTGTTTTTTCTGCTAGTCCCTCCGCTAATTCAAGCGCTAATGATTGGATCGCATGACTGCGCAAGTAATCTCCTTTCGCCTTCCATTCCTCTGCGATATCACGAACTCCTTCCCCAACAGTAACAGATAAGAAAGCAACGTAATCCATCTCATCTCCAGTAGGACGTAAATAATCTCCTAAAGTACGGTATGGTACTTTTCCCTGTCTTGGAAATGAAAAACGCTCTATAATACGCGTATGGTCTTCTGGACTATAAATAATAATATTTTGTCCGTCACTTTGTGCAGGGAAAAATTGATATACCGCTTTTGGACGTAACCAAGATTGTCCTTCTTGTAATAATTCATCAATTAGGTCGTTTAGTTCCTGTGCCCTTTTATCTCCTTCTTGCAGAAGCTTTTTTACATTTCCTTTTAACCCAAGATGATGCCCAAGTAACATTTGTCTATTTAAAAATGGTGCAAGATGTGAAACGGGAACATCGCGTAGTACAACTCGTTTCGTTGAGTCTGGTATCATCACTTTTGCTTTTGGTAGAGGCTCAATCACTAATGGAACTTCTACTTTTTTCTCTTCTTGTTTTACAATATGAAGATGACGTTCTTTTTTATCTTGCTTCATTTTTTCACGTTCTTCTTCTTTTTGTAGCCTGTTAATAATATCAAGACCTGTCATCGCATCACTCGCATATAATACAAGCCCCTTATAAGAAGGAGAAATGCGATTATCTGTAAATTTTCTCGTTAATGCTGCACCACCTACAACAATTGGAATCTCAATATTTGCTGCTTTTAAATCTTCAGCAGTTGTTACCATTTGTTGTGCTGATTTTACTAACAAACCAGAGAGTCCAATAATGTCTGGTTTCTTTTCTTGTACTTCTTGAACGATGCGATCAGAACGAACATTAATTCCTAAATTAATAATCTCATATCCGTTATTTGATAAAATAATTTCAACAAGGTTTTTACCAATATCATGTACGTCTCCTTTAACAGTTGCTAATAATACTTTTCCTTTTTTAGCGCTATCACTAGATTCCATATACGGCTCTAAATAAGCTACAGCCGCTTTCATACTTTCAGCGCTTTGCAACACTTCAGCGACAATAAGCTCATTATTATTAAATAATCGCCCTACTTCATCCATCCCCGTCATAAGTGGACCGTTTATAATATCAAGAGGTTTTCTACCTTCTTCAAGCGCAAGACTCAAATCCTCTTGCAATCCTTGTTTTGTTCCTTCTACAATGTAGTTTGCTAATCGTTCATCGAGCGTTAATGTTTCTTGGACAACAACATCTTTCTTTTTCACAATTCGATAAAAGTTTGTAAATTCTTCTAACGTTTCTTTCGTCGTTTCGAATAATAACGCATCTGCAAGTTGCTTTTCTTCCTCTGGAATTGACGCATAACGCTCTAATTTTTCAGTATTTACAATCGCATAGTCTAACCCCGCCTTTGTTGCCTGGTATAAAAAGACGGAATTTAATACTTCCCGACCAGCTGGCGGTAAACCAAATGATATATTACTTACACCTAAAATCGTTAAACATTCTGGCAACGCTTCTTTAATAAGACGAATTCCTTCTATTGTAGCTGCTGCTGAACCGATATATTCTTCATCTCCGGTTCCTACAGGAAATACAAGTGCGTCAAAAATAATATCCGATGGACGTATACCATATTTCTTCGTTAATAATTCATAACTTCTTTTTGCAATTTCTAGTTTTCTTTCCGCGCTAACAGCCATACCCTCTTCATCAATTGTTCCTACTACAATAGCAGCTCCATACTTACGAATAAGAGGTGTCACTTTTTCAAAACGTTCTTCTCCATTTTCTAAATTAATAGAGTTAATAACACCTTTCCCTTGAATATAAGTAAGAGCTCTCGCCATCACATTTTCATCTGTTGAATCAATCATAATGGGTACTTTTAACACTTTCGTAACCTCTGCTAAAAAGTTTTCCATATCTTCTACTTCATCACGATCTGGATCTGCCATACAAATATCAATAATATGTGCATTTTTCTTAACTTGCGCTCTTGCAACTTCAGCAGCCTCTTCAAAGTTTCCTTCCGCCACTAATCGTTTAAATTTACGCGATCCAATTACGTTCGTTCTTTCTCCGACAAATAATGGTCTCATAGAATCATCATATTGCAGCGCCTCTAACCCACTTACCCCATGTCCTTTTCGTTCACGAATTTCACGAGACTCAAGAGATGTAAGTACCTCTTTCATTGCTCTTATATGATCTGGTGTTGTACCACAGCAACCACCAATAATATTAATCCATCCTTCTTCAGCAAAACGCTTCACTTTTTCAGCAAGTGAAGCCGGAGATTCATGATAATGTCCATCCTCATCAGGAAGACCAGCATTTGGATAACAAGAAATGTAGCACTCTGATAAATCAGAGAGAGAACGAATATGTTCCCTCATAAATTCCGGTCCAGTCGCACAGTTTAATCCAACAGACAAAGGCTTCATATGTTCTACCGATAAATAAAATGCTTCAATCGTTTGACCAGCTAAAGTCGTTCCCATCGGCTCAATTGTTCCTGAAATCATAAGGGGTACAATTTGGTTTAACTCTTCAAATGCCAATTGAATCCCCAAATATGCTGCTTTCACATTACGCATATCTTGACTCGTCTCAACGAGTAATACATCCACACCACCTCTTAGCAATCCCCTCGCTTGCCTTGTATAGGCTTCAATTAATTCTTCAAATGTTACGCCACCCGTTACACTAATCGCTTTCGTCGTCGGTCCCATCGCCCCCGCTACATATACTTCTTTTCCACTCTCCGTTACAGCTTGCTTTGCTAAAAGCGTAGCCCTTTCATTCAATTCTTCATCTAAATGCGACAACTCATAATCACTTAGTACAATATTCGTCGCACCAAATGTATTCGTTTCAATAATATCCGCACCAGCTTCAATATACGCTTTATGAATATTTAAAATTACATCTGGTCTTGTTTTTACTAAATATTCATTACAACCTTCATATTCTTCACCACCGAAATCGGCAGCAGTTAAATCCGCTTGCTGGATCATCGTTCCCATTGCACCATCTAATAATAAAATGTCGTTTTGTAATCTCTCTTCTATTCGCTTCATTATTGAATACCCTCTTTCACTTCTTGCTTTTCTCTCACATATTTAACGAGATGCTCTGTAATTTCATATTTCAAAAATGGTGTGATGAGATATATACCATTAAAATATTTCATCGCAGTATCAATTAATTCTTGTGAAATACGAATCCCTTCTTCAATGGCTGCTTCTTTTGTTTCATGTCCGCCCAATCTTTGTCTTACTTCTTCAGGGAGTGTAATCCCTGGTACTTCAAAATGAAGAAAATCAGCATTACGTTTACTTACTAACGGCATAATTCCAATAAAAATCGGTTGTTCCAAATGTTTCGTAGCCTCATATACTTCTTCAATTAACGCTACATCGTAAATTGGCTGGGTTAAAAAATATTCTGCTCCAGCGGCGATTTTTCGTTCCATTCGTTTTACAGCTGCTTTTAAATGCCTTACGTGGGGGTTAAAAGCTCCTCCAACAGAAAATCTCGTTGCAGGTCCAATCGATTTCCCTAAAATTGAGCGGCCATCGTTCATTTCTTTAATCATTTTAATTAATTCAATAGATGATAAATCATATACAGATGTTGCACCTGGGAAGTCGCCAACACGGGCTGGATCACCAGTTAAAGCTAATACCTCTTCCATACCGAGCGCTGATAAACCAAGTAAATGAGACTGCAATCCAATGACGTTATGATCTCTACATGTTAAATGTGTCAATACTGGAATATCATGCTTCGTTAATAACGCTCCCATCGCCATATTAGAAATACGAGGTGATGCCAACGAATTATCCGCTAGAGTAATAGCATCAGCACCTGCTCTTTTCAATGCTCTAGCCCCTTCAAAGAATCGCTGTGTATCTAAAGTTTTTGGCGGATCTAATTCCACTACAACCGTCGTTTGCTTCTTCGCTTTCTCTGCGAGCGTAACGTGAGCTCTTGAGCGCTTCTCGTGTGTATGAATTACTTTCGGTCTTTGGATGATTTTTTTTTCTGTAACAGGTGTTACATTTGTAATGGCACGTTTCATTCCTTCAATATGTGCTGGTGTCGTTCCACAACAACCGCCTAATAGACGAATGCCTTGCTCAATAAATTTTGGCGTCATCGCTTCAAAATAGGCTGGACTTCCTTCGTATACGTAACGACCTTCTACATAATTTGGGAGACCTGCGTTTGGATATGCTGATAAATAACCGTTTTTAGGAATCGATATCATTTTGAAAGCTTCCGTCATGTGTAAAGGCCCAAGTTGGCAGTTTAACCCAATTACGTTCGCACCATAATCTAAAAGTCTCGTTACCATTTCGTTCACATCATTACCATTTTGAGTCGTTCCTGCCTCATGTAACGCTAACTGTGCCACAATTGGAATATCCGTTTGCTTGCGTAACACTTTTACTGCATGAAGCAGTTCAAATTCGTCATAAAACGTTTCTAATAACAAACCGTCAACCTGTTCTTCTAATAAGGCACTCGCCTGCTCAAGCAGCATAAACTCTCGCTCCATATTAGTTGTTGTAACAGCTCCAATATGCTTCATACCACCAATTGTTCCTAAAATTGCATTTCTCTCATTTACAGATGCTTTCGCAAGTTTGACCGCCTCTTTATTAATTTGAATAACTTGGTTTTCCAAACCGTACATACGTAACTTTGCTTCATTTGCACCATACGTATTCGTTTGAATCACATCAGCACCAGCAGCTACATATTGTTTATGAATAGATATAATTAAATCTGGATCAGACAAATTCAATTCTTCAAAACTACTTTGTAACCCATGTGAATGTAATAATGTTCCAACTGCACCATCACCTATTACAATACCTTTTGATAATAAATCTAGTAATTTCACGTATCTCCCTCATTTCTATCAATATAAAAACCCCCTCATCACTTTGAAGAGGGGGACATAATCGTTCCTCCTCTTATCATGCAAAACCATTCGTTTTGCAGGTATTAGCACCGTTTCAAACATTTCGTTTGAAGGTTGCCGGGTTTCACAGGGCCTTTCCCTCCACCGCTCTCAATAAGAGTTTATCTTTTCTATTTATTTATGTAGCTAAAAGGAAATACGTTCCCCTTTTAACAATGTTTGTTAATTTTCTAATAAATTTAGCATGCACTAAAATAAAAGTCAATGACACTTGCGGAAAAATAAAAATATTTAAAATAAAGTTGCAATTCAATTATCTTTTGTTGTAAAGTTAAAAACATAATAAAAATTTCATACAAACTATTCTTATCTAGAGAGGTAGAGGGACTGGCCCTATGACACCTCAGCAACCATTAACGTTCATTCGTTAATAAGGTGCTAATTCCAGCAAATTGTGAAAAATTTGACAGATGAGAAGAAGACTCTATTCAAACCAAAAGCCTTCTTCTTAGAAGGCTTTTTTATTTTTATTCTGAATTCACTTAGTCGTTCACTTTACAAAGGAGGAATTTTACATGTCAACAATTGAAACAAAACTAGCACAAATCGGCAACCGTAGCGAAACTACAACAGGAACTGTTAACCCACCTGTTTATTTCTCAACAGCTTATCGTCATGAAGGAATTGGAAAATCAACAGGTTTTGACTATTCAAGAACTGGAAATCCTACTCGAGGCCTTTTAGAACAAGCCATCGCTGACTTAGAAGAAGGTGAACAAGGTTATGCCTGTAGTTCAGGAATGGCAGCAGTTCTCCTCGTTCTATCACTCTTCCGCTCCGGAGATGAACTTATCGTATCCGAAGACTTATATGGGGGCACTTATCGCTTATTTTCTGAACATGAAAAAAAGTGGGATGTTCGATGTAGATACGTAGATACACAATCTATTAAACAAATTGAGCAGGCGATCACTTCTCAAACGAAAGCTATTTTCATAGAAACACCAACTAATCCATTAATGCAGGTAACCGATATTGCAGCTGTCGCAAGTGTAGCAAAACGTCATGAGCTACTTCTTATTGTAGATAACACATTCTACACACCTTATATACAACAGCCATTAACAGAAGGTGCAGATATCGTTCTTCATAGCGCAACTAAATATTTAGGTGGTCATAACGATGTACTCAGCGGACTTGTCGTTGCGAAAGGTCAATCACTTTGTGAAGAACTTGCCCATTATCATAATGCCTCTGGTGCTGTTTTAAGTCCGTTTGATGCATGGCTATTGATTCGCGGCATGAAAACTTTAGCACTTCGCATGAAACAACATGAAGAAAATGCGAATGCAATTGTTTCTTATTTAACCAATGAAGATGGCGTTACCGATGTATTTTATCCGGGGAGAGGCGGCATGATTTCGTTTCGTCTTCGTGATGAAAAATGGATTAATCCATTCTTACAATCTTTATCCTTAATTACATTTGCTGAAAGTCTGGGCGGAGTTGAGAGTCTAATGACATATCCTGCAACACAAACACATGCCGATATTCCAGAAGAAGTACGAATAGCACGTGGTGTATGTAATCGCCTCCTTCGCTTCTCAGTTGGTATCGAAAATAGTGACGACCTAATTCAAGACTTAAAGCAAGCCATTAAACTTGTAAAAGAAGGTGTAAGAATATGAGTTATTCCGTAGACACACTCTTACTTCATAATCAATATAAACATGATTCACAAACCGGGGCTGTTAACGTTCCCATTTATAACACATCAACATTCCATCAATTTGATGTAGATACTTTCGGAAAGTACGACTATAGTCGATCTGGGAATCCAACACGTGAAGCACTCGAAGATATAATTGCTCTATTAGAGGGTGGAACGAAAGGGTTTGCCTTTGCTTCAGGCATCGCAGCGATCTCTACTGCTTTCCTTCTCCTCTCACAAGGGGATCATGTTCTTATCTCGGAAGATGTATATGGCGGAACGTACCGAATTGTTACAGAGGTACTCTCTCGTTACGGCGTTTCACATACATTTGTTGACATGACCAATATAGAAGAAGTAGAAAGAAATATTAAACCAAATACAAAACTCTTCTACATCGAAACACCATCTAACCCATTATTAAAAGTAACAAATGTTCGTGCTGTATGTGAATTAGCAAAATCTGTTGATGCTCTTACGTTTGTTGATAACACGTTTTTGACCCCACTATTCCAAAAACCACTTGAACTTGGGGCCGATGTCGTACTTCATAGTGCAACAAAATTTATCGCCGGTCATAGCGATGTTACCGCTGGATTAGCAGTCGTAAAAGATGAGGGGCTCGCTCAAAAACTTGGTTTCTTACAAAATGCTTTTGGCGCTATATTAGGGCCACAAGACTGTTCTCTCGTACTCCGTGGTCTCAAAACATTACATGTACGACTTGAACATTCAGCAGCCAACACCAATAAAATTGCCCATTATTTAAAAGAGCACTCAAAAATTAAAAACGTCTATTATCCTGGATTAAAATCACATCTCGGCCATGATATTCAATTGTCTCAGGCGACATCTGCCGGGGCCGTTTTATCTTTCACTTTGCAATCAGAAGAGGCACTACGCCAATTTTTATCAAAAGTAAAACTCCCTGTATTTGCTGTTAGCTTAGGGGCCGTCGAGTCTATCCTTTCTTATCCAGCGAAAATGTCGCACGCTGCCTTATCACAAGAAGCACGAGATGAACGAGGTATTACGAATTCATTGCTTCGCTTATCCGTTGGTCTTGAAAATGTAAATGATTTAATATCAGACTTTGAAAACGCCCTTTCTTACGTAGAAGAGCCCGTGAATGCATAAGAAATTCTAGTACTTTCACGTTTCATTTCAATTACACAAAAAAGAACCTGAATCCCAGGCTCTTTTTTGTGTAACCTTCCCGCTTTTCAACTTGAATTATATTCTATATGTAAATCGATAATTCCTTTTTCGCATTATTTAAAAAATTTTGTATATTGATTTGAAAGAACAAAAAAATCATGATAAAATTGTGTTACAAGTATATCCATATCTTTCAATTTTTAAAACGGATTAAAAATTTCACTAAAAAACATCTTTTTACAAAACCGTACAAATTTATCTACTTTATTTACATCAGAATCTCTTTTCTTACAATTTCTTTACTTTAGGACATTTTTTCTGCAACAACTGTTTTCTTTTCTTTATTTTTTTGGTATGTATAGTATGGTATCATAGCTCACACGGAGGTGGAAAAGAACATGTTAGAAACCTTTCAAAAAGAATTAGAACTATATGAGAATAACGCAGAATTATTGAAAGTGTTAGCTCATCCTGTTCGCTTATGTATTGTAAAGGGATTAATTGAACGTGGTCCAAGTAACGTTTCAACAATGTACACAGGCCTAAACATGCCACAATCCACAATTTCACAGCATTTAGCAAAATTAAAAAGTGCTAAAATCGTTTCTAGTGAAAGAAAAGGATTGGAAATCTACTACAAAGTCGAAAATGAAACGATTATTCAACTCGTTCGCGTATTACTAGGTTAGGGACCATTAGACAGAGAAAAAGGACGTATTCTATATTTTCCATCTCATATCTTTAATATAAATATATATCATGAGAGAAAATATATAATGCTACATACTAAAAGTCGTATTTAAAAACAAGACACAGGATGTTCCTGTGTCTTGTTTTTTATATGTATAAATAGCGATTTAAACGAAAATGTTGCATACTTTTCTTTTGTATAACAATATCGAAAGCATTTCCCAATCCCTCATGCAAAATCATAGAGCGGACTGCACGATTTACTTTCTGTTTCTCCGAAAAAGGATCAGAATCTTGATGGCTAGCAAGCTGCTCTACTATTCCTGCTGCTAGTAAAAACTCGCCTTGCTTTGTATGCCATATCGTATCAATACCTTGCATTGCAAAAGCTTCTTTCATCTCGTCCCAATGAATATGTGTCGTAATATCCATCTCTCCTGGATATGCGAGAGGATTTCGAATAAGTGTATGATTGTAATATCCCCTTAAACTCCCTTCACAATGTGCAGGATGCATCCATTCCTCCCTTGTATATCCATAATCAACCGTGATGAATAACCCTTTCTTGAGCCACTTGGCCATCTCTTGTACATATTTTTCCATGGTGATTGATACTTCAAAACGCTGTCCTTCAGAAAGCTGCAGACGGTACTTTCGTAAATATCGTTCGATTCTCTCTTCTATCGGTCTTACTATTTCGGTAAGTTTTCCTTCTGTTGTATATGTAATCCGTACTTCATACAAAATACCATTCCGTTTCTCTATTACTTCAACAGGAAACGCATCAAATAATTCATTTGAAAAAATAATCCCTTGAAAGGAATCTTCCATATCTTCATAAGACGTATACTGAGAAACATTAAAAAATGAATGAAGTCGCTCATTTTGCAATTTCCTATGAAAAGGACTTAATTCAATTATAGAATAGTGTAGTGTTGCAAAGGTTTCTGGAGATAACTGTTTCCATTCTTGTAAAAGATCATACGCGAATCTTCCTGTCCCCCCACCAATTTCACAAATATTCGGAGGAACCTCTCCATTTTCAACTAGTCGAATAAAGAACTTAGCAAATGTCTTTGCAAATACTGAAGAGACATTACTACTCGTGAAAAAATCACCTTTCCTTCCAATTTTTTCACGTTCTTTCATATAATATCCATACTTCTCATCATACAATGCGAGACTCATATACGTACTATATGAAATCGAATAATCCTTTTCTTTCCCCATCCATTCTCTTAATATAAGCTCCATCCCCATAATAACTCCTTATTGTAAAAATGGGTTATTTTCTTTTTCAAATCCAATGCTTGTTTCAGGGCCATGCCCACATAGTACAGCTGTTTCATCTGGTAATACAAATAATTTTTCTTCAATGCTTCCAATTAACTCAGCAAAGCTTCCACCAGGTAAATCTGTTCTTCCAATACTCATTTGAAATAATACATCACCAGAAAACACAGCATTTGCCTCTTTACAATAGTAAGAAATGCTTCCCGGGGAATGTCCTGGTGTCTCGAACATTTCAAATGTAAACGAACCAATTGTTAAAGTTCCCTCTTCATCGATAATATGATCCGCCTGTTTTGCTGTAATACTTCGATTCATCATAAAAATTTGAGAACCATTTACGGTCGCATCTCCTAACCAATCAGCTTCCTCTTTATGCACATATACAGGAATACGAAACGCATCTCTGACAGCATCAACAGCACCAATATGGTCAAAGTGAGCATGTGTTAATAAAACAGCTATTGGTTTTAACTGTGCCTCTTGTAAATATGTAACTAATTTCTCACCTTCACTACCTGGGTCAAAAATAATACACTCCTTTTGATCATTCGTTAAAATATAAGCGTTTGTTTGTAATGGTCCTAACGGCATTTGTATCCATTTCATTTGAAAATCTCCTCCAGTTATTAAACTTACTTTCATGATACAACATTTCTTTGTTCTAGGAAAAGAAAGGATGCTATCTCGACAATCATTTCTAAAACATGTACAATATAAAAGAATAAATATTCTAAAAACTCAATCGAAAGAATGAGAAGGCAGAGGGGGATATTGTATGGGTCTTGTTATCATTTTTACGTTAGTCACTCTGTTAGCTGTATTCGCTACCCTTAGAACACTCCGTGAAAAAAACTTACTCGCGAGTGGCTTCGCTATTGCAACCGTACTCGTTTTCGGATGGTTTACGGTCATGACTGTTCTATATAACGGGTACCCTCCAGCAGCTTAATTCATTTACATTTTTATTCTTCATCAAGATTTCGCATAAAAAGAGGAAGGGGCTCCCCTTCCTCTTTTCATCATTCACCACTTATATCATCTTTGCTTCGTACTTGTGCTTTTTTACAAGCCAAGCTCCACCAATTACACCCGCATCATTACCAAGCGTTGCAATCGCTAGCTTTGTACTCTTCACAGCACGTGAGAATGCATATTTCTCAAAGTAACCTTGAATTGGTTGTAGTAATGCATCACCTGCTTTAGATACACCGCCACCAATTACAATTTTCTCTGGGTTTAACGTACTAGAAAGATTCGCTACAGCTAGCCCTAAATAAGAAGCTACCTTCTCTACAACTTCACCAGCTAATGCATCACCTTGTCCAAGTGCTTCAAACACATCTTTTGATGTAATTTGCCCTTCTTCCGCTAGCATAGAACGTAATACACTTTCCTTATCTGTTTCTTGTAGTTTTTGCATAGCTACACGTACAATACCAGTCGCAGAAACTACTGTTTCTAGACAGCCAGATTTCCCACAATTACAAGGAAAAGCATTCTCTGTAACGACTGTAATATGTCCAATTTCACCAGCAGCACCGCTTACACCATGTACAATCTCACCGTTTGCGATAACACCACCGCCAACACCAGTTCCAAGTGTCATACAAATTAAATCTTTCGCTCCTTCACCAGCACCTTTCCACATTTCACCAAGTGCTGCTAGGTTTGCATCATTATCAATTACAACAGGTAATCCTGTTTCCAATTCTAATAAGTCTTTTAGTGGATAGTTTTTCCACCCTAAGTTAACCGCCTCATAAATCATTCCAGAAGCTACATGCACAGGACCAGGCGCTCCCATACCAATACCAATTAACTTACTTTTTAATTCGTCTAGTTCTTCTAACTTTTTATCAATTGCTTTTGCTACATCTAGTGTAATATGTTTTCCTTGTTCACTTGTATTCGTTGGGATCTCCCACTTATGTAAAATTTCACCGTATACATTAATGAATGCTAATTTAATCGTTGTCCCACCAAGGTCAACACCAACTAACCACTTTTCTTCCATTTTGCTAACCTACCTTTATCTATTTCTTACTCATCTCTTTTTGAATCTCTTGCTTCAGTAAAAATAAAGCTACTTGATAGTCTTGTGGATCGATCAGCTGTGATTGATTTAATTCACGTAGCTCATCTTGCATTAATTGTAAATCAGCGATTCGATCACCTGTATAAATGATCGTGCCAAATTTTTTTAGCAATTGCTGAATATCATAAACCGATATCATTTTATCACCCTCTATGCTCACTTATTATAAAAATATAATAAGAAAACGTTCACATATTTTATTATAATCAACAAGAAAAAGTCTCGTCAATTTTTATTTGTCTATACAAGTCCCTTTTGAACAAATGTTTCTTTTTCTGTAATAATTTTTTGTACCTTTTGATCGAATGGTTCAATCGGAATATCATTCACGATTTGAAAATCAAAAGCTAATGATAGCGTTTTCCCTTTATACTGCACAAGATAGCGATCATAATAACCACCGCCATACCCTATACGTTCCCCTCGTCTTGTATAAGCCACCCCAGGTACGAAAAGAAGGTCAATTTCGATTGCCATTACTTCCTTTGTTAACGTAGGGATTGGTTCACGTAAGCTCATATATACAGTTTCTAATTGAGCAAAATTGTTTATTTGGCGGAATGTCATTGTTCTTGTCTTTCGATTGCACTTTGGCACAACAACTTTCTTGCCTTCTTGCCACGCTTTTTCAATAATGACATATGTATTTACTTCATGTTCCATTGAAAGAGTAATGCCAATTGTTTCTGCTTCCATCCACTCTTTTTGTTCATACAGCGAAACTGCGATTTGTTCCGATAAAGTTGTATACTGTTCTTCTGATAAAGAATTCATGCGTTCTATTATTTGTTTACGTAAACGTACTTTTTCCTCTTTCACACTCTTCTCCCCCTTTTACAGTGACACTTTACTCTACTAAGATAGTTTATCACTTTTAAATAAGGGCTGCATTACGAAGAACTCGTACAAAAAAAAGAAACAGTAGGAAAATATTCCTACTGCTTACTTTGTTTCACGGTGTAACGTAGACTTCTTGTCACGCTTGCAATACTTTTTAAGCTCAAGACGCTCAGCGTTGTTACGTTTATTTTTCTTTGAGATATAGTTACGATCTCCGCATTCTGTACATGCTAGAGTAATATTCACACGCATTCTTATTTCCCTCCAGTCACTAATAACTTAAATCAGACTATACTATAATACCACTTTTAAAATAAAAATTCTACACCTTTTGATATTGTCTAATTTTTTCTATAAGATTTTTCATGTTTTCCCTTGCTATTACTGGGTTTCTCGCATGTGAATACACTAAAAATTTTGGGTGTTTTGCATCAGAAACGATATAAGACCACTCATTTTCCGTATATTTAAACTGAACTCCTTCTGATACTTTTTCCTCTTTTCTTTCTATATCTCGCAATAACATTCCCATTACTTTCCCTTTTTCTTTCCACGAACATATAACTTCATCACATAATAAGTAAAGAGGGCGAGTTTTCTCTAACATAATTGGTAATGTTTTCCCTTGTTTAGCGATTAACTCAAATAACTTTCCAATTCGATATAAAATATCTCTTTTCCATCTCACTTGAAAAGAATTTTTTTCATCATGCGTATAAAAAAGAAGGTAACATTCTCCTAATTTAAGAGACATTGGATACATATTTTCTGTCGTTTCAAGTAATAAATCTGGTATATCTATTTCTTCAAAATTCGTACCTTGGTAAATACTACCGTAGTTATCATATAATTCAAATCTATCCCCTTGTTCGTAAAACATAAGAGCCATATTTGCTTTACTGGATTTCATTAAAGATTTCACATGATCTTTTTGCTCACTTGCATAAATCCATGTAATTGTGCACCCAAGCTTTTGTAAAAAGGACATAAGTAAAGACTGTAACATATCATTCCTCTTATTAATAAGAAGATGAAACGCTTGTTTTTTTATATTTTCAACATCTATCTGTTTTAAAACCGATTCGACATACTGCTCTAAAGAAACATGAACTCTTTTGTTTCGACCAATCTCTTTATTACTTGCATACGGAAACAACTCAGACATATACAATTGTTCAAGTTCTTTTTGCTGTTTATACGTTAACCGTATTCCTTCCTCACCATACAATTGTATAACAATCCCTTTTCCGCTTTCTAACCGGACAAACGCGCCTCCTGCACACGCCAAATCATGAATCGCATATTGGAAAGGGGATCCATTCATTTCCTCGCACTCCATCGTATTTATCCCAACACCGTGAATGGCATGCAAAAATAAATCTTTAAACGAAGTCGCTTCCAAATCTCCCTGACTGCCAATCAGTACATTCTCCCCTTTTTTAAAAAGAGATCCAAAAGCCATTGCAACTTTCACAATAAATTGAGGTGTAATTTCAATATTCCCTCTCCCCATTATTTGGCTTTTCTGGAGCCAACCCGTAGCATTTTCACACTCCCTAACACCTGCTGAACCTACTATAGAATGATTATCAATTACTTTATAAGGCCATAGTTTTCCATTTTGTTTAATGACAGTATTTTTTCCAATATGACAATGATCTGCTACAATGCTTTTTTGAAACAGTGTAACGTCATCTTCAATCATTGTACGTTCTCCAACAGTCGTTTCTAATAACTCACAATACTTTCCGACGTGCGTATTTGCAAAAACAATACTTTTTTGAAGGTGTGTATAACTTGATATAGTACTATTCTTACCAATGATAGAGTACGGTTCAATAACAGCCCCTGTACCAACAGTTACCCCTTCTCCAATAAAAGAAGGCCCGTGAATTTTCGTCCCTTTTTCAATTGTTACTCCTTCTCCCATCCAAACCATCGGCAATACTTCTGTATGCGAAATAGGTACTTTCACTTTCTTCATCAGCAAATCAAATTGAGCTTGTCGATATTGATCAAACGTACCAATATCTAGCCAATAGCCCTCTGCCTTATATGCAAATAAAGCTTTTTTATTTTCTAGTAAAGGAAAAACATCATGACTAAAATCAAAAAAACTTCCAGAGGGAATATAAGAAAAAATTTTAGGATCCATTATATAAATCCCTGTATTTACAACATTAGAAATCACTTCATTCCAACTCGGTTTTTCTATATAACGTATAACTTCTTGCTCTTCGCTCATTACAACTAAACCAAAGGGTAGTGGATTTTCTACTTCTTTTACAAACATTGTCGCCATTCTCTTCTTAAGCCTATGGAATTCAATCCCTTTAGATAAGTCAAAGTCCGTCAATGCATCCCCACTAATGACAACAAAAGGTTCATCTAAAAAGGCTTCCGCTTGCTTAATGCTTCCCGCCGTACCAAGTGGTGGGGAGTCCTCAAAATAATGTAAGTTCACGCCCCATTTACTACCATTCCCAAAATATTGCCTAATAGCGTTACTCATATATTGAACTGTAATCGCAATTTCCCGAATACCATGCTGACGCAACAATTCAATATTGTATTCTAAAACCGGCTTTTCTAATAATGGTAACATCGGCTTTGGAATGTTACATGTTAATGGTCTAAGGCGTCTCCCTTTTCCTCCAGCTAAAATAACCCCCTTCATATACATTCATCCTCCACTTTTGTAATGTTGAACGACTTTGTATACCATATGTATGTCATTTATACATAATTTAAACTCTCTAACTAAAAAGAAAGCGCTTACCAATGTTTTTTAAGTGCAGAAATGAAACAACTCATCTATGTAATTGTTTTATTTTTCCACATTATATTATGAT
This sequence comes from Bacillus clarus, assembly GCF_000746925.1. Lineage (GTDB taxonomy): Bacteria > Bacillota > Bacilli > Bacillales > Bacillaceae_G > Bacillus_A > Bacillus_A clarus. The sequence goes on from NZ_JMQC01000008.1 coordinate 1,217,992, forward strand.
ACATCTTATCATCATAAATCGAACGAGACAACGAGCTTTTTTTGTCATGTTTTGACTAAAAAAAGCAGGTGACTTTCATCACCCGCTTTACCTTCTATTCATTTAATAAATAATGCTTGCCTTTTACTAAATAAAAAACATTTTCAGCAATATTTGTAATGTGATCTGCTACACGCTCGATATACCTTGCTACAAAAGATAATTGTGTAATTTGTGTAATTGCTTCAGGTCGCTCAGGGATAGAAGATATAAATTCACGAATGGCTTTTCCATATATTTCATCAACAGAATCATCCATTTCAGCAATTTGTTTTGCAAACGTTAAATTTTCTTGCTCATATGCTTCTAACGATAGATTTAACATTTTATTAGCAATTGCAAACATGTCCTCTATATTATGCAAGCTAGCAGAAATTTCTTTTTCTCCAAGTCGAATTGTTGATTTTGCAATATTTACAGCATGATCTGCAATACGCTCTAAATCTGTTGCTGTTTTAATCGAAACAAAAATCCTTCTTAAATCACTTGCTACAGGCTGCTGTTTTGTAATTAACATAAGAGCAAGGTCATTTATTTCCTCTTCTAAATGATCCATACGATAATCACCATCAATGACTTCCAGCGCTTTCTCTACATTTTTTTTTCGGAGACCCTCCATAGCGAGCAATAAAGCTTCTCTCGCTAACTCACCAAGTTCAATTACCTTTTCTTGCAACGTTTGTAAGTCATAATGAAACTGTTCTCTTGCCATCTTTCTTCCCCCTTAGTCTCTTTTCTTTATATAAAAATAAGAAATGCCCTCTACTAAGAGGGCATTTACTCTTATATAAACCTTAACCAAATCGTCCTGTAATATAGTCTTCTGTACGCTTATCCGTAGGTGTTGTAAATAGTTTATTTGTACCTGTGTACTCCACAACTTCTCCACTTAAGAAGAACGCTGTTTTATCTGAAATACGCGCTGCTTGCTGCATATTATGAGTCACGATGACAATACTAAAATCTTTCTTTAACTCTTGGATCAGTTCTTCTACCTTTAATGTAGAAATTGGATCTAAGGCTGATGTTGGCTCATCCATTAAAATAACATCTGGCTCAATTGCTAAGCAGCGTGCAATACATAGACGTTGCTGCTGTCCACCGGATAAGCCATACGCATTATCATGTAATCGATCTTTTAATTCATCCCAAATAGCAGCCCCACGTAAACTTTTTTCAACAATTGCATCAAGCGTCTTCTTATCACGAATACCGTGAATTTTTGGGCCGTATGCAACATTTTCATAAATAGATTTTGGAAATGGATTTGGTTTTTGGAATACCATCCCAACATGGGTACGTAATTCTTCAACTGGGTACGACTTATCAAATATATTTCGTTCTCGATATTCAATTACTCCTGTTGTACGAACGATGGGTACTAACTCAACCATACGATTCAATGTTTTTAAGTAAGTTGATTTCCCGCAGCCACTTGGCCCGATAATTGCTGTCACTTCATTCTCATGAATGCTTAAGTTTATATCTTTTAAAGCATGATCTTCCCCATACCATAAGTTTAAATTTTTCGTATCAAATACGACTTTCTTTGGCATTGTCTCAATATCTTTTTCATTTTTCACTTGTACATTCACTACTGTTGCAACCATTTGAATTCCCCTTTCATCCACTTCCAACTTATTTTCGATTTCGTAACCATAAGACGATTGCATTCATAACGAGCAACAATCCTAACAAAACAAGCATGCCCGCAGCTGCTACATGTTGAAACTCTTCTTGTGGTCTACTCATCCAATTAAAAATTTGAATCGGTAAAACTGTAAATCTATCAAACATGTGAATCGGAATATAATTCGCAAATGCGAGCGCCCCGATAACTAACAATGGTGCTGCTTCTCCAATTGCCCTCGAAAGCGCTAAAATACAGCCGGTTAAAATTCCTGAAAAAGCAGTTGGTAATACTACTTGATACATTGTTTGCCACTTTGTAGCACCTACTCCATATGAAGCCTCTAGCAATGAACTTGGCACCATACGAATCGCTTCTTGACTCGCCACAACAACAGTTGGTAAGACAAGCAAACTCATCGTAAGCGCTGCTGCTATTATGCTCTCTCCTAACTGAAGACCATATACAAAGATGGTTAAGCCAAGTAATCCGAATACGACGGAAGGTACACCGGCTAGCGTTTGAATATTTAGCTCTATTATTTTTGTAAATGTAGATTCCTTTGCATAATGCTCCAAATAAAGCGCTGTTCCGATTCCAAATATAAAAGAGACCGGTATGACAATGCTCATAAATAATATTGTTCCTGATAATGCGGCAGCAATCCCCGCTTGCTTCGGATTACGAGAAGCAAAGTTCGTAAAAAAATCTATCGAAAGATTACTAATCCCTTTCTCAAAAACTTGATATAACAATACGAAAAGTATTACGATTGAAAACAACATTGTTATATAAAAAATCAACTTATATATTCGATCCTGTAGAAAACGCGATTCCATATTTTCTTTTATTTTTTTATGGTTTAACATTCGCATATTATATCGCCTTCCTAAAACGGCGCATAATTTGCTGCGAAACGATATTCATAATAAGCGTAAACATAAGTAGCGTAGCTCCTACAGCATACATGCTATAATATGTCATCGTTCCATAAGGAGCATCACCTAAGCTTACTTGCACAATATAAGCTGTTAACGTTTGAATGGAATGCGTTGGATCTATTGATACATTCGGTGTTGAACCACCTGCAATGACAACAATCATCGTTTCACCAATTGCCCGAGAGGCAGCTAATACAACAGCTGCCATTATCCCGCTAAAAGCTGCTGGAAATACGACTTGTTTTACCGTTTCAAAACGCGTTGCTCCTAAGGCTAGCGAAGCTTCTTTTACACCCTTTGCTACAGCTCTCATTGCATCTTCAGACAGAGAAGCAATCATTGGTATCATCATAAATCCAATAACAATTCCCGGACTAATTGCATTAAAAAACTGTAAATCTGGAATAATCCGCTGCAAAAATGGTGTGACAACCGTTAATGCGAAAAAACCATACACAATTGTCGGAATACCTGCTAATAACTCCAACGACGGCTTTAACACTTTTCTAGCAGTATTTGAAGCATACTCACTTAAAAATATCGCACATCCTAGACCGATTGGAATGGCTACTGTCATAGCAATTGTTGTGACAAGAACAGTTCCACATATAAGTGGTAATATTCCAAACTTCGGCTGCTTGAAAAAAGGTAACCATTCTTTTTCAGTGAAAAAAGAATGTAAAGGTACTTTTTGAAAAAACATGATTGTTTCATTTGCTAACATCACAATGATTCCAATCGTCGTTATAATAGAGACGCTAGCAATTGCCTTTAGCAATAACGGAACTATTTGATTGATTCGCTGCGTTTTTTTTCTTTTTTTTGTATTTCTCTCAATCAAATGTTGTACAGAAAATGTAATTTGACTTTTGTCATTACGAGCCAAAGATGAAAACCCCTTTCCACCCTGACATTATCTTTTTATTTCTGTTAACATCCGCAGCTGTTCATTATATTTTTCTTTTGGCAACTTCACATAGCCAACCTCTTCAGCAAGATTGCCAACATGCTTCATCATAAACTCAACATAACTTGCTACATTGCTTTTATTTTGAATTGAAGCATGGTTCACATAAGTAAATAGTGGTCTTGATAGCGGCCTATAGTTACCAGATTGAATTGTCCCTTTTGTCGGAAATACACCATTTACTTTTATTGCTTTCACCTTATCCCGATTAGCTATATAGTAAGCATATCCTACAAATGCAATTGCATTTTTATCATTCATTACTCCTTGCATAATAACTTGATCGTCTTCTGATAAAGAAACCGTTTTTGCAAGGCGATTATTTTGTAAGACGACATTTTGAAAGTAATCATACGTACCAGAGTCTACACCTGGTGCATAAAATTGTACTTGTTCACGTGGCCAATCTGGATGAATATGTGACCATCGTTTTACTCTTCCATCTTCACTCCATAATAGACGTAACTCTTCGATCGTCATATTATTTACCCACGTATTTTGCCGGTTCACAACGATTGTAAGACCGTCATAGGCAACTTCAAGCGGGGTAAACTGGATAGAGTTTTTCTTCATTACATTCTCTTCCACTTGTTTCATCGAACGTGAAGCATTATTTATATCCACTTCTCCTTTACCGAAACGATGAAAACCTCCCCCTGTCCCAGATATACTAATAGAAATTTTCACGCGTGGATGTTTCTTTGTATATTCTTCTGCCACTGCCTCCATAATAGGAAAAACTGTTGAGGATCCATCAACTCTCACTTCTCCCATTTCACTCGAAGCAGATACAGTAGACATGTACAAGAAAAAGGAACATGTCGATAGTGTCAAAACCTTAATCGATACACTTATCCATTTCACGCGTTCTTCCTCCTAGAAGTAACCGGAAATAACAGGATTACAGATATAAGAATACTGCCAAACTATTAATCCGGTTTTAATTGTTTGTAAAAGTTTTGTAAAGTTCAACAAAAAGTATTGTATATAAATACAACTATAAAACGACATAAAAACCTTCTTTTTAGACGAAAGAGAAGCTCTAGCCATGCAAAGGAGCAAGCTCCCTTTGCATAGCTCGCGAAGAAAACGTGAGAAAGTATGGTGGGATTTTTTACAAAGTAGCGACTTATATGTAAAAAAACAAACTGGATTTATATAGTGCATTGAAACTTTCTCCACTCTTTGAGCCCTGAAATAAAAACATCCCCCCTAATCCGAGACGCTCATTAATGATTTTCTTCACTTTCCATTAAGCTATTTCCACTAACTCTTACATCATGTGCTTTTTTCAGCACTCTACGCTTGTCCACATTTACTAAAACATATGTATAAAACATAAAAAAAAGCACACTATCTTTGCAGATAGTGTGCCAAATTTACATCTTTTTATTCATCATCTTGTTTTTTTGATTGCTTTCCGTTTTCATCTTTTGAAACTTCACCAGTTACTTCTTGCTTCTTCAACTCAAAATAAGCATCCATAATTTTACGACCAATGTCTCCATTAATCCCTGTTTTGTCATCATGTACCCATGGAACAACGACAGAAAATGCAACTTCTGGATCTTCAAGTGGCGCATAACCTACTAATGTTAAATTGTAAGTTTCAACACGCTCACCGTTTGCTTTTTTACCAATCTCTTTATCTCCACCATATACGGTTTGAGCTGTTCCTGTTTTTCCTGCAGCTTTATATTTTGCACCCGTAAAGTATTTCGTACCTGTACCACCAGGTTCATTAAACACTTGTCTAAACCCTTCTTGAACACGTTTAATTTGATCTTCAGGCATATCTACACGGTTTAAAACTTTTGGCTCCATTGATTGAACAACTTTTCCAACTTCATCTGGTTTAGCAGCTGGCTGACGAATCTCTTTTACTACTTGCGGTTGCATACGGTAACCGCCATTTGCAATTGTAGAAACGTATTGTGCTAATTGAAGCGGTGTATACGTATCATATTGCCCTATTGATAAATCTAATAAGAAACCTGGCTGATTACCTGTACCTCTTTGTCCAGCAGTTTCATTCGGTAAATCAATACCTGTTTTTACACCAAGCCCAAATTGACCAAAATAGTAACGCATATCATTAAATGCCTTTTGTGGTATATCTAACGTACCACCTCTCACATATGGCACTCCAGCAATATTCATTGCTGTTTTAAACATGTAAACGTTAGAAGACATTTTTAAAGCCGTAAGGTCATTAATATATCCCATCGTTTTCCATGATGCTTTCATTGGTGTACCTTTTAATTTAATCGGTTCATCAAGTTGTACCGCACCAGGTTGAATCGCTCCTGTTTGATACCCTGTTAGTAGTGTTGCACCTTTTACAGTTGATCCCATCGGATAAGAACTTGTCATCGTTCCTAAGGCGAAATCTTTAACCTTTGTTTCGCCATCTTCGTTAACTAATTGTTTCCCTGCCATAGATAAAACTTCACCATTTTTCGGGTTCATCATTACAACGAATGCACGATCTAAAAGCGGTTCTGCTCCTTTATAACTCATTAAGCTTTTTGAAAGGATCTCTTCCACACGCTTTTGTAGTTCCATATCAATTGTTAAATTCAGATCATTTCCGCGCTGACCTTGCGATACATTGACCGTTTCTAAAATATTACCCTCTTTATCTGTAATATTTCTTACTTCCGCCTTTGTACCGTGAAGGCTATCTTCATATTGTTGTTCAAGATAACTCTTTCCGACGCGATCATTACGATTATAATCACGAACGAGGAAGTAATCTAATCGCTCTTTCGGCAAACCTTCATCAGCGCTTGTTACACCACCAAGTACACTGCGGAACATATCATCATACGTATATTTTCGGTCCCAGTCGACATTTGTATCAACACCTGGCAATAACGCTAAGTTTTCACTAATAATCGCATATTCTTCAGGTGTTGCTTGTTTTTTTATTACCTGCGGCGTCATTGCATATCCGCCGTCCATTTTACTTTTAATCGCAAGTAGTTCTAAATCTTTTGCTGTTAATTGATTCATTTCTTCCTCTGTCACACGATTTCGTTGACGTTCAGCAACTTCTTTATCATCAATCTTTTTCTCTTTAAGCTCTTCTCGATCTTTCTTTGTGATTTTCGCTTTTGCCTCTTCTTTATGCATAGAAAGCCAAAAATCTTTTTTATCACGATCTGTTAACTTATCTGTTGGTACTTCAATCAAATCTGCAAGTTTTTTCGCTGTTTCCAAGCGATCTTCTGCAGTTGACCCCTTCATTTTCGTAAATGTAATCGTACGAACAGGATCATTATCTACTACCGCTCGTCCATATCGATCAAATATTTTCCCCCGTGGCACCGGATTACTTATCGTTGAATTTTCTTTTTTCTCAACTTCATTTTTGTACTCTTCACCACGAACAATTTGTACGTATCCAAGCCTTACAATAACCGCGGAGAACATTAAAAATACACAAAAAAACAACACGTTTAGCCGAAACGGAACGTGGGTCTTTTTCTTTGTCTTCTTCTTGCTCATACGAACCCCCTCTACCAACAGCTATGTAATGTGAAAGGGACACCTTATTACAGGTGTCCTCACCGCTGTCTTACATCTTCCTTTATTCTAGCATAAAACAAACCAGAAGTTAACCTTCTGGTTCAGTCTGGTTTTGTGTCGCTTGGGGCGCTATCGTACTTGTTCTATTCGTATTTTGTGCTTCATATTTGACATTTTTAACCGCAAAATAAATAAGTAAATGTCCAGCTCCAAGAATGCATAATAAAACAGGTAGACTTTTTTCAGGTGGAAAGAATACTACTGCGCATAAAAAACTTAAAATCGAACAAATTCTTCCGCCATTTAGCCATAATTCTCGAACAACGACATACTCAACACGCCATTCTCTCGCATTTTTCGCTCTTCCTATTACGTCATATGTCATAGAACCGTATGGTACGAGTAAAATGGGATAAGCAATTGCGATACATGCTGCATAAATAAGTAATTTTACATATGTAACATCAAAAATAACTAAAAACACTACAGCATATAAAATAATACCCCCAAGTAAAATCGCCTTTTTTCTCCATTCTTTCTTTAACATACGTGCAACTAAGTAATAACATACGAATGAAACAGCAGAATTCACTAGACTATATTTACCTAATGCGAATTCACTACCAGATGCCAAATAAACGTATACTGAAATGACGAAAATGAATGTCCCTTCTCTAAGCCCTTGAAAAAAATGGGCACGTGTAATCCTTCCCCAGTTTTTATCAGCCTTGCGCTCTTTCAATACTTGAACGATTTCATAATGCCCTTCACATTCCCTTTTTGATACGAAAAAGCTAAGAATAACGGCAATCGCAAATAATAGTAATGAAAAAAAGAAAACGACTGTATAACCGTTCCACTTTTCCATACGTGAAATTGTATATCCTGCCGCTATTGGTCCAATCATTCCAGAGAAGGATGTAAGAAGCCCAAGAAAACCGTTAAAAAAATCACGCGTTTCTGGTTCCGTAATTTCAAATGTTAACAAATTAAATGCGAGCCAATAAAAACCATAACCAATCCCTAAAAGGGCTCCCATTAATAAAATATACTGTGAGGCACTCTTTCCTGTTAATAAAACAACGATGAAAAAAACAGCTAATGTGCCTACACCTATTCGTAATAAAATCGCGCGATCAATACGCTTTGCTAATTTCCCTCCAAGGAGAAATGTGAGCGGTTGTAATACGACACTCGCCAAATTATACAAACCAATGTTTACATAATTTTGTGTTTGCTTCCATAAATAAATGTTAACAAACGTATTGGATAAAGAAATGGCAAGTGTGTATAATCCGCCCATAACAAGCAGTATTACTAAATCCCGATTCACCTCAACATCACCAATTACATGTTTCCACTTCATACATAACTCTCCTTTACTTCATGTTCTATTCTTCCAAAGACAAGCACAATTATGTAAAGAAGAGCATAGAAAAAAGCTAGGAGAAAATCCCCTAGCTTTTTCATTTACTTATTTGTACAAGTAATATTATTTTGCTTCTTGGTAACGTTTTTCAGCAGCGTTCCAATCTACAACGTTCCAGAATGCACCGATGTAGTCAGGACGACGGTTTTGGTAGTTTAAGTAGTAAGCGTGCTCCCAAACGTCTAAACCGATAACTGGAGTTTTACCTTCAGTTAAAGGAGAATCTTGGTTTGGAGTGCTTGTTACTTCTAATTCGCCGTTGTTTACTACTAACCAAGCCCAACCAGAACCAAAGCGAGTTGCGCCAGCTTTTGCAAACTCTTCTTTGAATGCATCGAAGCTACCAAATTTCGCTTCAATTGCAGTTGCAAGTTCACCTACTGGTTGTCCACCACCGTTTGGAGATAGGATTGTCCAGAAGAAAGTGTGGTTTGCATGTCCGCCACCGTTGTTACGTACTGCAGTGCGGATCGCTTCTGGTACTTCGTTTAAGTTTGAAACTAATTCTTCAACGCTTTTGTTAGCTAATTCTGCATGGCCTTCTAATGCAGCGTTTAAGTTTGTGATATACGTGTTGTGATGTTTTGTATGATGGATGTTCATTGTTTCTTTATCAAAGTGAGGTTCTAAAGCATCATACGCATAAGGTAAATTTGGTAATTCATGTTTTGCCATTGTTATATTCCTCCCAGTTTATGTATTGCCATAGTAACACGTGGCATACAACTTCATTCTACCCTAATTGCCATAGGGCGCAAACAAATAAATCACATTGTCTTGCTATCATTAAAGTAGCAAAATTCCCACTTCTTTTCAATCAAAATGCTCATATATTCCGCAAAAAAAGCTCCCTTCTACAAGGAAGCTTCCTGCTGACATAATAAACATGCGAAATGGATATGGACCCTGTAGGACTCGAACCTACGACCGGACGGTTATGAGCCGTCTGCTCTAACCAGCTGAGCTAAGGGTCCAAAATTATGTATGTAATAATAAATTGCTGTAATCTTATTGATTATCCGCAAGTCCCCAAAAATAAATAATTGAATTCCTATAGGATATATCATTTAAGAAATATAAGATAAATTTACCATATATAAAAGAAAAGTGTCAATCGTATTTTTCTCATTCAAGCAGCAAAAAATGAATAGAAGCAATATGTAAATTCTATTCATTTACTGAATATTCATCTATCCACACCATATGTAAATACAATATATCTTGAGATTCCCTATATACGTACGTTACAATAATTTTATACATAATAAAGGAAGTGAATCTATGTCCATATTTACACAACTAGCAAAAAGCGTATATTCGCCAAAAGACATGGCGCTTTTCCGTTTTCAAAAAATCGGTAAAACCATTTTGTATATTATGCTACTTTGCTTAATCACTACCATTCCAAGAACTTTATTGTATGGTAGCCTCATTCAAGATGGTGTTACCATGGTAAACCAAGTAATTGAAAAGGATATCCCTGATTTTAAGATTGAAAACGGAGAATTAAAAGCTGATATTGATAAGCCGATCGAAAAAGAAGATGGGAACTCTCTTTTCGTATTTGATCCAAACGCAACCGACGTAGAGAAATATCAAAATAAAACAGGTTTATTTGTTCTAAAAGATAAAGTAATCTCTATGGGGAATGGTCAAATACAAACTTATTCCTATAATGATCTATTAGGTGCATCTCTTGAGAAGAAAGATCTACAAGACTTTATCTCTTTATTTGATGGCATTTATCCAATCTTAATGTTCGTTATCGGTGCCTTCGTGTACCTATTCCAATTATTTATTACATTTGTAGGAATTACTCTTCTTGCCTTCATCGGCTCTGCCATGAGTGGTCAACGTAAATTATCTTATAAGCAAGTTTGGACGTTAACTGCTTACAGCTACACAATTCCAACGCTCTTCTTTATGATTATGGATTTATTAAAAATAAACGTACCTGGTTCAACGTTCATTTACATTGTGGTTACTTTAATCGTCCTGTACTTAACAATTAAAGAAGTTCCAAAACCGAAAGAAAAACAAGAACTATAAAAAAAAAATGCCTAAATAGGCATTTTTTTTGTGGACAAGCATATATTCCTAGCAAAGGAGTGAGGAATATGAAGAGGTTAGGTATACTCTTACTAGTGCTTGTTCTTAGCTATGTATTTTATTACGATATAAAAATTGGTACTTTGCCAATGTTAAGTTCATACAAAAAAACATCCGCTGCTCAAACGGTAAAAAAAGAAAATACAGCTACAAAACAAAGCAAAGAGAACGAAAAGGATACAGCCTATAAAGCAATTGAAGTAAAAACAGGTGATACAGTTCTTTCTATTACAGAAGCAATCAATAAGAAAAAAGTTCCTTCTATTGAAAAAGTGATTGATGATTTTAAACAATTAAATAAAAACACATCTGCTACAAAGATACAAATTGGAAAGTCATATAAATTCCCGTTATATCAATGAGCGATCACTTAATCCTTGTCAATTACATAAAAGCGCTGATACAATAGTAAAAGTGAAACTGAGCACTTTGGTTTCCATCGCCCTTTATCACATATACTATCTGATATGAGGGACAAAATAAGAAACTTCTTTTATAAGGAGAGCGATCTATTCGTGAATGAAATGACTCATCGTACAAAAACACGTCCTGTTAAAGTTGGTAATTTAACAATTGGCGGTAACAATGAATTAATTATACAAAGTATGACAACAACAAAAACACATGACGTTGAAGCAACAGTTGCTGAAATTAAACGTTTAGAAGAAGCGGGTTGTCAAATCGTTCGTGTGGCTGTTCCAGACGAACGCGCAGCAAATGCTATTGCTGATATTAAAAAACAAATCAACATTCCACTTGTTGCTGATATTCATTTTGATTATCGCCTCGCTTTAAAAGCAATTGAAGGCGGCATTGATAAAGTACGTATCAATCCAGGTAACATTGGACGTCGCCATAAAGTAGAAGCTGTTGTAAATGCTGCAAAAGAACGCGGCATTCCAATCCGCATTGGTGTAAACGCCGGTTCATTAGAACGTCATATTTTAGAAAAGTATGGCTATCCAACTGCTGATGGTATGGTTGAAAGTGCACTGCACCATATTAAAATTTTAGAGGACTTAGATTTCCATGATATTATCGTATCAATGAAAGCCTCTGATGTTAACTTAGCAATTGAAGCATACGAGAAAGCCGCTCGTGCTTTTGATTATCCATTACATTTAGGTATTACAGAATCCGGAACACTATTTGCCGGAACTGTAAAGAGTGCCGCTGGTCTTGGAGCAATCTTAAGTAAAGGTATCGGAAATACACTTCGTATCTCATTAAGTGCTGATCCAGTTGAAGAAGTAAAAGTTGCACGTGAACTATTAAAATCATTCGGTCTTGCATCTAATGCAGCAACGCTTATTTCTTGTCCAACTTGCGGTCGTATCGAAATTGACCTAATCAGTATCGCTAATGAAGTAGAAGAATATATCTCTACACTAAAAGTACCGATTAAAGTAGCTGTACTCGGCTGTGCTGTAAACGGTCCTGGTGAAGCTCGTGAAGCAGATATCGGTATTGCTGGCGCGCGTGGAGAAGGTTTATTATTCCGTAAAGGAAAAGTTGTTCGAAAAGTACCAGAAGAAACAATGGTAGAAGAACTAAAAAAAGAAATCGATGTAATAGCTGCTGAGATGGCTGCTAATCAAGAAAAAGAAAAACAAGAACAATAAAAAGAAAGCTGCTTGCAAAAATGTAAGTAGCCTTCTTTCTTATTATAATAAAAGTAAAAGATCGTCAGTTACTTAGCTGACGATCTTTTACTTTGCACACTTTGGACAACGACCATATATTTCAAACTTATGTCCCGTTACCTCATAGCCTTTAAAATCTTTATTCATAACATCCATTGGACAGGAAGTAATTTCCTTTGTGCCACCACAGTCTAAGCAAATAAAATGATGATGGTGTTCCATAATAGAGCATGTAAAACGAAAATGTTTTTCTCCATTCAATTCAGTTTGCTCTAACACACCGATTTCAGCAAACACTGTTAAATTACGATAAATCGTATCAAAACTCAATCCTGGATAATCATCTTTCATATGCTCTAACACATCTTTTGCGGTTAAATAACGATTATGAGCCGCAAACAAACGTAACATCTCTTCCCTTTTTCCGGTATGTTTATATCCTTTTTCTTTCATTAGGCGTAAAGCTTCTGTTAGATTCATATCTATCCCTACTTTATGCAGTTTTTTTCTTCTTCCATAAAATTGCACCGATTAAAATAAGAACCGCTAGCATAACAATTGTACCACCTGGAGCTAAATCAAGTTGATACGAAGCAAACATTCCACCTATTACAGCAATTTCACCAAATAAAATGGAAAAGAAAATTGTTTGTTTAAAGCCTTTGGCAATACGGATACTGGCTGCAACTGGTAATGTCATTAAAGATGATACGAGAAGAACCCCTACAACACGCATCGATACTGCTATTACAAGTGCAACTAAAATGATGAAAATAAAGTGAATCCATTTTGCACGTAGGCCCGTTGATATAGCATACTCCTCATCAAATGATAGTAAAAATAACTCTTTGTACAATAAAATAATTGTTGCAATAACGACAATCGCTACAATACCAATAATAACTAAATCTGCGCTTGTTACAGCACTTACACTACCAAATAAATAACTAAATAAATCTGTATTAAATCCATTCGCAAGCGAAATGAAGATAACACCAATCCCCATACCTGCTGAAAGAATAATCGGAATTGCTAATTCTTGATAATGTTTATATACAGTTCGCAATTTTTCAATTAGCAAAGCTCCACCAATTGAAAAAATCATTCCCATATATAATGGATTTAAAAATCCACCTGTAAAGATGGTTTTTTCAAGTAATAAACTGGCTGCAATACCTGATAAAGTCACATGACTTAATGCATCTGCAATAAGCGATAACCGACGAATTACAACAAACACACCGATAAGCGGGGCAACAAGCCCTATTAAAATGCCAGCGTATAAAGAATTACGTAAAAAATCATATTGTAAAAAATCCTGTATCATTATATCCTCCCGTGATGCTCATGTTCGTGTTCTAAACGATGAACATGATGCCCATATAAAATAGACATTTCTGCATCTTCTAACTCTCGGAATTTTTCTACATTTCCATGGAAATGTAGATGCTGATTTAAACATGCAACATGTGTTACTTTTTCTGTAACAGCTCCCATATCATGAGTAACCAAAATCAATGTGATTCCTAACTTTTTGTTTAAATCCTCTAGTATTTCATAAAAGCTTTCAACATTCTTTACATCAATACCAACAGTAGGCTCGTCTAAAATAAGTAATTCAGGGTTACTAACAAGCGCACGCGCAATAAATACACGCTGTTGTTGTCCACCAGATAACTCTCCGATGTTACGCCCTTGAAATTCACTCATACCTACATCAGCAATTGCTTTTTCAACTTTCGCTTTATCGTCTTTCGTTAAAAAGCGAAAAAGACCTTTTTTAGAAACGAGCCCCATTGAAACGACTTCAAAAACTGTTGCTGGAAAACCCGAATTAAAACTGTTCGCCTTTTGTGATACATAACCAACTTTATTCCACTCTTTAAATTTCTTACTATCAATACCAAACAACCGAATATTTCCTTGCTTCGGCTTTAAAACACCTAATAGACATTTCAACAAAGTTGATTTCCCTGAACCATTTGGTCCAACTAAACCTAAAAAAGCTCCCTTCGGAACTTGCAAATTAATATCCTCTAACACATTCCGATCTTCATATCGAAATGTCAGTCCTTCTATTTCCAATATATTATTCATAGCATCTCACCTATTTTAATTAAGAATGATTCCGATTTATCTCTATTTGAATTATAGTACAGCTTATTATAGTTGTAAACCAATCTGCATAAAATATATTCTTTATTTCTAGAAACCTTATTATTATAACAAAAAGCAGAGAAATTTTCTCTGCTTTTAAAATATTGCAATTAAGTTTTTAGTGGATTGCTGATTTAAATTTACCACCGTTCGTCTCTTGCGTGTTCATAATTGTAACAAACGCATTTTCATCAATTTCATGCACAATCGATTTTAACTTTGTTACTTCAAGACGTGTTACAACTGCATAAATAACTTCTTTTTCTTTATCAGTATAACCGCCTTTAGCAACAAGTTTTGTTGTTCCACGACCAAGGCGATGTAAAATTGCATTCGATACTTCCTCGTAGTGATCTGATACAATTAAAACTGCTTTCGTTTCATCTAATCCTTGAATTACCGTATCAATTGTTTTGAACGCGATATAGTATGTCATAACAGAATACATTGCTTGTTCAACACCAAATACAAATGCTGCCCATGCAAAAATGAATAAGTTCACAAACATTACAAATTCACCAACAGAAAACGGTAACTTTTTCGTTAATAAAATACCCATAATCTCTGTTCCATCTAACGAACCACCATGACGGATAACGAGCCCTACACCGATCCCTAAAATAAGACCACCAAAAACAGTCGCTAAAATCGGCTCGGTTGTAAATGGTTTAAACGAATGTAATGTTGACTCAATAAATGCTAAAGCGACAATTGCGAATGCTGAAGATAACATAAATGTTTTCCCGATTTGTTTATATCCAGAGTACATAAACGGAATGTTGAGGATAACAACTAAAGTAGAAAAACTTAACCACCAAATGTTAGGAGTAAGATAATCTAATATAAGAGAAACACCAATAATTCCACCATCAATAATTTTATTTGGCATTAAAAATAGTTCAATTGCTACCGCTGCACATGCTGCCCCAAAGACAATCATGACTAAACGATATATAAGATGAATAACACTTTCTTTTCGATGTTCTTTTTTTTCCATAAGCCCTCCTTATATCCTTTCTATGTAATTTCTTTCTTTTATTATAACATACCCTTCTTTTCCTCATAGAAAAAACGACTGTTACATGCATATAGACAGGCATCACACACATATATTTCGATAGAAGAATGTCTGAAGGAGGACAAAACCATGAACCTCATTAAGCAAATTGTAAACAAAAAATTAAATCACATTTCCACAAAAGAATTATTGAAATATAGTAAAGACTACGAAGTTCCCATTACAACTGAACAAGCGGATCAAATTGTGTTACTTATGAAAGGAAAAAATATTAACATTTACGATAACGGTGAACGACTTGAATTGCTAAAAAAAATCGCGAAAGTAACATCCCCAACTACCGCTCAGCAGGTAAATACTTTATTTCAACAATTATTAAAATAAGGAGGGGAAAATCCCCTCCTTATTGCGCTTTAATTTCTTCAAGAAGCCCCTCATTAAATGTTCCATTCTTTAACATTTCAATTTCAAATTTATATGGTGGCTTTTTGTCTTTTTTATCTTCACCTACATACGGTGTTTCAAGAATTTTTGGTACATGTTGCAGTTGCGGATGATGCACAATATGATGCAGTGCCTTATAACCAATATGACCAAAACCGATATTTTCATGACGGTCTTTCCCTGCGCCGCGCACATTTTTACTATCGTTAATATGCAATACTTGTAAACGATCAATTCCAACAATCTTATCAAATTCGTTTAATACGCCATCAAAATCATTTACGATGTCATAACCTGCATCATGTGTATGGCATGTATCAAAACATACAGATAGCTTTTCATTATATTTTACACCGTCAATAATCTTTGCAATTTCATCGAAGCTGCGACCACATTCAGTACCTTTTCCGGCCATTGTCTCTAAAGCAATATTAACTGTTTGTTCTGGTGTTAACACTTCATTTAGCCCTTTGATAATTTGTTGAATACCAGCTTCAGCACCTGCTCCAACGTGAGCACCTGGATGAAGAACGATTTGTTTCGCCACTCCTAAGGCTGCTGTTCTTTCGATTTCCATACGAAGGAAATCAACACCTAATTGGAACGTTTCAGGCTTTGTTGTATTACCAACATTAATAATGTATGGAGCATGGACAATAATTTCTTCAATGCCATGCAAATCCATATGTTTTCTTCCTGCTTCTATATTTAAATCTTCAATTGGTTTTCTTCTCGTATTTTGTGGTGCACCTGTATAAATCATAAACGTTGTCGCACCATATGAAACAGCCTCTTCACTTGCTGCTAATAACATCTTCTTACCACTCATTGAAACATGAGATCCAATCTTTAACATACAATCACCTCTTCAATATACAATAGATATAATGATAGCATAATTTTTAGAAATATGTAGTGAATTGTTTGCTCACAAAAAAGCCACTACACAAGTAAAAATGACCATTTACATAATATGCACTTTCTATTTTGAATAACAGGATAAAAAAAGATAAGGGAAATCCCTTATCTTTTTTTATTGCTATATTTCTTCTTCACTTTTTCACGTTCTGTTGCAAGTTTTCTCTTATAATTCGGTTTTACTTTTTTCGGTTTTTTAACGACTTTCGTTGCCATAATATCTAGTTCATCATTTGGTTTTTTACGGCTCTTACGACGACGACGGTCACCTAAATCCGCCCACTCATCTCCGCGTAAATCTACATGCTTAAACTCAATATTACGTTGTTTTTCTAAGTGATCTAATGCTTCTTCGTTTGCTGGATCATAAATCGTCACTGCAATACCTGAATAACCTGCACGTGCTGTTCTTCCAACGCGGTGAACGAAGAAATCTAAGTCTGATGGAAGTTCATAGTTAATAACATGACTAATCCCTTCAATATCGATACCACGTGCCGCTAAATCTGTCGCAACGATATATTGGAATTCAAGGTCACGAATTTGTTTCATCATTTTTTTACGATCGCGCGGAGATAAATCTCCGTGAATTCGTCCAACTTTTAGGCCACGTTCCGTTAATCCATTTGCAACTTGGTCTGCCATCTTCTTTGTGTTAGTAAAAACAATTGCTAAGTATGGCTTAAATTGAAGCAACATCTTTTGCACTAAATCAATTTTGTTACGATGTCTAGAAGGTACTAAATAATGCTCAATATTTCCTGCTGCAACTTGTTTTGGATTAATATGAATATGTTCTGGGTTCTCCATATATTTCTTCAGAAACGGTTTTAGTTTTTGAGGAATTGTTGCAGAGAAAACTAACATTTGCAGGTTTTTAGGCATGCGTGCTGCAATTTTATCTACATCTTGAATGAATCCCATATCAAGCATTAAGTCTGCTTCATCGACAATAATAGTATTTGCTTTATGAACAAATAACGCTTGTTCTTCTACTAAGTCTTTAATACGTCCTGGTGTTCCAACTACAATATGAGGTTGTTTTTTCAACTTTTCAATTGATCGTTGTTTATCTGTACCACCAATTAAACACCGTGCTGTAATCATTTGCTCTTCCGTACAGAACTTTGTTAATTTCACGATTTCTTGGTAAATTTGTTGTGCTAACTCACGAGTAGGCGCTGTAATAACAAGTTGTACTTCTTCACGACTTGCATCGATTCTATTTAACGTAGGAAGTAAGTATGCATGTGTTTTCCCAGAACCTGTTTGAGATTGTCCAATTACACTCACACCTTTTTTCACGACCGGGAAAATTTTCTTTTGAATTTCTGTCGGCTCCGAAAAGCGTAGGTCACGAACTGCATCTATTAAAAATGGTTTAAAATCATACTGTGTAAAAGTTTGTAGTGTCATAAGTTACACCTTCTTTCTAAAATTTCTACTGCGCGCACAAATCAGTCAAGTCTACATTATATCGAAATCTAAAGGTAAAATCCATCTTTAGTTTAGGTTTTCACTCCAAAAACTAACCTTCTTTCTTTCTAGTGCATATTGTATGTGTATATACCTAACTGAAGAAAGGAGGATTTCTCTCATGTATCCGAAACCCCCTATGCAGCAAATGTATTCTGGGCAAAGGCACCAGCCTTATACACCTTATCCCATTCCACAACTACCACCGATGGCACAAAAAAAGAAAGGTTTTCTCTCTAAACTGTTTAAAAAACATGACCCCACCGAGCCCTTCATGCAAATGGTTCCTCCCTATCGCCAAATGGAGGGACCACCGATGATGCACCAACCGCAACCACCGTCTCAATATCAATTTCAGCAGCAATATCAACAACAGTATCAACCATACATGCAGCAGCCACAACAAATGTATGAAGCAAATGAAATGCGCGGAGGAACAGCAGCCACGTCTGGTGGCAGTGGTGGTATCGGGAGCTTTTTTTCCAACTTTCTCTCCAATCCGACCGGCATGATAAATAACATTGAAAAAGTTGCCCAAGTCGCTCAATCTGTCGGGCCTGTTGTAGAGCAATACGGTCCTATCGTTCGGAGTATACCAAGTATCGTAAAGATTCTCACCTCTGGCAAAGGTGAAGCAGAAACACCTAAGAAAGAAGAGACTGAAGAGGTGGAAGTAATCACTCCCCCCTCTCCTCCTAAAAAGAAAAAAAGAAAAAAAATTATTATAGAACCAGTCGTCGAAAAAGAATTACCGAAAGAGAAGATTCCACCTATAGTAACAAAACCAAAACTATATGTGTAACAATCCTTTGTTTTCTATCCACTCCTCCTTTATAATGTAAAAGACTATGCACAAAAGTATCCCTTGTTTAGAAGGAGAGGATTACTCATATGAAAATTGTTAAAATTTCCCCTCGTGGTTATTGCTACGGTGTTGTCGATGCAATGGTAATTGCCCGTAACGCTGCATTAGATAAATCATTACCGAGACCTATTTATATTTTAGGTATGATTGTTCACAATAAACATGTTACAGACGCTTTTGAAGAAGATGGAATCATTACGTTAGACGGACCAAGTCGTTTAGATATTTTAGATCAAATCGATTCTGGAACTGTTATTTTCACTGCACATGGCGTTTCACCAGAAGTGAAACAACGTGCAAAAGAAAAAGGTTTAACGACAATCGATGCAACTTGTCCAGATGTTACAAAAACACATGACCTTATTGAAGCAAAGAAAGCTGAAGGATACCATGTCATTTATATCGGCAAAAAAAACCATCCAGAACCAGAAGGCGCGGTTGGTATTGCACCTGATATCGTTCATCTTATCGAAAGAGCTGATGATTTAGAAACATTAGAAATCCCAACAGATAAAATTTTAGTTACGAATCAAACAACAATGAGTCAATGGGATGTTCAACATTTAATGGAGGACATTCAGAAAAAATTTCCAACAGCAGAATTCCATAAGGAAATTTGTTTAGCAACTCAAGTTCGCCAAGAAGCTGTTGCTAAACAAGCGGATGTTGCAGACTTAACAATAGTTGTTGGCGATCCGAAAAGTAATAACTCAAATCGCTTAGCACAAGTATCAGAGGAAATCGCTGGTACAAAAGCATACCGCGTCGCAGATGTAAGCGAAATTCAGCTAGAATGGCTACAGGGTATTGAAAATGTCGCAATTACAGCCGGTGCTTCTACACCAACACCAATTACGAAAGAAGTAATCGCCTTTTTAGAGCAATACGATCCGATGAATCCCGCTACTTGGGAGAGAAAACGAAACGTACCACTTCAAAAGATTTTACCGCGTGTAAAAGTAAAAAAAACACAATAATAAAAATCCGTTGGCCAACTCGGCAACGGATTTTTATTTTCTTATACAAATGTAAAAGGATCCGTATGTAACTGCGAAGCATGAATTTGTACATTAAATTTCTTTGCATCCACTTTTTCTTGCAATTGCTTTTGTACACCTTGCTTCATTACTTTTTCAACGTTATGTCCTGGGTCAACTATATTTAAACCGAGCATCATCGCGTCATGAGCAACATGATAATACATGTCACCTGTTACATATACATCTGCCCCTTTAAATTTCGCTTGGTTTATATATTTGTTGCCATCTCCACCAAGTACAGCGACTTTACGCACTTTATCATCTAACTTGCCAACAACTCTTGCACCCTTCACGTCTAATGATTGTTTCACATGTTCTGCAAACTGCCCAAGCGTCATTTCTTCTTGTAAATATCCTATTTTCCCAAGACCTAATGTTTCGCCTTTATTATCAAGCGGATACACATCATAAGCCACTTCTTCGTATGGATGAGCTGCTAACATCGCTTTCATAACTGTTCTTTGTAGTGAAGCTGGAATAATCGTTTCGATACGTACCTCTTCCACGCGTTCTAACTGCCCAGTTTCCCCGATATAAGGATTTGTTCCCTCCTGAGGTACAAACGTGCCTGCTCCCTCACTACTAAACGTACAGTGGCTATAATTGCCGATATGACCAGCGCCTACGTCTCCTAGTGCTTTACGCACTTCTTCCGCATGAGTTACTGGCACAAATACAACAATTTTTTTCATTTCTTCTGCGTATGTCGGAGCTAATACTTCTGTATTTTGTAACCCTAACGCATCAGCAAGTAAATCATTTACTCCGCCCTTAGCAACATCCACATTTGTATGCGCGGCATAAACTGCAATGTCATTTTTAATACACGTTTCAATAATTCTTCCGTACGCCTTATCTGTATGAATCGCCTTTAACGGATTAAAAATTAAAGGGTGATGCGCAATAATGACATTCGCCCCTAATTGAATCGCTTCGTCCACAACTTCCTCCGTTACATCTAAAGCAATCAATACGTGCTGCACGGGTTTATTAAGCGCTCCAATCTGTAGACCAATTTTATCTCCTTCCATCGCCAAATGCTTCGGATACATACTTTCAAATAAAGAAATAATTTCATGGCCATTTGGAATTTTACTCATGATAATACCTCCCCTATCATTTTCATTTTCGCTTCTACTTCTGCACGTTTCGCTTTTGTCTCTTCAGAATCCGCCGCACGTTCTAATTGTTTTAGGATATTTTGGAAGTTTTTCAATTCTCCTTCCCACTTTTCAACGAAAGCTTCACTTTTTTCTTTTATTAAAAATGGACCCATAAATAATTCAGCTTGTTTATTATCAGAGTAAGGTGCTGCAATATTTCCTCGTTCCCCAACTAAAATCTCATAAATCTTTCCGTCTTCTTTTACGATTTTCTCATGGATAAGCTCCCAGCCATTTTCAATAAACCATTCACGAATGTGATGCGCTGCAATATTCGGCTGTAAAATTAAGCGCGTTACACCTTCTAGTTTTTCTTTACCACTTTCTAAAATGTCACGAATTAGCGCTCCACCCATTCCTGCAACCGTAATTACATCTACTTCTCCTGGTGTGATAACAGCTAATCCATTACCCTTACGCACATCTACTTTATCTTGTAAGCCACTTTCAGCTACAGTTGCTTGCGCAGATCGAAATGGTCCATCTACAACTTCTCCTGCAACTGCTTTTGTAGCAATATTATTTATAATTGTATAACACGGTAAATACGCATGATCTGATCCAATATCAGCAATTGTAGATCCTACTGGAATCTCGCGTACAACTTCTTCTAATCGTTTTGAAAGCTTTACTTCATTCATGTATTTCCATTACTCCTTCTCTTGTCAGTCTGTCTCCATGATAATGAATTTATAGTAGTTGTTGCAAGTCCATAACAACAATTCAATTCTCTATAACTCATCGTATTTTAGAAAATATAGAAAAACAAGCCCTTTGCAAAAGCAAAAGGCTTGTAATACAAAACTTTATTTTTTCTTCGATAACCAATCAGCTACTTTAGCTGCTTGGTCAGCTGGAACTATATTAGCAGGCATGTTACCTTTTCCTTTCGAAAGAACTTCTTTAATTTCATCCTTTGAAAGTTTCCCACCAATTTTTTGTAAATTAGGTCCTACTGCCCCTTGTAATTGATCACCGTGGCAGCTCGTACAGCTTTGCTTCACAATATCCTCTGGCTTTGATGCTGTTTGCGCTGGCTTTCCGCCATTTTTTGCATCAGCTAACTCTTTAGATTTATTTAGCCCCTGAAATGAAAATACAAACATAACGATAATGCCTAGTGCTGCAATAAGAGCAAATGGAATCAACGGATTACGTTTCATATATCTTCTCCCCCCTCTATACCCCCGAATAGTTAGATGATTCAGTCATTTACATTGTACTTGAAAACGCTCTATCAGAAAAGACCAAACTGTCAGTTGTTAAAAATATTCCATAAATTCAGTTTATTGATTATCGTTCTTATATCGCATATTATTTTGATAAATATCAACGTATCTCTTCATATTTTTTGTTTTTCTACATATATTTTTGTATAAAACAAACGAAATTAATCGAAAAATCGAAAAATGACCATTTGCAAATCAAAAGACAATTCTGTAAAATAAATTACAAGAATTGTAATCGTCGCCGACAGCTATTTTTTAACAAAAATTAACAAAATAAAAAAGTTTACTTCACATTCGTGAAGTAAACTTAAAAAGAACCTATTCTAAGAAATCCTTTAGACGTTTGCTACGGCTTGGATGTCTTAATTTGCGAAGTGCTTTTGCTTCAATTTGACGGATACGTTCTCTCGTTACGCCGAATACTTTCCCAACTTCTTCAAGCGTACGAGTTCGTCCATCATCTAAACCAAAACGAAGACGTAGAACATTTTCTTCACGATCTGTTAGTGTATCTAACACATCTTCCAATTGTTCTTTTAGCAATTCATACGCTGCATGGTCCGCAGGGGATGTTGCTTCTTGGTCTTCAATAAAGTCGCCTAAATGAGAGTCATCCTCTTCACCAATTGGTGTTTCAAGAGAAACTGGCTCCTGGGCAATTTTCAAGATTTCGCGTACTTTTTCTGGAGCAAGGTCCATCTCTTCACCAATCTCTTCTGGAGATGGCTCGCGTCCTAAATCTTGTAACAATTGACGCTGTACACGGATTAACTTATTAATCGTTTCAACCATATGAACTGGAATACGAATTGTTCGTGCTTGGTCTGCAATAGCACGTGTAATCGCTTGGCGAATCCACCAAGTTGCATACGTACTAAATTTAAACCCTTTACGATAATCGAATTTCTCAACCGCTTTAATTAGACCCATATTACCTTCTTGAATTAAGTCTAAGAAAAGCATACCTCGGCCCACATATCTTTTTGCAATACTTACTACAAGACGTAAATTCGCTTCCGCAAGTCGGCGTTTCGCTTCTTCATCGCCTTCTTCAATACGTGTTGCAAGTCGAATTTCTTCTTCGGCAGATAGTAAGTCAACGCGGCCAATTTCTTTTAAATACATGCGAACAGGATCATTGATTTTTACGCCTGGTGGTACACTTAAATCATTTAAATCAAATTCTTCTTCTGTTTTGGTGATTTGATGAGTATTAGGACCTTCATCATTGTCACCAACTAAATCAATTCCTTGTTCACCTAAATATTCATAATATTCATCCATTTGATCGGATTCAATTTCAAATCCATTCATGCGTTCTGCAATCTCTTCATATGTAAGAACGCCACGTTTTTTTCCGAGCTCAGTGAGTTGTTCTTTCACTTGCTCAAGGGTCATATCAGTTTCAATTTGTTTAGAACGAGCTGGTTTGTCAGCCATCTGTTCCCCTCCTTACGCGAGATACAAACATTCATTATAATAAAATTTTATCCAAAAAGCTATCTTCTTGCTTTTTGACTTTGTAAATATGCTGCATAATACTTAGCAGCTTCTACCGGATCAGCTTTTTCCATTTGCTTTAACGTAAAGATAATTTCCGTCTTTTTTAGCTTTTCCTTATGGCGTTTCAACGCCTCTAGATGACCTTGTAACACTTCTTCTGTGTATTCTGGATTAATAAATTCATCCGTTGAAATATCAGTGATAATATTTTTCAGTTTTTCATCAGAAAGCCAACTTAAGAAATTTCCGACTGAAGGTTCATTTCCCTTTTCATAATATGCGTATAGTTCATATAAAATCCCTTTATGTTCTTCTGTATGAAAATCTTCTATATGAGGTTCGATACGCACTGCAACTTCTGGACTTTGCAACATATGGTAAATGAGCTCTCTTTCCGCCCTTTCAAAACCTGTTAATTTCGGCTTAGATTGAACAATTTGAGATGGCTTAGAAATTTGCTTCGTTTGTTTTTGCTGTATCTTTTGTTCTTTGCGATATTGGTGCAATTGACTTAAAAGTGTTTCCATTGAGTATGCAAATTCTTGCGATAATGACTTTAAATATGATTCCGCCTGCATCGCATCTTGCAACAACGATAACTCTTTTAAAACACTCTTCACATATTCTTCTTTACCAGACTCATCTTGCAAATTTTTCCCTAAACGTAAATAATTTATTTTGAAACCAACAAAACTTATACTCGATTTCACGAGATTTTCAAAAGCTGTTGTCCCATATTGTTGCACATATTCATCAGGATCAAGCTTATCTGGCAATGAAGTAACCTTTACTTGACAACCTACTTGTAATAATAATTGTCCTGCTTTCATCGTCGCTTCTCGTCCTGCTTTATCACCATCATAGCAAAGAACAACAGTTTCAACATTACGTCGCAAAAGTTTCGCTTGTTCGTCGGTTAAAGCTGTTCCCATTGTCGCAACAGCTTCTTCAACGCCACTTTTCACAGCAGCTAGCACATCAGCATAGCCCTCAAAAAGGACAACCTGCCCACGTTTTCTAATAAACGGCCTTGCTTGATGGAAGTTATACAGCAACCTACTTTTGTGAAAAATCGGTGTTTCTGGGCTATTTAAATATTTCGGGGTATCATCCCCTAAAGCCCTTCCACTAAATGCTGTTACTTTCCCTTGTAACGTGTGAATTGGAAACATAACTCTTCCTCGGAAACGGTCATAATGACTGCCATCCTTTTCACTTCTTACAAGCAATCCGGCCTGTTCCATAGTCGCTAGCGAAAAACCTCTTTTTTGTAATATTTTCGCCGCCGCATCCCAAGCTGGTGACGCGTAGCCAATTTCAAATTTCTCAATCATCTCTTTTGTAATACCACGTTTTAGTAAATAGGAAAGAGCTTCATTCCCCTCTTCTGTATTTACTAATAGATGGTGATAATACTTTTTCAAAAGTTCATGAGCCTGTAACATGATGACACTGTCATCAGATATATTTTCTTGTTGTTCTTGTCCTGATGTATACTCTGCAACTGCAATGCCATTTCTTTCTCCAAGCTTTTGAACGGCCTCTGTGAAAGATAGTCCTTCCATTTTCATAAGAAATGAAAAAACATTTCCACCTTCTCCACATCCAAAGCAATGAAAAATTTGCTTGTCTGATGAAACAGAAAACGAGGGAGAATTCTCACCATGGAATGGACAAAGGCCAAAATAATTGCGCCCCTGCTTTCTCAACTGAACATACTCACCAATAACTTCTACAATATCAGATGATGTACGAATCTGTTCAACAACTTCTTCGGGAATTCTGTTCCCCATAACTCCATCTCCGTGTCGTAATTTGTATTCGATACAAATTACAAGATTCCTTTATAATTCGACAATATTTTTTCTAAACTTGTTAGAAAGTAATGTCGATCCTACTTTGAAAACGATTTTGGACCTTTCGTATAAGTCCCTTGTCTGCGTAACTTCGCAGATACATATCTACTATATAAAATTGTATCCATTTGCTCATCTGTTATAAATGTACCTCTTGGAGATAATACATATACTCCTTTTTTAACAAGAAGACCAGCAAGTCCCATATCCTGTGTGATCACGAGATCTGTAGCTTTAGCATGTTTATAAATGTAAAAATCCACTTCATCTTGCTCAGAATCTACATAGACCCAATTTCCTTGCTGCTTACTTGAACGATGGGCGTAGGATGCGACAAACAAAATGTCGACATGAAATTTTGTTCCAACCTGCACAATTTCATCCTTCACAGGACATGCATCTGCATCAACTAATATCTTACTGATGTTTTGCATATTTCTGTATTCTACATCCCTTCTGTGAATCCTTCCATAATGTGCGTTTTCTTGTCTAAATTTTGTCGATTTTACGTAAATGCATACCTTTTCCGTAAATCCTATCCCTAGTTTATTCTGAAAAATTAAAGTCTAAACGTAAAATGTAGGTTTTTATCACAATTTTTTATTATAATATATTTTCTCCAACTTCGCTACATATCCTTTAAATTTTAATTTTACATCCAAGGATAATGAAATTACCTCTTCAGCATAATAAGAAAATACAAATACAAATGCAAACTCTCTCGATTTCTATGCATATTTTTAGAAGCCCATCTCATTATCATGAGCGAAAAAAGCACATTCACCTTTGGTAAATGTGCTAAAACATTTTTTGGTTTTGCACTGCATTCACGATAATATTTGCTGTCTCTTCAATCGCCTTATTCGACACATCAATAACTGGACAGTTTATTCTACTAACAACTTTCTCAAAGTGCTCAATTTCTTCTTTAATACGATTAATATTCGCATATGTTGCTCCATCACTTAATCCAAGTGATTTTAATCGTTCTTTTCGAATATGGTTTAGCTTATCTGGTGTAATTTTTAGACCGAAGCATTTTTCTGTTGCAACTTGATATAATTCTTCGGGTGGATCTACCTCTGGTACAAGTGGTACATTCGCAACCTTTAAACGCTTGTTGTGAGCCAAGTATTGTGAAAGTGGTGTTTTCGATGTACGTGAAACCCCAATTAACACAATATCTGCTTTTAAAATACCGCGCGCATCTCTACCGTCATCATATTTAACAGCAAATTCAATCGCTTCGATCTTTTTAAAGTATTCTTCATCTAATCTTCGAACAACACCAGGTTCATACCTTGGCACTTGCCCTGTAATTTCTTCAATTTGATCGATAAGAGGCCCAATAATATCATACGCCTCTACACCTTCTTTTGCTGCTTCTGTTATTAAATATTGACGCATTTCAGGTTTTACTAATGTAAAACAAATAAGAGCTCGATTACTCTTTGCAATTGAAATAACTTCTTTTAACGTCCCTGTATCTTCTACATATGGTACACGTCTAATATCGGGAGCAAACGGAAACTGCCCCATTGCAGCTCGAACAACTAAATCAGCCGTTTCTCCTACAGAATCAGATACGACATATACGATTTTATTATCCATTACATTACCTCACTTTAAACAAATTACACTTATTCATTATTTACTAAATTTACAAACGCACGCGTAATATTTGTTTTTGTAACCCGGCCAATAACCTCTAGCCCTTGCTTCGTATCCTTCACAACCGGCACAGCATCAATCTGCCTTTCTATTAATTCCATTGCAATATCATAAAGAGAGTCTTCTCTACGACACATCGCAATGTTTGGCATTCTTGTCATGATAATATTAACCGGAAGAGACGTTAAATCCTGCTTACCTAAGCTCGCACGTAATAAATCCTTACGAGATACAACCCCAACTAAAAGTGTAGATTGATCTACAATAAATAACGTACCAACGTCTTCTAAAAACATAGTACAAATCGCATCATATACAGAAATATTCTTATCAACTACGACTGGTCTAGATTGATAATCTTGTACTTTAATTTTTTTAACAGCTTCAGATAACAACTGTCCCCCAGTCTTACCCGTATAAAAATAACCTACGCGTGGACGCGCTTCTAAATAACCAGCCATCGTCAAAATCGCTAAGTCTGGTCTTAATGTTGCGCGTGTTAAATTTAATTGCGCCGCGATTGACTCCCCTGTAATAGGACCGTGATCTTTTACAATCTGAATGATATGTTCTTGCCGTTTATTCAGTTCTATGATAATCACCACCTTCAATGCAAAACGAAAAAAGTTATACTATCTCTTAAATATTATATACTAAATATGCTATTCGAAAAAGAAAGGATGTAAAAAGGACCGTATATGGCCCTTTTTATATTTGAAATTTATCAAGTTGTTCAAGAAAACGTCTTGATTTCAAATAAATCCCACAATATTCATCATAATATGTATTTAACACTGTGCGCATTTGTTTCTTTGTAGTGTCTTTCACTGACACATTGCCCAGCCGATGTAAATCAAAATGATAAAAAAGGCGCAATAACTTATGAACAGCCTCTCCTACTGGAATACGGTATGAATCTTGCTCTGCATGACGTGAGCACAGAAAACCGCCTTCTCGAACAGAGAAGGCGACAAAATCTGTTTCTTGGTGACAAATAGCACATGTATCAAAATATGGGTGCATACCTAATACCGGAAGCATTTTCGTTTGATAAATTAATGCTAATACTTCTGGATCAACACCCTCGCACATATAATGCAACGTTTGATATAACATTTCAAATAAGTACGGGTTATTCTTCTTATCTTCAGTTGCTTTATCAGTCAGTTCGACAATAAATGATGCATAAGCCGTTAAAAATATGTCTTCACGAATTTCTTTCATTGATGAAGCGATTTCACCTTGTTGCAAAGTCCCAAGTCCAGACCCCATTTGAATAAGGAAATGACCATGTGTCATAAGTTGCGAAATAGATGCTAACCGACTTTTCGGTTTTTTCGCTCCTCTTGCCATTGCACTTACCTTACCAAATTCACGGGAGAATATTGTAACTATCTTATTTGTTTCTCCGTAATCTGTCGTGCGGATAACAATGCCCTCAACTTTTTGAAACATGTTCGTCACCGTCCAAGGTTTGAACAAAACGGGTCAAGAAATTGGAGAGTCTAGATGCTCTAGTTCCTCTTCATGTTGATCCATCTCATCGGTTACGTCTTTTTCCATTTCCTTTAAAAGCAAATACGTGTCAATGCTTCCTGTTTTGGAGAAAAACTTCCAGGTAAAATCTAGCATAAGAATCCACCTTTCTCAATAAGCGTAGCATATAAACCAATTTCTTTTGTTGTTATTAAATTGACCCATTTTGTCCATTTTCATGTGAGAAAAATTTTTCCTAATCTATATTAATACTCGTCTTCACGGAAACCAAGGTCACGAAGCTGAGACATTTTATTACGCCAATCTTTTTGCACTTTTACCCATACTTCTAAAAATACTTTAGAACCAAGAAGCGCTTCAATATCAAAACGAGCTCGCTTCCCGACCTCTTTCAGCATCTTTCCTTGCTTACCAATAATAATCCCTTTTTGTGACGGACGCTCAACGATAATCGTCGCATTCACGTAAACGGCTCCACCTTCACGCTTTTGAATGGCATCGATAACAACAGCTACTGAATGTGGCACTTCTTCACGTGTTAAATGTAGCACCTTTTCACGAATAAGCTCTGCAATAATAAATCGCTCTGGGTGATCTGTCACTTGGTTATCTGGGTAGTATTGCGGGCCTTCTGGTAAATATTTTTTTATTGCTGTGATTAAAGCTTCAACGTTATTACCATCTAGTGCAGAAATCGGTACAATCTCCGCAAACTCATGTAGTTTACGGTACTGATCAATCAACTCCAGCAATTGTTCTGGATGAACTTGATCAATTTTATTAATTACTAGAAATACGGGTTGCTTCGTTTCTTGTAATTTTTCGATGATAAATTCCTCACCACGACCAAATCCTTCAGCTGCATTCACCATAAATAAAACAATGTCAACTTCTTTCAATGTCGTTTGAGCCATCTTCACCATAAAGTCGCCTAGTTTATGCTTCGGCTTATGTATTCCTGGTGTATCAATGAAAATCACTTGTGAATCATTTTCTGTATACACACCTTGAATTTTATTACGAGTTGTTTGTGGCTTGTCACTCATAATGGCGATTTTTTGACCGATAATACGATTTAAAAACGTAGATTTCCCGACATTCGGTCTTCCAATAATAGAGACAAAACCTGATTTATAACCTTTTCTATTCATGTAAATCCTCCGCTAAAAATGCTCCTGGTAACAATTCTCCGACTGTCGTCTCTTGAATGTCACCATGTAAATTTGATAAGTATACTTTCGTATCCTGTTTACATAATTCTATCATAACTTGTCGGCAGGCTCCACAAGGAGGTACTGGACGTTTCGTATCCGCTACAACCGCGATGGCCACGAATCTTTTATCCCCTTCAGAAATCGCTTTAAATAAAGCCGTTCTTTCCGCACAATTACATAGTCCATATGAGGCATTTTCCACATTACATCCACGATACACTTTTCCATCTTCTGTTAATAAAGCTGCTCCAACTTGAAACTTGGAATATGGTACATACGCCTGTTTACGCGCTTCGATTGCTTCTTGAATTAATTCTTTGCTGTTCATGTTCCCGCATCCTTTCCGTTCACAATTGTGAATAGATAAAGTAATACTTTAATTAAAGGCTCTAACGCTGCCTCCAAAGCACAATAAAAGCTTTGGAATGCAACTATACCATATACGGTAAAAAGATAATAGCACCAATTATAACAGCTATAATAGCAAATAATAAAACCGCACCAGCTGCAACATCCTTTGCAATTTTCGCAAGCGGTTGTATATCTGTCGTTACTAAATCTACTGTTTTTTCAATTGCTGTATTGATCATTTCTAAACTCATTACAATCCCCATTACAATAAATAATACAAGCCATTCCATTTCCGTAACATGGAAATAAAGACCGCAGCATATTACAATAACTGCGGCCAAACAATGAACTTTCATATTTCGTTCATGACGAAGACAAAAGTATATACCAGCTATAGCATATCCAAAACTCTTTAGAAGTTTTCCTTTTTTCATCGCCCTAATCCAAATGCCTCTAAAATTTCTTTTTGTTTTCCAAACATCTCTTTTTCATCTTCCTCTGTCATGTGATCATAACCAAGTAAATGCAAAAAGCCATGCAGAGCTAAAAATCCGAGCTCACGATCAAAAGAATGTCCATATTCTTCCGCTTGCTCCTTCGTTCTTGGGATAGAAATAATAAGATCTCCTAACATACGTGGCATCTCTGCACCTACGATTTCCATCTCTCCTTCAACCATATCCTCCATCGCAAAAGAAATTACATCCGTCGGCTGATCCTTATCGCGATAGTCACGGTTAATTTCTTGAATACGATCATTATCAACGAATGTAACTGATAACTCAGCTCCATCTTCTATACGCTCTATTTGCGCTGCTTTCTCTAATAATTCACGGATTAAACCTATATATTCTTCTTTCACTTCTTCTGTTTCATCAAAAAAATCAATTAATAAACTCATTCGTTCTCCTTTTCTTCCGGTGGTTCCGGATACGTAATACGAGAATGGAAGATACCATTTAACGTTTCACATAACGTTTTACCAACAATTTTCAATTCCTTAAACGTCAGCTCACATTCACTAAACTGTCCATCCTGCAGACGATCTTTAATAATACTTTGCACTAAATTATTAATTTGCTCTCGCGTTGGATGGTTCATCGATCGAACAGCCGCTTCCACACTATCAGCAATACCTACGATTGCGGATTCTTTAGATGTTGCTTTCGATCCCGGATAACGGAACATCTCTTCCGTATACTTCTCTTTATCTTCTTTAATCGCTTTATAATAAAAATATTTAAGTAACGTTGTACCATGATGTTGTCCAGCAATATCAATAATTTCTTGAGGAATATGATGTTCTTTAAGCATTTTCACACCATCAGTTACATGGGCAATAATAATATTTTTGCTCGTTACAGGATCTAATTTATCGTGCGGATTTTCAATCCCCATTTGATTTTCAATAAAGAATTGTGGTTGTACTGTTTTCCCTACGTCATGATAATAAGCTCCCACACGCGCTAATACTCCATTTGCTCCAACCGCTTCACAAGCTGCTTCAGACAGATTCGCAACCATTACACTATGGTGATACGTACCTGGTGCCTCTAACAAAATTTTGCGAAGAAGTGGATGATTAGGGCTTGAAAGCTCCACAAGTTTCATACTAGATACAATACCAAGACCACTTTCTAAATACGGTAAAATCCCCATGGCTAAAACGGATGAAATAACCCCAGAAACTGCCGCCATTAATAATTGCGTGCCAATTTCAAGCGGCGAAAAATTACCATTCCGTAACAATAGTAAAGCTGCCAATACAACTACATTTAATATTGAAACGAGTATACCAGCTTGCAAAATCATTGTACGACGTTTTTTTTCTTTCAAAAAGACACTAACTGATAATGAACTTAATAAAACATAAATACCTACACTATAGTTAAGCGTACTTGTTACACCTTCATTAAACATAACGCTTCCACATACAGAAAAAATCATACTTGTTAAAAATACAAATCGATCACCAATCATTAATTTTACAAGTATTGTTCCCATCGCCACCGGGACAACATACGCAATACCCGCATATTCCAACTTTTGAAACAAACTAATGATTTTCATTAAGACAACTGTAATAGCTACTATAGTTATATAAGCTAACACATACGGCTTATCTTCTCTCTTCCGTTTTAAAAACGTCTCAAATTGCTTATGCATAAAGAATAGTAATACACCAATTATAATCGCTAAACCTACATAAGGTTGGAACGCATTTCCTTGTTCTAACAATCCGACCAATTTCAACTGATCGTATGCTTCTCGTGAAATCGTATCGCCTTCCTTCACGAGAATTTGCCCTTGAAGAATATACACTGGCGCAACGGAATCTTCCTCTATTTTCTTCCTATCTTTCGTTGCAACTGAATCATAAAAGTAGTTGGCTGTAATTGCATATTTCCCAAGTGCATTCACGGCTTCTTTTAAATCACTACTTATATTCACACTACTCATTTCATTAACAAATCGTTCTCTTGCTTCTTCCTCTTCATCCATCTTGATATGTTTACTCATAATATTATTAACTGCCGTTATAGCCGCATCTTTCGCCAATGACAATTGACCTGAATCTGCATTAATAAATTTCAGCAAAATTGCATCTGATAAACTCTTTGTTAAATCTGTAGGTAATTTCTTTTTTAACTTATCCAATTTTTCTGCATCAGAAATTCTTTTATACTCGTCTGGACCAACAGCTTTAATGTCTGCTTCCACTTCATTTATCGCATCAAAAACAGAATTTACAATATCCACTTTATTTTGTTTGTATTCACTTCTATATGTATATTTATCCTCGACCTTTTGAGCGGCTTCTTTTTTCTTTTTATCTGTTGTAACTTTGTCTTCAATTTTAATAGGGGAGTGAATTGTTTGTTTAGCAATAGAAAGCATTTCAACATTCAATTGTTCTGGCTTCACATTATTCATCAGCGCGAAGAATAGCACTGCTCCTAATAAAATGTAAGAAATCCAACTTAGTTTTTTCGAATGCTGTATATTGCGAAACCACTTAGAAATTTCTTGAGACCTTGACATGATTCCAATACCTTCTCCTCTCCAGAAATAAAGTGAAACTACTTATAATTAGTATTTTTTTCGTTCCACTACAAGCTACCTCTCACCAATTATGTTTTTCGGACAACCTTTCATAATTGTCCTACTGCCCATAGACTATCATGCATAGCTTATTTGCCGATTCTTTAATCATAGTAAAAAATAAGCCATTCGCCAACCTTATCATACAAAAAGAAATGATCCTGACAAATAGGATCATTCCATTTTATCATATGCCTCAATGATACGCTGCACTAACGGGTGTCTTACAACGTCCGTTTGTTCCAGAGTAACAAACGAAAGACCAGATACACCTGATAAAACATTCGCAGCAATAGATAACCCTGATTTTACACCTTTTGGTAAGTCAACCTGTGAAGGATCTCCAGTAACAACCATTTTAGAGCTAAAACCTAAACGTGTTAAAAACATTTTTATTTGGGCACCAGTTGTATTTTGCGCTTCATCTAGTATTACAAAGGAATCATCAAGAGTACGTCCCCTCATATAAGCAAGGGGTGCGATTTCAATCGTTCCTCTTTCCATCATACGTTGTGTATATTCTTGCCCAAGAATATCATGTAACGCATCATATAGAGGACGTAAATAAGGGTCTA
Source organism: Bacillus clarus (assembly GCF_000746925.1). Taxonomy (GTDB): domain Bacteria; phylum Bacillota; class Bacilli; order Bacillales; family Bacillaceae_G; genus Bacillus_A; species Bacillus_A clarus. The sequence continues at coordinate 1,252,360 of NZ_JMQC01000008.1, forward strand.
CCTTCTCTTTTAAATCTCCTGGTAAAAATCCTAGACTTTCTCCCGCTTCTACAGCCGGTCTTGTTAAAATAATTTTCTTTACATAGCCTTGTTTTAATGCTCTGACAGCCATTACTACAGCTAAATATGTTTTACCTGTACCAGCAGGACCTATCCCAAACACAATATCATTCTTTTTCATTGCATGAACATATCGTCTTTGCCCCATCGTTTTCACACGAATCGATTTACCTTTTGCTGTTTTAAAGATTTCCTCTTCATATAATTCTTCAAATTGAGCGATTTTCCCTTGATAACCAAGTTGAATCGCATATGCAACATCTCGTTCAGAAATTGATACACCTTTACGAATAACAACAAGTAATTGCTGTAAGATTTTTTCTACAAGTGCTACAGCTTCATCCGTTCCAGATACACGAACAGCTTCTCCCCTAGTTACAATTGATACACCAAGTTCTCTTTCAATTACTTTTAAATGAGCATCATTTACTCCAAAAAGAGCAATTGCTTCGTTGTGATTTTCCAATTGTTGGTTCATTTCTACTAATTGTTCTGCCATTACTCAGTCTCCTTGAATATCGGATTCAGATATTGGTTGTGGTTCTGCGACATTTTCAATCACTGTATAATGCAATGTGACTTTTAGGTGATCCACCTCAACCTCTTTATGCAAAATCTTATCACTTACAATCATAGCATGTTCATCTAATTTTTTCTTTAGTTCTTTTTCAGCCATTTCTTTTGCAACTTTCATTGCTTGTTTTTCTGTATATTCACGGTTCGCCTCTTCTTCTTCACGGACGATTTCTTTTTCATAAGAAATTGGCAATGTAAATCCAAACAATTTCACATCATGTTTCACGCTTTCAGTACGAGAGCGCTTATACTTATCATGTTGAAATCCCCATATTTTTATTTTGACACTCCCAAATCGTAGAAAATGTTCATTATATGAATTTCCAGTATATACTTGAAATTGCGTCTTTAGCGGAACGTTCACCTCAGATTTATACCATGTTTCTCCATATACAATTCCTTTAGCAGAAACAACTGTTGGATTCTCCTCATTACCAAACATCCCCGATACAAGTAGCTGCCCTTTTTCTACGTAATCATTTTTCATAACAACTGGTTTTCCAATCTCCACAAATGTTTTCTTTATAATTGCCTCTTTTTTCGCTACCAAGTTTTGAGGTTGTTGTTCTTTCTCTTTCTTTGGCTCATTTTTTTCAACAATTTTAAAGTGATATGTTGTCCCTCTTATTTCTAATCCCGCCCAAGTTATCGCATTAATATTATCTGTTAAATGACGCTGAATATCCTCTACGTTAGGCATTTGAAACTGCAATTTCCCTTTCTTAATACCCATTTTGTCCAATTCTTTCATCAATATATATTTAGTTTCCGGTTTCGCTCCTGTAATTTCAATTTTCCACACCATATTCGATAGCGCAATCATCCCGAAAAAAAATATAAGAAAACCAATTAAAAATCCGCTATTTCTAAGTAAACGTTTATTCCAAAATGGAAAACCGTATCGTCCAATAAAATATAATTTACACTCATTTTTTCGATAAATTGGTTTTAGTTTTTTCACATCTCGTAGCAACATACAAAAAACCAACGTTTCATCAGCAACCTTCTTCACATCCCAAACAAATAAATTTCTACGTACACATTCATTAACAAAACGCTCTGCGCCCCTACCTTCAATTCGAACCTTTACATATCCAAGCCACCTTGTAAACCACTGGTTCTTCATCGCTTATCTCCACTACCTTTCCAAAAAGCAGATATCATGTCCACTTTCTTCCACTTTAATGATCAATATAGCTCGTACGAAATTAATTAAGAAGAAAAACTTCACAAATGGAAGTTTGACTTTATTTCTCCTTCTTTTCATCTTCTAAAAATGTTACTTGCTCAATAATCCCTTCAAGTAAAAGCTCTTCTGGCAGAATGGTTTTAATGACAAACGATTGACCTTTAATTAATAATTGGCCATGTTTTAGTAACAATCTCACTTCTTTATCTGAAAATACTAATAAACCTCGATGATTTTCTATATAGATATGTACTTGCCCAACAAGCGTAATCCGAGGTAGATCCATTAATACGTCCACTGGTAGGTCTATTTGCTTCGTTAGCCAATTTTTCATTTGTTCTAACTTCTTCATCCCCAAGACCCCCTCTCATCCCATATGTATGAAAAAAGAGCTTGTAATATCACGTCCAAACAAAAAAAGCATAAAAAAACGTCTCATAAGAATGAGACGTTTTTTTATGCTAATAGCTGAGTAACCAGCTTATTCACTAGCGATCCGTCTGTTTTGCCTTTTACTTTCGGCATAACAGCACTCATCACTTTACCCATATCTGCTTTAGAAGTAGCACCAACTTCAGAAATAACTTGCTTAATTACATTCGCTAATTCTTCTTCTGTTAATTGCTCCGGCAAATATGCGCTTAAAATCTGAATTTCACTTTGCAGTTTATCAACAAGGTCTTCACGACCAGCTTTTTTAAATTCAAGGAGGGAGTCCTTATACTGTTTTACTTCACGAGCTAAAACTGTTAATTCCTCTTCTTCAGTAAGAGTATGTTGCAGTTTAATACCTTCATTTTGTAAAGCAGCCTTAACCATACGAATGACGGTTAATTTTTCTTTTTGTTTATTCTTCATCGCTTGTTTCATATCATCGTTTAAACGACCGAGAAGACTCATAACTTACACCCTCTCTTAGAATTTACGCTTTCTTGCCGCTTCAGATTTCTTCTTACGTTTTACACTTGGTTTTTCATAAAACTCGCGCTTTCTTGCTTCAGCAAGTGTACCAGTTTTAGAAACCGATCTTTTAAAACGGCGAAGTGCATCCTCCAAAGACTCGTTTTTACGAACGACTGTTTTTGACATTCTCTTTCCCTCCCTCCGAAACATCACACTTACATACTAACTTCAGCATGCAAAAAGAAACACTTCTTCAGCATGTCTTTTACGATTATAATACATTTTGTCACTTCAGGTCAACTATTTGACAGAATAAAAGAAGAATAGATGCTCTTCCTTTTTCAAAATTTATGTAGATCATACATAATAACCAGTATTAATTAAATTAATACGACGGAAAGTATTAAAAAATACTTTCCGTACAAAAATTATCAAATGCAGCTAATAAGACAACCGTTTGCATCCACTTTTCGATTAATAGTCAGTTGTTGCTGTCTTTCCACTAACTAGTGCAACACCAGAACTCGTACCGATACGTGTCGCTCCCGCTTCTACCATCGCATCCATATCCGCTTCACTACGAACGCCACCTGACGCTTTCACACCAATCTTTGGTCCAACAGTTTTTCTCATTAGCGCTACATCTCCTACCGTCGCCCCACCTGTAGAGAAGCCAGTTGACGTTTTCACAAAATCTACACCAGCTTTTACGGACAATTCACATGCACGAATTTTTTCTTCTTCTGTTAATAGACATGTTTCAATAATAATTTTCACAAGCGCTTTTCCTTTTGCTGCTTCTACAACTGCGCGAACATCACGCTCGACAAGTTCATCATTCTTATCTTTTAATGCGCCGATGTTAATTACCATATCAACTTCCGTTGCACCTTTAGCAATTGCATCTTTCGTTTCAAAGGCTTTCGTTTCTGGTGTGCTTGCTCCAAGTGGAAAACCAATTACTGTACAAACCTTTACAGCTGTACCCTTTAATAATTCCGTCGCTGTTTCAACCCAAGTTGGATTTACACATACAGAAGCGAAGTCATGAGCTTTTGCCTCTTCACATAATGTAACAATTGCCGTTTTTTTTGTATCTGGTTTTAATAATGTATGATCAATTAATTTCGCATAGTTCATTTTTCATATACCCCTTTCTTCACTACGGATTGTCTGACAACCATAACGGTTAGCCTTATAGCATGAAATATTACAACTTCATGTCTTAACTTCTCCACCAAAGAAAAAAGCATGCAAATCCTTTTCGTTTGCATGCTTTATCATTACGCACTTGCCGATTCTTTTTTTACATCCTCTTCAAGAACACGAACAAACTGTGCTTCGTTATATGGATAACCAGCTTTCGTAATCTTTACTTTTACTAGCTTACCAATTAATTCTTCCGATCCTTCAAATACAACTTTTAAGTAGTTATCTGTATAACCTACATATAACCCTTCACGGTCGCCCTCTTTAAATGTCTCTTCCGGAATAATTTCGAGTACTTCACCTTCAAATTGAGAAGCATACTCTTTCGCCAATTGGTTTGATAATTCAATTAGACGGTGAACACGATCGTTCTTCACATCTTCAGGCACTTGATCTTCCATACGCGCTGCAGGCGTACCTGTACGTTTTGAATAAGGGAAAACGTGTAATTCAGAGAAACGATTCTCTTTAATGAAATTGTACGTTTCCATAAATTCTTCTTCTGTTTCTCCTGGGAATCCAACAATTACGTCTGAAGTGATTGCAAGTCCTGGTAACGCCTCTTTTAGACGATCTAAACGCTCTTGGAAAAATTCCATCGTATATTTACGACGCATACGTTTTAATACCGTATTAGATCCAGATTGCAGCGGAATGTGCAAATGACGCACAACTACTTCAGATTTATCTAATACTTCAATCACTTCATCTGAAATTTGGCTTGCTTCAATTGAAGAAATACGAAGACGTTTTAAACCACTTACTTCAGCTTCCATATCACGAAGTAATCCAGCTAAATTATAATCTTTTATATCTTCACCGTATCCACCTGTATGAATACCAGTTAATACGATTTCTTTATAGCCTGCATTTACTAATTGCTGCGCTTGGTTAATAACTTCTTTTCCATCACGAGAACGCATTAAACCACGCGCCCAAGGGATGATACAGAATGTACAGAAGTTATTGCAACCCTCTTGTATTTTTAATGACGCACGTGTACGATCCGTGAAGTACGGTACATCAAGTTCTTCATATACACGTGTTTTCATAATGTTGCGGACAGCGTTAATTGGTTGACGCTCTTTACGGAACTCTTCGATATATCCAAGCATCTTCTCACGGTCTTGCGTACCAACAACGATATCTACACCTGGAATTGCCATAATTTCTGCTGGAGATGTTTGTGCATAACACCCAGTTACACAAATAACCGCATCTGGATTTTGGCGGACAGCACGTCTAATTACTTGACGGCTTTTTTTATCTCCAGTATTCGTTACTGTACATGTATTAATAACATATACATCAGCTTTCTTTTCATATTCAATTCTTTCATATCCACCTTGTTTAAACAATTGCCAAATCGCTTCTGTTTCGTAGTGGTTTACTTTACAACCTAACGTATGGAACGCAACAGTTGTCATTGATCCATCACCCCATCAATTCAAAATGATATGAAGCGGCGCTTAACGCATAAAGCGGAGCCGTTTCTGTTCTTAAAATTCTTGGTCCTAAACTACATGGTACAAATTTGTGTTCATGAAGCGCAGTCATTTCCTCTTCCGCTAATCCACCTTCTGGGCCAAATACAATTAATAGCTTTTGACCTGGTTTGATCGTCGTTAAAGCTTTCGCAAAATTAGATTTCTCACCTTGTTTTGCTTCCTCTTCATACGCAACAAGACAAATATCATACTCGCTGCTCATTGCAAGCAATTGCTTAAATGACGCAGGAGCATGTACGTCTGGAATTTCACTTCTATGCGATTGTTCCGCAGCTTCTTTCACAATCTTTTTCAAACGCTCAACTTTTTTATCTGCTTTTTTCGCATCCCATTTTACGATAGAACGAGATGCTTGAAATGGTAGAAATGCAGCCGCCCCAAGCTCGGTTCCTTTTTGAAAAATTAACTCTAACTTGTCTCCTTTTGGCAGTCCACTTGCAATCGTCACGAACACAGGAAGTTCACTTGACGTCTCTACCCATTCTACAATAGTGGTATCCACAAATTCACTGGTAATTTCAGCAATTGAACATTTCGCTGTTTTGCCATCCACACAGCAATAAATGTGATCACCAGCTGACATACGCATCACTCTTGCAATATGATGTACATCATCACCTACAATACGAATACTTGGGTCATTTACATGTTTCTCTTCTACAAAATAACGTTGCATCTTATCACCTTAGTAGAGTTTCGTTCCTTTCGTAAGTCCTCACTTACGAAAAGAACGAAACGTTATCATTTTCATATAACAGACGGCAAGTCCCTCACCTTATATAGTGAGAGACTCCTCCGTTCATTATAAACTAAAATCTATATTACGCATTTCGTGCAATAATTGCTACCCAATCTTCCATTCGGAGCACTTCTTCAATGGTAAATCCAGCTTTTTCTAACGCTTCAGAAATCACTTTTTCTTTCGCTGCAATAATACCAGACGTAATAAATAGTCCGCCCTGTTTTACAACTCTTGCTGCATCTTCAGGGAATAGAAGGATAATTTCTGCTAGTAAATTTGCTACAATCAAATCTACTGGACCCTCAATACCTTCTAATAAACTATTTTGTCCGACAGATACGACGTCATCCGTTTTATTTAAACGCACGTTCATCTCTGCACTTTCAACTGCAACTGGATCTAAATCATACGCTTGAACAGTTGCTGCACCTAATTTTGCCGCTGCAATACTAAGTACTCCAGAACCTGTTCCTACATCAATTACTGCATCGCCTGGCTGAACTGTTTTTTCTAATGCACGAATGCACATCGTCGTTGTTGGATGTGTCCCCGTACCAAACGCCATACCTGGATCTAATTCAATAATCTTTTCATTTGGAGAAGAAGGTGTATATTCTTCCCAAGTCGGCACGATTGTGAATGTATCAGAAATTTGAACTGGATGATAATATTTTTTCCAAGCAGTAGCCCAGTCTTCCTCATCGACTTCATTAATTGTAATATTTCCTGTACCAATTTCAATGTCGTAAGATGGAAGTACATCAATAGATGATTTTACACTCGCAACAGTTTCATGTAAAGAATCCGTTTGCGGGAAATATGCTTTTACTAACACACCATCAGCTGGATATTCAGCCGGATTCAGTGCATAAATTTCACCATATTGTTGTTCACGTTCTTTCGTTAACTCCGCTGGGTCCTCAATCGCAACCCCACTAGCACCTGCTTCGTGCAAAATATGAGAGACAGCCTCTACCGCTTCTTCTGTTGTATGAATACTAATTTCTGACCATTTCACAATTTACCAACTCCATTTTTTATTTCCATTATTCCCCTTTGAAAGCTCGTTTAAGCTTCCCAAATAAGCTATCATCTTGATCTTCTTGCCCCGCAAATTCACGTAATAATTCTTTTTGATGTGAAGTTAATTTTGTAGGTACAACAACACGAACTACTACGTATTGGTCACCTTGACCATATCCACGCACGTTTGGAGCTCCTTTTCCTTTCAAGCGGAATTCTGTTCCAGTTTGTGTTCCTGCTGGAATTTTAAGCTTCACTTTTCCGTGAACTGTAGGAACTTCCACTTCGGCACCAAGTGCAACTTGCGCAAATGTTAATGGCATCTCACAAATGATATGGTCCCCGTCACGCTCGAAGAATTCATGGTTTCTCACATGAACAACAACATATAAATCACCTGCTGGGCCACCATTTACACCCGCTTCACCTTTTCCAGATACACGAATTTGTTGACCATTATCGATACCAGCTGGGATTTTCACATTGATTTTTTTGCGTTTACGCACTTTACCAGAACCGTGACATGTCGTACATTTCTCTTTAATCATTTGACCTGTTCCTGAGCAATGGTTACATGCTTGACGATTTACAATACGACCAAATGGTGTATTTTGTTCTACACTCACTTGACCCGTCCCTGAACAATGTTTACATGTTTCTTTTGAAGTTCCTGGTTTCGCTCCACTACCGTGACAAGTATCACAAGGATCCTCTACAGGAATCTCAATGTTTAATTCCTTACCAAAAATCGCTTCTTCAAAATCTAAAGTAACTTGATATTGCAAGTCAGCACCTTGACGCGGCGCATTTGGGTCACGACGTCGACCGCCACCTCCGCCAAAGAACGAACTAAAGATATCTTCAAATCCGAAGCCACCACCAAAGTCTCCACCGCCGAAGCCGCCGAAACCTTGATTTGGACCCGCATGGCCAAATTGATCATACTGTGCACGTTTTTGATCATCACTTAATACTTCATATGCTTCTTGTACTTCTTTAAACTTTTCAATTGCATTTTCTTCTTTACTTACGTCTGGATGATACTTTTTCGCCAAACGACGATATGCTTTTTTAATTTCATCTTGAGAAGCGCCTTTGCTAAGGCCAAGCACCTCATAATAGTCTCGTTTATTCATAAATTTGTAACCCCCGAATCTTTCACATAAACGTAATTTTAACACCGAAAGAAAGTGCTTTGCAACAAAGTTTCCTTACTTACAGTATGCAAAGCAAAAAACTTAAGATCCTCACACGATTTTCCTTATTCGTGAAAAAAGCCAAAGCCAAGGCACGCTTGACTTTGACTTTTTGTCATCTTACTTATTATGTTTTACTTTATTACTTATCTTCTTTTACTTCTTCAAATTCAGCATCAACTACATTGTCTTTTTTCGCGCCAGCGTTATCTTGTGCACCTTGAGCACCTTCTGCTTGCCCTGCAGCTGCTTGAGCTTGCTCATATAATTTTACAGTTAATTGTTGTACGATTTCTTGAAGAGCATCTTTTTTCGCACGGATTTCATCAAGGTCGTTTTTCTCGATTGCCGCTTGTAATGCTTCTTTCGCTTCTGTTGCTTTCGCTACTTCAGCTGCATCAACTTTGCCTTCTAAATCCTTTACAACTTTATCTGTTTGGAATACAAGTTGGTCAGCTTCGTTACGAAGTTCAACTTCTTCCTTACGCTTTTGGTCAGCGTCAGCATTTGCTTCTGCTTCTTGTACCATACGATTTACTTCTTCGTCAGAAAGACCTGAAGAAGATTGGATTGTAATAGCTTGCTCTTTGCTTGTTCCTAAATCTTTCGCACGTACGTTAACAATACCGTTCGCATCGATATCGAATGTTACTTCGATTTGTGGAATACCACGTGGTGCTGGCGGAAGATCTGTTAATTGGAAACGGCCTAGTGTTTTGTTATCAGCTGACATTGGACGCTCACCTTGTAGTACGTGAATGTCTACCGCTGGTTGGTTATCAGCAGCTGTTGAGAATACTTGTGATTTACTTGTTGGAATTGTAGTGTTACGCTCGATTAATTTTGTGAATACGCCACCCATAGTTTCAATACCTAAAGAAAGTGGAGTTACGTCTAATAATAGAACGCCTTCTACATCACCAGTAAGTACGCCACCTTGAACTGCAGCACCTAATGCTACAACTTCATCTGGGTTTACACCTTTATATGGCTCTTTACCAGTTTCACGTTTAATTGCTTCTTGTACGGCTGGGATACGAGTAGAACCACCAACAAGGATAACTTTATCTAATTCGCTTGGAGCAAAACCAGCGTCTTTTAATGCACGACGAGTTGGCTCTAATGTTCTTTCAACTAGGCTCGCTGAAAGTTCTTCGAATTTAGCTCTTGTTAACGTTAATTCTAAGTGTAATGGACCAGCAGCTCCAGCACTAATGAATGGTAATGAGATTTGTGTTTGCGTTACACCAGAAAGATCTTTTTTCGCTTTTTCAGCTGCATCTTTCAGACGTTGAAGTGCCATTTTATCTTGGCTTAAGTCAATGTTATTTTCTTTTTTGAATTCAGCTACTAAATGATCGATGATAACTTGGTCAAAGTCATCTCCACCAAGACGGTTGTCACCAGCAGTTGAAATAACTTCAAATGTTCCATCTGCTAACTCAAGGATAGATACGTCAAATGTACCGCCACCTAAGTCGTATACTAGAATTTTTTGTTCTTCGTCTTGTTTTTCTAAACCGTAAGCAAGCGCTGCTGCTGTTGGTTCGTTAATGATACGCTCAACTTCTAAACCAGCAATACGACCAGCGTCTTTTGTTGCTTGACGTTCTGCATCGTTGAAGTATGCTGGAACTGTAATAACAGCTTTCGTTACTGTTTCACCTAAGTATGCTTCAGCAGAAGCTTTTAAGTTTTGTAAAATGATTGCCGAAATTTCTTGAGGCGTATAATCTTTACCTTCAACTTCTACTTTGTAGTCTGTACCCATATGACGTTTAACAGACATAATTGTATTTGGGTTTGTAATTGCTTGACGTTTAGCAACTTCCCCAACTTGACGCTCTTCATTTTTGAAAGCTACAACAGAAGGTGTTGTACGGTTTCCTTCTGGATTTGGGATAACCTTTGGTTCTCCACCTTCCATAACAGCTACACAAGAGTTTGTTGTACCTAAGTCAATACCGATAATTTTACTCATAGCGAATCCTCCTACATTTATGTAAATTATTGATTTACTTTTACCATTGATGGGCGAATCACACGGTCTTTTAGTTTATAACCTTTTTGGAATTCCTCCACAACCGCGTTTGATTCAAATTCACTGTCTTCTACTTGCATAACAGCTTGGTGCTCATGAGGATCAAACTGCTTACCAACAGCTTCAATCACTTCAACACCTTCTTTAGTCAGCGCTTCTAGCAATTGACGATGCACCATTTCCATACCTTGTAGTAAGGATTTCATTTGCTCATCAGTTGCTTCCACTTGCATTGCTCTTTCAAAATTATCAAGAGCGGGCAAAATATCTGACACAAGACTTTGTGATCTATATTTTTCAGCAGCCTGTTTATCCATTTGGACACGGCGCTTATAATTTTCAAAATCAGCTTGTAGACGTAGTGTGCGACCTTCTGTTTCCGTTAGTTTCGCTTGTAACTCATCTACATTTTCTTGTAAAAGAGCAGCTTCACTTTTTTCTTCTACAGTTTCTTCTACAACTTCTTCACTGTTGTCTAGCGTGACAGCTTCTTCAACTTGCGCTTCTTTCACTTGTTCGTTACGCTCTTCCACAAATTTCACCTCCTTAAAAGGTATTAGGTAACATGCATAGCACGATTACCTAAGCATAGTTTTATATTACACACTGCAATGATAACATTCACCGCTAAAACGTGTGTATTATTTTGATTTATATAATCCGTCTGTAAATTGTCTTGTAAACAATTGTAACAAACTAATTACACGAGAATACTGCATTCTCGTCGGACCTAAAATTGCAATTGTTCCAAGTTGCTCTTCACCAATTGAATACGTTGCAGAAATTAAACTACAATCTTCCATCGCTGTTGAAGAGTTTTCCCTGCCAATTTTCACTTGAATGCCTACTTGTTTATGACGCAAAATATCATAAAACTCAGCTTCATTATCAATCATAGTCAACAAGGATCTTACTTTTTGAATGTCATGGAACTCTGGCTGCGAAAGCATATTTGCTTTTCCTCCAAAGTATATCTTTTCCGATAAAGGAACTTGAAATGTACCATCTAACATTTTTATTGCACTATCATAATTATGAACATACCCACGCAAGACTGTAACAATTTCTTTAAAGATCTTATTATGCAGATCTGCCATCGGTACACCAGATAGCTTCTCGTTTAAAATATTAACCATTTTTTCTAAATCTGATAAATCAACAGATTCCGGAACGGTAATCGTTTTACTTTGTACATGCCCTGTATCCGTTACAATAATAGCGACTGCAGTTTGACGATCAAGCGGCACAATTTGTACATTTTTAAGCTTATTTGTGCTCAATTTCGGCCCAAGAACAATTGCCGTATAACTTGTAAGCTCTGATAAAATTTGAGCAGATTGCTGTGCAACCTTTTCTGCTTCAAAAATTCTTTCAGCAAATAAATCTTTAATCTGTACAATATCTTCGCTCGGTAAATTTTGTGGCGCTAAAAGATGGTCTACATAAAATCGATATCCTTTCTCAGAAGGAACACGACCAGAAGAACTATGCGTTTTTTCAATAAACCCCAATTCCTCTAAATCAGCCATTTCATTTCGAATAGTAGCTGAACTAAACGTAATTTCATCTTTCTTAGCCAACGTCCTTGACCCAACGGGTTGCGCTGATCCAATAAAGTCATCAATAATTGTTTGTAAAATTAAGAGCTGACGTTCCGTAAGCATCTCATCATCACCTCTGTTAGCACTCATTGTCTTCGAGTGCTAAATCTATTAATAACTTACCAAAATTGACATTCAATTGTCAACGAAAACGTCACGAAATAATGAAACTTTTTCATGCCTATCGAACATTTAATTAATCAATTAAAAATGACTGAAACACTTCGTTACCTAATAATTTCCCTTGCCTCGTTAAACAAACATGGTCATCTTTATTTTGAAGTAATCCATGTTCTTGATTGTTTAACAATTGTTTCGCAAAGACTGTATCCATCTCTATACCAAATTTCTTTTGAAACTCTAGCTTCGAAACACCCTTCGTTTTTCGAAGTCCTAAAAACAACTCTTCTTCCATTTTTTCCTTCTCAGTCACTTCATGAACATCTAAATAAGGAAATCCTGTTTCATCAATTTTCGTGAAATACTGCTTGAGCGGTCCTACATTTTGAATACGTTCTCCATTTACATAACTATGCGCTCCAGCTCCAAATCCATAGTACTCTTCATTATTCCAGTATGTGAGATTATGTCTACTTTCATTATCACCTTTTGAGAAATTACTAATTTCATACTGGTTATAACCGTGTTTCTCCATTTCATCCATTACCATTTCGTACATTTTCGCTTCATGGTCTTCACCTGGGAGCCTTAATTTCCCTTTATTCATTAAGTTATAAAACACTGTTTTCGGTTCCACAATTAATGAATATGCTGAGAAATGTTGCACACCGAGCGTAAAGGCAATGTCTAACGTTTCTTTTACATCTTCTATCGTCTGCCCTGGCAGAGCATAAATTATATCTACATTAATATTTGTAAAGCCAACTTCCTGCGCTTCTCGAATTGCTACAAACGCATCCTCCCTCGTATGCTTGCGCCCGATTTTCTCAAGCAGTTCATCACGAAACGTTTGTACACCAAAACTAATTCTGTTCACGCCACCTTCTAACAGTAAGTTCAACTTCTCTTTCGGTAAGTCCCCTGGATTCGCTTCAAAAGTTAATTCACAATTCGGAGCAAACGGACGCAAACGACGATTAATGATATCGAGCAGTTTTTTTGTCTGTTCCATATTTAATGCTGTCGGCGTTCCTCCACCAACAAAAATCGTTTTCATACTATCAAACGGTACTTTTTGAACCGTATTTATTATTTCTTTCTCTAAGTACTCTAAATATTGATCTACCGGTTGGCGTTCAATAAACACTTTATTAAAATCACAATAGTGACAAATATGCTGACAAAACGGAATATGAATATATGCAGCTTGTACCAAATATAACTCCTACCTTTCTAAAAAGAAAACCTCCGCACTCCGGAGGGTTCTCTACTTCTCTAACATATTACGGATTTGTTCCATTCGCATTTTCCCCCAATCATACATCATTTCAACGATTGGTAAAAGTGACGTGCCTAGTTCCGTCATATAATACTCAACACGAGGAGGAATTTCGGGATATACTGTTCGATCAACAATCCCATCTTCCATTAACTCTTTTAATTGGTTCGACAAAACTTTATGAGAAATACTCGGGAATAACCTTTGTAATTCGCTAAAACGATGAGGTCCTTCCACACCGAGGTGCCATAAAATTACAACTTTCCACTTCCCACTAATTATAGAAAGTGTTAATTCTTTCTCACAATTAAAATTGCCGTTTTGTATTTTTTCTTGAATATCTTTCCGAATGTTTTCAGACATTAATAGTCTCCTAACTCTATATCAATAATCACTTTCATTTCTTACACTATAAGTCCCTTTTGACATCATATTCACTATAATTCAGATTTCAAAATACACTCCCATTAACTTTGTTGCAGCAAAGAAGAGAAGTTTCCATCTTCCACACTATTGTAAATGAGAGCAGCTAAGATGTCTAAAAAATACTTATACATAAAAAAGAGAAGCCGCGCAAACGACTTCTACTTTTATTAGTTATCATCCATTTTTAATACAGCCATGAATGCTTCTTGCGGTACTTCTACAGAACCAACAGACTTCATACGTTTTTTACCTTCTTTTTGTTTATCAAGAAGTTTACGTTTACGAGAAATGTCACCACCGTAACATTTTGCAAGTACGTTTTTACGCATCGCCTTAATTGTAGAACGTGCTACAACTTTGTTTCCAATAGTCGCCTGAATTGGCACTTCGAACTGTTGTCTTGGAATTAATTCTTTTAGTTTTTCTACAATTACTTTACCACGATCATACGCTGAATCACGGTGTACAATAAATGATAAAGCATCCACTTGTTCAGCATTTAAAAGAATATCCATTTTCACAAGTTTAGACGGTTTGTAACCGATTAACTCGTAGTCAAATGATGCATACCCCTTCGTATTTGATTTCAATTGATCAAAGAAGTCATATACAATCTCTGAAAGCGGGATTTCATACGTCAATGTAACGCGCGTTTCATCTAAATATTGCATGTCAATGAACGTACCACGTTTACCTTGGCAAATTTCCATTACAGCTCCAACATAGTCGTTTGGAACCATAATCGCCGCCTTTACAAACGGCTCTTCTACGCGATCGATAGACTGTGGATCTGGCATATTAGATGGGTTATCAACAATAATATCTTCACCGCTCGTTAAATAAACTTTATAAATAACACTTGGCGCTGTTGTAATTAAGTCAATCTTGAATTCACGTTCAATACGTTCTTGAATAATTTCCATGTGAAGCAATCCTAAGAAACCACAACGGAAACCAAAACCTAAAGCTTGAGATGTTTCAGGCTCAAATTCAAGAGCAGAATCATTCAATTCTAGCTTTTCTAACGCATCACGCAAGTCGTTATAACGCGCAGAATCGATCGGATATAACCCACAGAATACCATTGGGTTTAATTTACGATAACCTTCTAACGGCTCTGCAGCCGGACGTTTCGCATGTGTAATCGTATCACCAACACGTGTATCGCCTACGTTTTTAATAGATGCTGCTAAAAATCCTACATCACCTACTGTTAACTCGTCACGTTGCGTTGTTTTCGGTGTAAATACACCTACTTCTGTTACTTCAAATTCTTTTCCAGTTGCCATCATACGTACTTTATCGCCAACTTTTACCGTCCCATTTACAACTCGGATATATGCAATTACACCGCGGTACGGATCATATAAAGAGTCGAAGATCATACATTGTAACGGCTCTTCTGAATCACCTGTTGGAGCTGGTACTTTTTCAACGATTTGTTCTAAAATATCTTCAATACCAATGCCAGCTTTCGCTGAGGCAAGTACAGCTTCCGATGCATCTAAACCAATTACATCTTCTACCTCTTGACGCACACGCTCTGGGTCTGCACTTGGTAAATCGATTTTATTAATAACCGGTAAAATTTCCAAATTATTATCAAGCGCTAAATATACGTTTGCTAATGTTTGCGCTTCAATCCCTTGCGCTGCATCAACAACAAGAATCGCCCCTTCACAAGCCGCTAAACTACGAGATACTTCGTACGTAAAATCGACGTGCCCTGGTGTATCGATTAAGTGAAGGATATACTCTTCACCGTCTTTTGCTTTATACGTTAATTGTACTGCATTTAATTTAATTGTAATACCGCGCTCACGCTCTAAATCCATAGAGTCAAGCAATTGAGCCTTCATTTCGCGTTGTGTTAACGCATTTGTTTTCTCCAAAATACGGTCTGCCAACGTTGATTTCCCGTGGTCAATGTGAGCAATGATGGAGAAGTTACGAATTTTGGACTGTCTTTTTGCTCTTTCTTCTTTATTCATCTATGTTCTCAACTCCTAATAGTCTCGCCAATATACACTAGCACTGATTATATCAATAGAGCAGCAAAGATTCAATGAAAAGTCGTGCTGCTTATAAGACAAATCATTCTATCTATATCTTATGCGAACAAACCATAAGAGACAAACCTTTTTCAAATTAAAGAACGGGTATCTCACAAAATGATAAGACGACCGTTCTACCCACTACTCCTAGCTAAAAATTTCTCTTATCTTCCCAATAACGATATCCGTTCCAAACTTCGTAATATTTCGGGTGAGATTTGCAATCCCTATTCCCAAACCTTCTACAGCGTTAAAACTTCTGAGGTTTTCTAACTGTTTTTGTTTTTCCACAGCTGAAAATGCTTCTCCTAAAATCTTCACTTCAGCTACCGAACTTCCTGTTCCTGTCATATAAGCAATTTGTTCATATGATGGTTGACGATATCCCTTCATGCTCTTTAAACCATGATTAGCAATTCCTATACCAATTAACATCACAAACAAACATAGCATCACAAAACTTATACACTGAAGTGCAAATCGACTCAACTATTCTCGCCTCTTCTCATCAATGCGTATAGGCCCCTGTATTATCTTGATCAATTTGATGATGTAGCGCTGCATTTAAACCACCCGCTAATACGTTTGCCATATCTTCAATAAACGTATCTACTTCCTTTGGTGTTACCATCAAATTATGACCAAGAGGAGATAACACTTCGTAAATCAACTTTCTCTTTTCTTCCTCTTCTAATGTTCCTACAGCTCCTAAAAACATGTTGCGACTCTTTTCATCTGGCATATCTTCTTCTGTTAACTTTTTCTTTTCTCCGAATGTAAAACCAGCTGGTAATAAAGAACGTGACGGTTTGTCTCCTTCTTTCATTTCACGTCCAAAATGTTTCAAAATAAAATCAATTGTATCACTCGTAATAGAAACCGCATCAACAACCGTTGGAACACCAATTGCGATAACTGGGATCCCCAAAGTTTCCTTACTCAATTCTTTCCGCTTATTCCCAACACCAGATCCAGGATGAATGCCTGTATCTGAAATTTGTATCGTACTATTCACTCGCTCAATAGAGCGTGCAGCTAATGCATCAATCGCTATAACAAAATCCGGCTTCGTCTTCTCAATAATCCCATAAATGACATCGCTCGTTTCTATCCCTGTAATACCCATTACCCCCGGACGAATGGCACTAACAGGTCTAAAACCTTCTTCTACACTCTCAGGTTGTAATTTGAACAAATGTCTCGTCACAAGCACATTTTCTACAACAATTGGACCAAGAGCATCTGGCGTTACGTTCCAATTCCCAAGACCAACAATTAAACAACTTGCCTCTTTCGAAATCCCAATTTCTTCTAATAAATAAGAAAATTCTTTCGCAAAAATACGTTCTACTTTCTGTTGCAAATCCGTATCTTGTTGGCGTATACCTTGCACTTCAAGCGTTAAATAATTCCCTGGTTTTTTCCCCATTGATTCAGATGCACTCTCATCAATGGTGACTTTCGTAATTGTAATCCCTTCTTCGTCACGCTCTTTTACGACAACACCTTGTATTCCTCTCTTTTCTTGTTGACGCTCTTGTAACATTTGGTGTGCCTCTACTGCAAGGTCAGTTCTAACGTTATATTTACTTAAGTCTAGTGGCTCTTTCATCGTATCTCCTCCGTAATTCATAGTAAATATAGTTAGATTTCCCAAAGTTATAAAAGGTCATTCTTTCCTTTACGTGAAATTTCATTGATATCGCTATTGCAATTCTCTTCTCGGTTTGATAGAATATCACTTGTTCTATGTAAGAATCGAGTCACTCGATCGCACCAGGGAGGTGAAAAGTATGGCAAACATCAAATCTGCTATCAAACGCGCTAAACTTAGCGAAGAGCGTCGTGCACATAACGCTTCTATCAAGTCTGACATGCGTTCTGCTGTTAAAACTGTAGAAGCTTTAGTTACTAATAACGATCTTGAAAATGCTAAAGAAGCTTTCAAAACTGCTTCTAAAAAACTTGACAAAGCAGCTCGTAAAGGTCTTATCCACCAAAACGCTGCAGCTCGTCAAAAATCTCGCTTAGCGAAACAAGTAAACGCGTAAGGCGTTTAAAAAACGATCCATTTGGATCGTTTTTTTATATACAAAAAGTTCACGCCATAAATGCATGAACTTTTCGTATCACATATGATTTAATCGCATTAAGAAAAATTCTAAAACAAGTTTCTTATCCATTTTCCCCGTTTTCATACTATAATCAGCTTCCGCTAATTCCAAAATAACTTTTTTCAATTCCTCGAAAGAGAAAAATTTTGTTTGATTCATCGCTAACTTTACTCGGTACGGATGAACACCGATATGCGAAGCAATTTGATTTTGTCCATATCCACGTTGTTGTAATTCTTTAACTTGATACAGTAAACGAAATTGACTAACTAATAATGCTAACAATTTAATCGGTTCCTCTTGCTGAGTAAATAAACCATCTAAAATTTGCATTGCACCTGCAATATCTTTTTTTACAACCTTCTCCGTTAAAGCAAATACATTTTGTTCAACCGATTTCGGTACAAGTTCTGTCACAAGTTTTTTTGTAACTTCACCGCCCATACCGACGTATAACGTCAACTTGTCCATTTCCTTCGCTAGCATCGTTACATTGCTCCCTACGAGCTCTAACAATAAACTAACAGCCTCTTCCTCCATATGCACATGCACTTCATCTGCGCGGGATACAATCCATTTCCTCACATCCTGTACTTGCATCGCATTCGCTTCTACTACATCAGCAGTTTTCTTTAATAACTTGGTAATTTTTTTTCGCTCATCTAATTTTTCATACGAAGCGACAAATACGAGAACGGAAAATGGAGAAGGTTCCCCAATGTATTCTTCTAAAATCTTTATATTTTGCTCTAACTTTTCCTTTTGTGATGTTAAAAATAAAGGGGATTTTATTAATATAATTTTACGATCTCCGAAGAAAGGTAGGGTCCTTGCATCCTCAATCACATCTTCTAAATACGCCTCTTCTAAGTCGTATGTTACAACATTAAACTCGCGATCTTCTTCCTCAAGAGCTTCAGTTGTTATAAGCTTTATCGTTTCATTTATAAAATAAGCTTCCGTTCCATACAATAAATAAAATGGTGCGAATTGTTTCTTTTTAATCTTCTTATGTATATCACTCATACTTTTTTCCTACTCCCTAACTTGGCAATATATCTTTATACTAATGCGGTAGCTTTTGTTTTACAAGTACAAAGGAACAGGCTTTCATTAACCCGTTCCTTTATTTATATAAAACGCCACGCAATAAGCCCCGGGATTCTTATTGGTGTGCGGTAACCACTTTATCTTTATTATTTGCAACTGTTATTTGAGTATAAGTGTCAACTGTTAACATGATTGGAATGAAATTCTCGCGCTATTTTGTATGATATAGAAGCGCATTCTCCCATAAACAAACATGCCCTATTTCTCTTCATATGGAAATTGTAGATTTTTTTCTGACAATATTTTATACTAAAGTGGAATGTTGGGGGGGATTCTAAATGAATGATTTTGAACAAAATGTTCAAAGTAAACGTAATGACGCCATTGATTCAGGAGTAGGTTTTATCGTCTCATTTGGTTTTTTCGCAACACTTTTCATTATTGCAACTGTTATTAAATTTATCGGTTCCTAAAGGCTGCTGCTAATGGCAGCTTTCTTTTTTATCATTTCTGTGTTTCATCATATGTCATTTTACTTTGAAAGGTTCCTTTATTCCCATGAAAAACATAGGAAATAGCTCCCTGTTTATCCGTACGCCATATTTCAATACCCATATCCTTTAAGCGCTCTATTACTTGCCCGTGCGGATGGCCATATCGATTATTTTCCCCTGCAGAAATAATAGCTTTTTCAGGTTCAATAAGATGAAGAAAAGGTGCTGAAGATGAGCTTTTACTCCCATGGTGCCCAACCTTTAAAATATTAGCTCGTAACTTTGGATATGTCTCTATAATCCACTTTTCACCTTTTTCTTCTAGATCACCCATAAATAACCATGTTAAACCTCCCAATTTCGCCCATAGCACAATTGAAGAATCGTTCTCTCCTGTTTTTTGTCCTTTTGGAGCTAGTACAAGAAACTCCGCATTATCTACTCGCCAACTATCTCCCGCTCCTATTATATTGATTCGTACACCTCTCTCCTTTGCCTTTCGCTTCAATTCCGTTTCTAATATAGCATCTCCTTCCTTCTTTCCAAACATAATTTCTTTTATAGTGATAGATGATAACAACTCCTTAGCGGCCCCTATATGATCTGCATCTCCATGCGTTACAATTAGCTTATCAATCGTCCTAATACCCTCCTTTTGCAAAAACGGAAGAAGTATATCATGAGCGACAGAAAATTCATGTTTTTTCTTTTGCCAAGCTTCCTTCTTCACCAAAAGCGTTCCACCTGTATCAATTAAATAGATTCCTTTATCGTATGGAAGGCGAATCAATATTGCATCTCCTTGTCCCACATCAATAAACGTAACACTTCCACTCCCTCGAAAATATGGAGACACATAATGACATGCACATATAAAAAAGAAAACTCCGACAACTATGAGCAATATCTTTTTATGATTTCCCCTTTCCCAAATCATAAATATACCGATGATACTAAGACAGTATATAAATACAAGAACAAATGACGTTTGCCCAAAAGTAAGACGAATAAAAGGTACCGTTTCGCAGTATTGAAGAACTTTATTAGAGACTGTTAAACATACTGATAACACATGCGCAAGCCCCTTTGCTATGGAAGGAATACACAACATACATATAAGAATAACGATACTACATGGTAATACAATAATTGATAAGAAAGGAACATATATAAGATTGAGGAAAATACTATACGGGGAAAAATAGCCAAAATGATATAACAAAACTGGGGTACTAGAAAGCTGTGAAATAATAGAAATATAAATGGTGTTCCGAATAATCCCGGTATTACGCCCCAATAAAATGGGCGAAGATAACAATAAAGAAAAGCTACCCACGAACGAAAATTGAAACCCAATATCAAAAACGACATAAGGATCATATATGAGCATGAATAGAGCCGTTATGCTAAGCGCATCTAACCCAGATAAGCGGACAGAATACATGAATGCCAATAGTATTAGAATGCCTGTTACGGAGGCTCTCACAACAGATGGTGATGCCCCAGCTATAAACATATACAAAGGGATACAAGCAATAAGGTATATCGTTGTTACTTCTCTAGTTACACCTATCCTTAGCAAAATAAAATAAATAATTGCCATTAATAATACGATATGCGATCCTGAAATTGCTAGAAGGTGTATGAGACCAAACTGTTGGTATTGCTCCTCTACTTCAAATGCCATTTGTTGTCGGTCACCAAATAGCAACGCATTCATAAATGCACCAGACTGCTCTGGAAACACTTCTGTAACTTTCGAGATGGCTTCTTGTCTTAATAAGAAAATCCATTGTACAAATGTTAAAGTCGTTTTTTTACAATTTGAAATATGCGTGGCCTCAAATAAGAAATGAATCTTTTGCTTATGTAAATAATCCCGGTAATCGAACCCGTGAAAATTACGAGCCACCTCTGGTACTTTTTTTTCCCCTTTAAAAGTACACCTTATCCCTGCATACAATTGTCTTAATCGTTCTTTTTCTTGAGGGGATTGGATTTTATAAAACAGCTGTACAATATTACTATTCTGATCTTCGATTTGAAAAGAGAGACGATTCCCATTAATTAGAGGCGTATTTTGAATGACACCTTGTGTCACTTCATAGATTTCTTCTGAAGGCTTATTTTCACTTTGAATATACGTGGTATACAAAATGCTAACGAAACATGTCAGCACGCAAAAAACGAAGGTTTGAAACGAAGTACGATACAAACAAAACAAAATATAACAACCAAATATAGAAACACACAACAACTGCGACGAGGAACAGGCAATTGCAATCCCTATTACAAATGAGATTGCAACATAGCCCCACTGTCCACTCAACTCATACTCACCCCTTATAACATCTGTTTTACTTTAGCGAATACGTGTTGTAATTCTTCCATTGTTACATCATCTTTTTCTAAAGATGTGAATAATTCTTTTAATTGTAAATGACGATCTTGCTCTTCTAATGATGTAATATCATACTCAAGAGGAACATGTTTCACTGTCACATTTGCCTGTTCAAATAATTCAACCGCATACGGGTGATTTTTATAATCCTGTGCATAATACACTGCTGTAATACCACTTTGAATAATCGCCTTACAACATTGCAAACAAGGAAAATGCGTCACATAAATTTCAGCATCATCTGTTTTCACACCAAATTTAGCACACTGTAGTAAGGCATTCATTTCCGCATGAATAGTGCGAACGCAATGATTATCAATAACATAGCAGCCCTCGTCTATACAATGTACACCGCCTTTAATTGAACCGTTATATCCACCCGCAATAATTCGTTTATCACGGACAATTGTCGCACCTACTGCAAGCCTTGTACATGTGCTTCGCAGCGACAATAAATGACTTTGCGTCATAAAATATTGATCCCAAGAAATTCGTTCCATATTTTCACCTACTTCTTTCTCTACTTGTAGTGTAGCGAAAGAAGAAAAACTTCGTCAATCTTTTATGGAATAATTATTTGTTCTTTTATTTTTTCTAGCGATTTCACCCCAATCCCATCTATCTCTAATAAATCCTCCATCTTCTGAAATGGGCCATGTTCTTCTCGATATTTCATAATACTTTCCGCCTTTTTAGATCCAATCCCTGTTATTTTTTCAATTTGTTCTTTTGAAGCTGCATTAATGCGAACCTTTCCATCTTGCTTTGACAAGCCATCTACTTTCTCCCCATCCTCCCCCTTCCTTGGAACATGAAGAAGCATTTGATCTTGTACGATTTGCGCTAAATTCACTTTCATTACATCCGCCTCTAGTAAAAACCCCCCTGCTTTTTCAATCCCATCTTTTACTCGATCTCCTTCTTTCATCTCATATACACCTTCCCTATGCACAGCCCCTTTTATATCAATCATAATTACTTTTTTCTCTTCCTTCGCATCCGTTACTTTCAACTTACTTTTTTTCTCATCATTCTTTGTATAAACATCCGTTTGAATTGCCAATTGTTCACTTTTTTGCCTCGTTTGCCAAAAAAAAATCAAAGCTATAACTCCAATAGCGCATAACAAAGCAATCCATTTCTTTTGAAAATTCCACATCATTTTATGCCTCCAATCATAAATTCACAACATCATTCATATTGTTTAGGAGAAAGCTGTTACGAAGGAGGGATGAAACATTGAACATAGGAATTATAGGGACAGGAAACATGGGGAATATACTAATCGATGCATTTTTAGAAACCCATGCTGTCAAACCTTCGTGCCTTACTATTATTAATCGGACGCCTGCCAAAGCATATCATATAAAGGAAAAATACCCTTCTGTTCATATAGCAAAAACAATACAAGAGGTCACCGAGCGATCTCAGCTTATTTTCATCTGTGTTAAACCTTTAGATATCTACCCAATCTTACAAAAACATGCCGCTTACTTTTCAGATGAAAAATGTTTAGTTTCTATTACAAGTCCTATATCACCATCACAATTAGAAACTATTGTACCTTGCCATGTGGCACGTATCATTCCAAGTATCACAAACCGTGCATCTTCTGGCGCATCACTTTTTACATTTGGAAAGAATTGTTCCGAAGAATGGCAACAAAAGCTACTACGTTTATTCAAAAACATTTCTACCCCTCTTGAAATCGGAGAGGACATAACACGCGTTTCATCTGATATTGCAAGCTGCGGTCCGGCATTCTTCAGTTATTTATTACAATGTTTTATTAACGCTGCTGTAGAGAAAACAAATATTACACACGAGGAAGCAACTACTTTAGCAAGTGAAATGGTTATAGGAATGGGGAAACTACTGGAAAAAGAATTTTTCACATTACCGACTTTACAAGAGAAAGTTTGTGTAAAAGGTGGGGTTACCGGGGAAGGTATTCGTATTTTAGAAGGGCATGTTGGGGATATGTTCCATAAATTATTCGAACGAACACACGAAAAATATGATGAAGATTTAAAAGGCGTTGAACAACAATTTAATAAGCACACATAAAAAATACGCCATCACGATTCAAAACCCTTTTCTAAATGCTTATTTTTTTCGTACTACCATTTCAAGACCATCATCACTTTTATAATTTACACATACCATTCTTCTATTTTCCTAAAGTAAAATTACATCTTCTTTATAAAACAAAAGCAACCTTATCGGTTGCTTTTGTTTTATCCGTTCTTCTTCGCCATGAAAAAGATACGCTCTGTTTGTTCAGTCACTTCTATTCGTTCAAAATCACCTGTAACACGAAGCACTGTAAATCCAACTTCTTCAAGCCATTTTGTTAATAGTTCAATCGGATACGTACGCTGCACATGGCACTCGTCAAAACGATGATACACATCTTCTTCTGGATCTTGTACAAAGAATGTCAAATCATGTTCCACACTATCAGATTCTTCACCTGGGAAGCAATTCCAAATAAGCGAAATTTCTTCTCCATTCACTGTGTATGTTTCATTTTGAAACACATGATGTATTTTATATAAAGAGTGTACATCAAATAAAAACAAACCATCTTGACGCAAATGATGGAATACTCTTCTAAACGTTTCTTGTATCCCTTCTTCTTGCAGTACGTAATTTAATGAATCACAAAAAATTGTCACACAGTCAAATTCACCAGGAACATCCAATTCTCTCATGTCCTGTTGATAAAAAGGGATAAAATACCCTTCCTCCCCTAATTTTTGCTGTGCAACTGTTAACATTTCTTCTGAAAGGTCGACACCAATTAAGTCATAACCTTTCCGTACAAGTGGAAGTGTTACATTCCCAGTCCCACAAGCCACATCAAGAATTTTTGCCTCTTTCATATCTGCTTGCTGCAAGCTTTCCTCTGTAAATTCCACCCATTTATCATATGGGACATCATTCATGAGTTCATCATATAGCAATGCAAATTGTTCGTATTTCATTGGCCTAACTCTTCTGCAATATCTTCACGTGGCACATCGCCCCATAGACGTTCTAAATTATAATGATCACGCTCATCTTTATGGAATATGTGCGCCACTACATCGCCAAGGTCTACTAAAACCCAACGCGCTTCGTCAAAGCCTTCCATGCGTTGCACATCAATTTGGAACTCATGTGCCTTCGCTTTAATTTCACGTGCAATCGCTTGTACTTGCTTATCTGAGTTTCCGTGACAAATAATAAAATAGTCTGCAATTGGTGAAATGCCTTGCATATTTAATACAACCATATCTTCTGCTCGTTTATCATCAGCTGCTTTTGCTGCCAATACTAATAAATCTTTATCGTTCATTTCGTAATTTCCTCCTTGATAACTGCATTATACGTTTGAAATGTTAACGGATAGATCGTTTGATCTTTTTCCATTAAAAATTGAATTGTTCGCTTTACAGCAAATAATAAAGCTTTATTTATATCTTCTTGCGCTAAATTCCGTGCCTCTTCTACACCCGGAAATTTACGCCCCGGTTCAATATAATCTGCTACATAAATAACCTTATCAAGCATCGTCATATTTTCATGACCACTTGTATGATATGTAATAGCTTGCAAAATTTCAGGATCAGTAATGCCGACTTCTTTTTCTACTAAGTATGCCCCAACTGGCGCATGCCATAACTCTTTGTTATAGTACAACAAATCTTTCGGCAAATCTTCCCTCTTAATAATTTCTTCCATCTCTTGAATCGCTCTACATTTCGCATAATCATGAAATATAGCAGCTATCTCTGCTTTTTTCTCATCTACACCATATAACTTAGCGAGTTCAATCGCTGTTTCCATTACACCAATCGTGTGTATATAACGTTTTTCATGCATTTGTTGTTTGACAATGTTAAGAGCTTTCTCACGATTCATACAACCCATTCCTCTCGATATATACCTGTACTTCTTCCGGAAGTAAATATTTGCAAGTTTCCTTCTCTTTATATCTCTCCCGTAATAAAGAAGAAGAAACAGCAAACTCTGGAATTTCCACTGTGACGATATCATAAGGCGTATGTAATGTATAGCCTGGTCTTGCAACCCCAACAAAAGTTACAAGCTGGAGTAATTTCTCAATGTTATACCACTTCGGTAAATACTCGACCATATCTCCGCCAATAATAAAATGAAATTGCACATCTGGATTCTTCTTTGTTAATTGTAACATAGTATCATATGTATAAGATGGGCCCTCTCTATTTAGCTCTTCTAAGCAAATCGAAAAATGTTCTTCTTGCCCAATCGCGAGCTCTAACATGTTCAATCGATTTTCCACACTTGTAATATTACGCCCTTGTTTATGCGGTGGAATTTGGTTTGGTAAAAACCATATTTCTTCCAAGCCAAGCGCATGATACACTTCATTCGCAATTAACAAATGTCCATAGTGTGGCGGGTCAAATGTACCACCAATAATACCGATTTTTTTCAAAGGAAACGCCCCTTTCCTTTACATGCAGCTACTCTCTCCAAAACATATGAAGAGAGCTGACTGCCCGTAAAAGCCCAATTGGCCCAGCTCTCATTAGTAAGCATTCCGCTCCTATATAGTAAGCATTGACTCTGGAAACGACCTATATCAATCCCTTATTATTGTGGAAGTCTGATTTGCTTATTTTCTCTTGATTCTTTATATAAAATAATTGTGCTTCCAATTACTTGAACGATTTCAGCTCTTGCACCTTTCGCAAGTTCTTCTGCAACTTCACGACGATCAAATTCACAGTTTTGTAATACGCTCACTTTAAATAGTTCACGAACTTCTAACGCCTCTCCAATTTGTTTCACCATATTTTCATTTACGCCGCCTTTTCCAACTTGAAAAATCGGTGTTAAGTGATGTGCCTTTGCACGTAAAAATCTTTTTTGTTTTCCTGTTAACATATAATTAGCCTCCAAGCTTTCTCATTACTAATTGTTTCATTCTATTAATATCAGGCATACATCCTGTCCACATTTCAAATGCGAGTGCTCCTTGATAAACGAACATATCAATTCCATTTTGAATCGTTACACCTTGTTCTTTCGCATCTTGCAAAATTTTCGTTTCAAATGGGTTATAAATAATATCAGAAACAATACTTCCTTGTTTCAAGGAACGGATTTGTAGTGGTGTATGCTCAACATGTGGATGCATACCTATCGTTGTTGTATGAATGATAACATCATAATTCCCTTGTTCTTCTGTCGCTTGCTCTAAAGAAAGAGCACGCGAATTAACTTTCGCCGCACAACCAGCAATAAGATCCTCTGCCTTCTCTACTGTTCGGTTGGCAATATCAATTTCTTTGACCCCTACATTTGCAAGTGAAAAATAAATAGCACGACTAGCACCACCTGCACCAAGTAATAAAATTCGTTTTTGCTGAAGCGGCTCTTTACTAATTGACTGTAAGGAACGGACATAACCAATTCCATCTGTATTATAACCCATTAATTTTCCATCTCGATGAACTACTGTATTTACAGCACCAATTTGCTCGGCTAACGGATCAACTTCTTCTAAATATTTCATAATTGAAACTTTATGTGGAGTCGTTACATTAAACCCTGAAATACCTAATGCTTTTAAACCTTTTACCGCTTCACCTAACGACTCTTCTTCTACAAGAAACGCATGATAGTGGGCATCCATATTTAAGTGTTCAAATGCATCATTATGCATATGGGGTGATAATGAATGTCCAATTGGATTTCCGATTACACCATATAATTGTTTCATAAATCCCTCTCCATATTAAATTAAAGATTTACGTAATGAAACACTAACTCCCTTTGGTACATGAGCAACAATCTTAGCTCCTGATTCATTTACAGTAACCCAGCCCAACCCAGAGAATACAACATCCGTTTTCGGCTCACGAATATTAAATTCATATTTCACAAACTCAGGCATATTTTCTAATTCTTCTGGTGTCGGTGGATTCAATAGTTCTCCCGCGTGTTTTTCGTACAATTCATCAGCTTTTTCAAGCTTCGTACGATGGATTGTTAAACGGTTTGAGAAATGACAAGTGAACGCACGGCGACCACCACTTACATAATCCAATCGTGCTAATCCGCCGAAGAATAATGTTTGTTCTTCGTTTAATTGGAATACCATTGGCTTAATTTCTTTAGTCGGCGTGATAAGTTTTAAGCTTTGCTTTCCAACATAATGTGCCATTTGATGGTGATTAATAATACCTGGTGTATCATATAAAGATGATGTTTCATCTAATGGAATATCAATTAAATCAAGTGTTGTTCCTGGGAAATGAGATGTTGTAATTACATTCTCAGTCTCTTCACTAAATTCTTTAATCATACGATTAATAAACGTAGATTTACCAACATTCGTACATCCTACAACATATACATCCTTGCCATCGCGGTAATGCTCAATCGCCTCAGCAAGTTCACCGATACCTTGTCCTTTAACAGCACTAATTAAAAAGACATCTTCTGGTTTTAAACCAAGTTGCTTCGCACTGTAGCGCATCCAATGTTTTACTTTATCATGCTTTACTGACTTTGGAATTAAATCCGCCTTATTCCCAACAAGCAATACTTTGTTGTTTCCTACAAAGCGATGTAATCCTGGTAACCAGCTACCATTGAAGTCAAAAATATCTACAATCTTAACTACTAATGCATCCGATTGTCCAATCCCATTTAAAATGCGAAGGAAATCATCATCTGTTAAAGACACATCTTGAATTTCATTATAGTGTTTCAAACGGAAACAACGTTGACAAATTACTTGTTCTTTCTCTAAAGATGATGTAGGGGCATATCCCACTTCGTTTTTATTTTCTGTTTGAATTTCTACACCGCAACCAATACATTTAATTGTTTCAGTCAAGCTTTATTCCTCCCAGTTAATTAAACCTTTTTTCTTCATATTCCTCATAATTCTTCGCTCGATCTTTCGATTAAAGCGTGTTACTAATCCGTCCGTTTGCGCTACTGGTACAACTAATATTGTATGAAGCCCAACGCGATTTCCACCTAGTACGTCCGTTAATAATTGGTCTCCAATTACTACAACTTCTTCCGGATGCAAATGCATCTCTTGCATTGCACGCTTGAAGGCACGAACAAATGGCTTACGCGCACTATGAATAAATGGAATTCCAAGAGGATCAGCAAAGTCTTTAACACGTTGCTCATTATTATTTGAAACGACTGTTACTTGAATGCCGTTTTCTTTCATTTTCAAAAACCAGCTCTCGAGCTGCGGTGTCGCATTTGGACGATCCCATTCAATTAAAGTGTTATCTAAATCAGTAATAACCCCTTTGATCCCACGTTTTTTTAAATCTTCTGGTTGAACATGATATACATTTTTCACATATTCATTTGGTAAAAATAATTTCAATTTCTTTCACCTCTTTGAGGATTTTTCATAAAATTTTTCGACAACATTTTTCGATAAGTAGCTTGTGGATAAAATTGTACACATTTTCCACATTAATATTTCAGTTAATTTAGAATTTATTAACACTTTATACACATTTTATCCACCGGGTTATGTGGATAACCACCCGTTTGTGACTACCATATTTTTCTGGTACATTAAATGCAACAAAGAACCTACCCTTATATTATTGGAGGTGACTCACCTTGAAAACGAAACATATGGAACATTTATCTACTGAGTTACTCACTGAGTCTTATTATAAAGCAAAAGAGCTAAAATTAAATCCCGACTTCATTTTACTTATAAAACAAGAAATAATTAGGCGCTCATTAGAGGACAAGCTCATCAAATCTTCTTGAGTATATATAGATTACTGATTTACCTATAAAAAGAGCCATCTGCGAGATGGCTCTCGAATAAACCAGAACTCCTATCTATGGGAACACTTCATTAGGAAAATCCACCCATCTAAGCTCGCAAATTTATTATAAAGCCTTTTCTACTCATTATTTATGAGATAATCGAGTTGCGATTTTTTCACCAAGGCGAAGTTCTTGACCACTCTTTAATGCCTGCACTACTTCAACCATGTCTTTTTCAAATAATAAAACGACTGTTGAGCCAAATGTAAAGTATGCCATTTCTTCACCTTTTTGAACAGTACTTCTTTCATGAAGAAGCTCAATACTATTTACAAACATAGCACCGACTTTTACAAGCGTCATATGTTGACCTTCACTATCTACTTCTGTAACAGAACGATAATTTTTTGATAAAGGTTCTTTTCCATATTTCATCCCTGCTGCGTTTACTGGATATGATTTTCTTCCAAGCACAAACCTCTCAGTCACAGAACCAGATAGTGGACTATGAATACGATGATAATGACTTGGGCTTAAATAAATAACCATATATGTACCGCCTGCATAGCGCTTCGCTCGTTCTTCATTACCTAGCATATCCACAATTGAATAACGCTTGCCTTTAATATCAAATGTTTTCGTATCCTCAATAGGACCGTAATCAGCAAAAACACCATCAACAGGACTAACAATACTCGATGCATCTGCATCAATATTTCGCTTTCCTTCTTTTAATTTACGTGTAAATAATTCATGCAATGTTCGATATTCTTTTAAACCCTTTTCCATCTCATCTTGATTTAACTGAAACGCTTTTGCATACGATGGAATAATTATAGAACTCAAACGCGACTGTGCAAATTTACGTAATATATAAGAAGTAAAACGTCCATTTGTAAGTTCAATCATAAGTCGATATAATGTACGTCGCAAACCGCGAAACCTCCTAATCATTCTTAATATAACTGTAGTTTCCCCTTCTTTTCTTTCTATATCATATATTAGGACTTCTAAAAAACATTCTTATTCCCGTATATAGATTTCATCTCATAATACAATAAGAAAAACTAAGTACAATTTCATCCTTAAATTGTTTAGCACCTTCTAATATTACAGATAGAACCAGTCATTTTCAACAGTGAACATACATTTCTTCTTAGAGCACCTCATTTTATTTCCTTTTAAAAAAAGAAAAACAGCTACATTCGAAATGCAGCTGTCCACTATATAGATTATTCTTTTGCCTTTTTCTCCTTCTCTGCCCGCACAAATTCATGGAACATTTTCATCAAGGCTCGCTTTTCGATTCGTGACACATAACTTCTTGAAATACCAAGCGCCTTTGCAATTTCCCTCTGCGTTTTTTCTTTATCGAGCCCAAGCCCGAAACGTTTCACAATCACTTCTCTCTCTCGCTCATCTAAAATATCGATGTATTCTTTAATCTTTTCTAACTCCATACTGAGCTGGATCATATCAATTACATCTTCCGATTCCGATTTTAATATATCGATAAGCGATATTTCATTCCCCTCTTTGTCCTGCCCAATCGGGTCATGAAGTGAAACATCTTTTTTTGTTTTTTTCAATACACGCAAATGCATTAAAATTTCATTTTCAATACAACGGGCTGCATATGTCGCAAGCTTCGTCCCTTTCCCCGCTGAATAACTTTCAATCGCTTTAATAAGCCCGATTGTACCGATTGAAATTAAATCTTCCGCATCTTCACCCGTGTTTTCAAATTTCTTAACGATGTGAGCCACAAGCCGTAAATTATGTTCAATTAAAAGATTTCTCGCTTGAGCATCACCTTGCTCCATCAACTCTAAGTACTTTCTCTCATCATCTGATGATAACGGCTGTGGGAACGCATTGTTTTTCACATAAGAAACAAACACAAACACTTCGCGAACCATATATCCAATTGCGGCGAATAGACTCAAACCCTTCACCCCCGCCAAAATAGTGGTCTTTACTATATGTATGTGGGCGTAGGGTTGTTTGTGCCTGTACGATATCATTCACATCTGTTTTTTAATATCCAGCTCCCTTAAATAATCGTTCTTTCTAAAAAGGGCTTCAGCTGAAGGCCTTTTTCTCTTTCCGTTACTTACTCCAAATCTTCTCTCCAGTATGCGCATCAATGTAACGAACTTCTCGACCGAAATCAGAGAATTTTTTTTCGCTATTGTTCGTCGTTTGCTTATAAATTAATTCGTATTTTGGTGTATCCTTGTCTTGATTTTCACGCCATTCTAATTTAACTCTGAGAGCATCTGTATATATTTCTAATGCTCGTTCTTTTTGTATTTTTGGATTTGTTTCATCCATAAGTAATTCTTCTATTATATTGCTAGGCTTCCCGCTATACATCGTAACGGCTCCTGTTTCTGCATCTATATTAATCATAATGAACAGATCCTCTACTAGAATACCCTTTACATATCCGTAAAACAAAATCTCCCTGGACTATCTTCTTCATCATAATCATCCAAAAGTCGAAGATATTCTGTAGCATCCGGAATAACCTGCTCTAAAAATTGAAGTGCCTTATATAAACATTGTTCTCGCGATAAAATTATTTTTTCTTCTTTGTCAGGACTCCATTTCATATAACGAAGTAGTTTGTTTGTTGACTTCTCAACTCCAATTCCGACAAGATTATCATACTTTAACATCGGTAAATGTTTTTCGCAAAAATCATCCATTAAATACGTATCTTTCTTTTCTAGCTCTTCTTGTAATTCTTCTTTCGGCACAAATTTCATCCTTATTTCATATCCATCTTCACTCTCAGCTACTTTCACGAACTTTTCTTCATCCCAATCTAATAAGTCAAATATATTTTCTATTTGTTGTCTATCCTTTTCCGGCTTTGTGACCGCTACTGTAGGGGCTAATCGATAATGTTCTGGTCCGAATAAATCCTCTCCTGTACTTGCATCAATAAACGTTTGACTAGGTTCAGGTTCATACACGAGGCGGTACCCATGTATCACTTCCCCGCTCTCATATTCCAATAAATCAGGAGAAATATTTATAAATACAAGTCTCATATCTTGTCTATCTTTAAGATTTGCCAAAACTACCTCTTTATCAACAATGCATTCTGGCCATAAAGGCTTTTCTTTCACACCACCGTCATGATGAAATGCAACAACATTCCCAGAAGGGTGAATTCGTACAGCACATCCTGTATGCGGCAGTGGATATCCATTTACTTCTTGCAAATAACGTACTTTCTTCGAATCTCGCCATTCCTCTACATACACATATGTATAAAGGTCATATTTTGTTGGTAAATGCTTCTTTATAAACTCACTGGCAATCTCTTTCGCTTTTTCTTCATCCATTTCTTGATTAGCAAGCGGAAAATAATCCTCATCACACACATCTAATTCAAGTAAATTTCCTGTATGTCTATTTAGCGAAATTTGTATCCATTTCTCCTCATCCGCTTTATGCTCCCACCATAATACATGTAACGGTTCATCTACTGTTTGATCATCGTCCACAACAAGTTGATACTCATCTGGAATTTTGATAATATGTGCTACTTGTTCTTGTCTTTCTTTATCTTTTTGATTCATCATATCCTCTCCTTACTTATAAGCTAGACTCATCATAACACCTTTCCAAAAAAAGGATTCTACAAAATAAAAAAAGACTAGATTTGATATTATCCCCTTTAGGTAGACAGTGTAAAAAGACCATGTACATACATGGATGTTACACTATTACTTGGAGGGGATTTTTCATGGCTAAAAAAGGTTCAACATTCAATGCATATTCAGAAGAATTAAAGTTATCAGCTGTTCAAAGTTATTTAAATGGAGAAGGAAGCTACGATATGATAACGGAAAAATATCAGATTAAGAGCCCTACCCAACTGAAAAATTGGGTAAAAAAATATAAAGAATGCGGTGAAATTAAAGATACACGTGGGAAGAATAATGGAATGAAAGGTATTCCAAATCCTTTAAAAGGGAAACGTGTTCATTTCAACACTGTTGAAGAGGAGCGGGATTACTATAAGGCACAGGTTGAATATTTAAAAAAGCAATATCCAAATCTGTAAATGGAGGCGTACTAAAATATAAAGAGAGATATCGGATCATTGAATCATTAAAAAGGAAATATCCAATTATATGGCTTACTAAATTTGCAGGTATACATCGGTCAAGCTACTATAAGTGGATTCATACGAAATTGGTTAAAAACATGCGACTAGAATCGGATCAACAATTAAAAAAGGTAATAAAATCTATCCACTTAAAGCACAAGGAATATGGCTATCCACGTATGAAAATTGCTTTACAAGAAGAGGGTTATTTTGTGAATCACAAAAAGGTCTATCGCTTAATGAGTGAACTCAACATGCAATCTATTATTCGAAAGAAGCGACGCTTCTTTAAAGGAGAGTATTCCAATACCTTTCCAAATGTTTTAAACCGTAAATTTAAAAACCGCCAACAAAATGAAGCGCTCGTTACCGATATTACCTATCTACGATTCCAAGAGGGGTTCCGTTATCTTTCTGTCGTACAAGATCTTTATAATAACGAAGTTGTTTCTTGGAAAATTTCTAAGCGCAATGATAATGAACTTGTATTAGATACAATTGAAATGTTGGCGCAAAAAAGAGATGTGCGTGGAACTATTCTCCATTCAGATCAAGGGTTCCAGTACACATCTCATGCCTACAACAAACGACTTTTAGATTTAGGTATCATTGGCAGCCACTCTCGCAAAGCAAACTGTCATGATAACGCCTGTATCGAGTCATTTTTCTCCCATTTAAAATCGGAGATGTTGTATTTGCATCATTTTAAAACAGAAACAGATTTAATACAAGCAATTGAGGAATATATTTATTTTTATAACTATAAACGGTTTCAAAAACGACTCAACCATCGAGCTCCGATAGAATATCGACTCTCAATGGCTGCTTAGTCTTTTTTAATACTGTCTACTTGACAGGGATAAGACCAATTCTCTAGTCTTTTACTTCGTTTCACGATGTAATGTTACTCGCTTTAATCGTGGACAATATTTCTTTAGTTCGATGCGTTCTGGATTATTTCGTTTATTTTTCTTTGAAATATAATTACGATCACCGCACTCTGTACAAGCTAATGTAATATTTACACGCATATGTATGCCTCCCTTCTGTGAAAGATTGCAACTAAAACGTAATGATTACGATTTAAATATTATACAATTTCATTATATTTGTCAATTACAGAGTTAAAGATTAATTATCCTTTATACGGGAAAAGACAAAAAACTGAAACAATTAGTTCATACGAATTTCACATCAATCTATTACTATAAGAATTGTACATAACTAACTTACTAACAATCTCATTTAGTGATATATAAAATCTTATTGGAAAGGAGCTGAAAATATGAAAGCCAAATATCGCTTTATGATCTCATCATTTGCAGCTTGCGCTTATATGATTTGGTATTTAGTATAATAAACAACCTGATTTGTAAATATGAAAAGGTGTGTATATAAATGGAATATAACCAATCAACCGTTAACTATTGGAAAGCCTTTGTATTACCGTATACATTTGCTTTAGAAGAGTTAAAGACAAAATTTGAAATTATGAACCGGGAAGCTCAATTTTTAGAGGACTATAACCCGTTTGAACATATAAAAACAAGACTTAAACAACCAGAAAGTATTATTAAGAAACTTGAGCGTAAAAACTTATCACCAACAATTGAGAATGCTCAAACCCAATTACAAGATATTATTGGTATCCGTATTACATGTTGCTTCGTAGAAGATATTTATCATTTAAAACAAGTGATTGAAAATCGTGAAGACATGGAAATTGTAGAAGTAAAAGATTATATCGCTAATCCAAAGCAAAATGGATATAAAAGTTTGCATATGATTATTAAATACCCCTTGTCACTCAATTCTGGTACAAAAGAGGTCTTTGCAGAAATTCAATTACGTACACTTGCAATGGACTTTTGGGCAAGTTTAGAACATAAACTTTATTATAAATACGAAGGAAATATCCCTGATTATTTAAAAGATGAATTACACGATGCTGCAATGAAAGCTGAAGATCTTGATAATAAGATGGCAACAATCCGTCAAGATATTGATGATATTGAGGCATGTTCAAATCAAATTTTATTACCACTTTAAAAAAGGTTCTCCGCATAGGAGAGCCTTTTTATTTCTTGTCTACCACTCGAACTTCTTCAATTTTCCACTGTCCATCTTCTTTGTCAAGTGCATACTGTACCTTTTTCTGAAGAGAAGCTCCCCCATTTATTTCTTTTTCATCCGTTTCAACAATTACATAATTCTCTTTAAAACTTTTCACTTGTATATTGTTCAGTTCAATGGTTTTATCTCCTTTTTTGAATGCGGCTTCCTTTTGGGTTTTCAAATCTTCAGCACCGAGCATTTTGCCCGAAAACAATGCCATATGCTCATTAAGTTTTTTCTCATTTGTCGTTTGTACAAATGCTTGAATTACATTCCGAATATCCCCTTCATCCTCTTGCGTTACATGTATTTGTGCTTCTTTTTTCTTAGCAGCTTTTTTCTGGTCTACACTTTTCTCTTGCGATTGACACCCAATTAACAGTAATCCTACAAACATCATTGTTCCTATTTTTTTAATAAAACTTTTCATCCTATCGCCTCCCTTAAAAAAGAAAAAGCGAGGCGATATGCCTCACTCTCTTTCACAATTAGCGTCTTCCTTTATTCGGGTCACCGCCGCCAACAATATCGAAGACACGTTTTGCTAAGTTTGTATTTTCTTGAACACCAGAGAATAAGTATTTACCTGGCCCAAACGCATATACGTTCACATCTTCTCCTGTATGTCCACCAGTTGTCCAGCCTGTAACTGAACGTTTATTGAAAATATCTTCAATCGCATTATCAATCTTTGTTACATCTTTTGATGGAGCAATATCATTTACAGCTTTAATTTCTTCTGGTGTTAATTGTAAATCAATATACTGTTTCAACGTTTCTTCTACATTAGCACCTTTTACAATTTCATTCGCCATAAAGTCTGGAGTACGCTTCGTCGCTTTAATTGAATCTACTTTAAAGTTATACTCACCATCTGCACCTAAAGATAATCCGCCAGTAGAATGGTCAGCTGTTGCAATAACTAATGTGTTTTTATCTTTTTTCGCGAATTCAATTGCAGCTTTAAACGCCCTTTCAAAATCTTCCATTTCACTCATCGCTGCAACTACATCATTATCATGTCCAGCCCAGTCGATTTGGCTACCTTCAACCATCAAGAAGAAACCATTTTTATTTTTATTTTTATTTAAACGATTGATTGCTGCATTTGTCATTTCTTCTAATGAAGGTGTTACCTCATTACGATCAATCATTTTATCTAAACCACCCGGCGCAAACAAACCAAGAATTTGATCGTTTTTATCATTTAATAATTGGTTACGATCCGTCACATAACTGTAGCCTGACTTCTTAAATTCCTCTGTAAGATTACGATCCTTTCTTACGAAGTTTTTCACACCACCGCCAAGCATAACGTCTATTTTATGTTTCCCATTAACTTTCTCATCAAAATAATCATTTGCAATTGCATCCATATTTTTACGGCTAATATCATGCGCTCCAAAAGCAGCTGGTGTTGCATGTGTAATTTCAGAAGTTGCAACTAATCCTGTTGATTTCCCTCTTTCTTTCGCTTGCTCAAGAACCGTTTTCACTTCTGTTTTATCATTATCAACTGAGATTGCTGCATTATATGTTTTAATACCAGCTGCCATCGCAGTAGCTGCTGATGCAGAATCTGTAATATTTTCATGTTCATCTTCTGGATATGTCTTTTGTGTTCCTACAAGGTGTTTATCAAATTCAGTAGACTCCATTTCAAACGTTTTTGGATTGTCTTTCATGTAACGATGCGCTGTCATATATGAAGGTCCCATGCCATCCCCAATTAATACAATGACATTTTTAATCTTCGTATCACTTTCTTTTCCGTCCGCCTTCACCTCACCTGAACGAGTAAAATTCCACATTGCGACTGAAGTAATTGCCAATGATGCTACAACTGCAAATGGCCATGCTTTCTTCATAAACTTTTTCACTTTTTTGTCCCCCTAATTAGGTTATTCATTTCCCACTATTCAATTTAATAGAAGACTATTAAGGGAAAATTAGTATTTTGTAAATTTTTTGTTAACTTATGTAAATTTCAATTATAATTTGTATAACTTTGTCTTTTCATATCAATCATATTACCCTTTACAAAATACATATAAAAAATGGGAGTTTCCTCAAAATGAAAACTTTCAATTAACATTTTGCAATTATAAAAATCTTATTATTTATTTTAAATAGAAATGTGGTGAACCATTATGGAAATAGTAAAACTAAATAAATCTGACATTCCGGATCTACTCTCTCTTTGCGAATCTGTCGGATGGTTGCAGCATAAAGCGTTTATGAGAGAACAATTTAATATGTATCTCTCAATAGGAACATTAATAGGATGTATACACGAAAATAGACTAATTGCTACTGGTGGAGTATTTCCTTTTGAACATGGTTTTTCTTCTATCGGTATGTTAATTGTCCATCCTAAATTTCAGCGACAAGGCGTGGGTCGCATGTTATTAAATAACTGCTTACAACTAGCCCATCCATCTCTTCCTATTCTTCTTATCGCAACAAAGGCTGGCGTACCTTTATATCAATCATATAACTTTAAAACAATAACATCGGTTCATCGCTTTGAAAGACATGCTATGCGCACATCTACGACGCCTTTTTCTATAAAACAAATTCAACAAACTGATCTTAACTCTCTCATTTCTGTTGATCAGGCGGCAACAGGAGCTTATCGCTCAAAACTCTATTCATTATTACTTTCTCGAGTAACTTACTCATTTAAAATAGAACGAAATCATCAAATAGAAGCTTTTGCCCTATGTATACGAAAAGGGGACACATTATGTATTACTCCACTTATCTCAAGACAAAAAGAAGATGCGGTGCAGTTATTACAAATTATTTGTGAATCTTGGAATGGGACAATTCGTATCGATGTTCCTCATGAACAATTCGCATTTCGTAAATTTCTTCAAAGAGAAAATTTCCAAGAAACACTTCTTTCACCTCTTATGATAAAAAATGGAAGTCAACTTTCTGGAAATCATAATATGCTATTTGCTATGATAGATGCAGCATTATGTTAGAAAGGGGTCAACTAATTGAAGCGGCTTAGCTATTATATGGTGGGTTGCCTTACTCTTACATTATTAGTAGGATGTAGCGCAGCAGAAAAACCAGTAGAACAAGTGAAACAAGTAAAAAATACAATTACTGCAAAATTAACTACGGAAGAAAAAATGGTTGAAATAGATGGACAAACTATTTATTTTAAGCAAATTGGTAGTAAGAAACCACCTTTACTTATGATTCATGGATTTGGTGGGTCATCGGATGGATTCCAAAAGATTTACTCTGATTTAGCAAAAAATCATACAATTATTTCTGTTGATGCTTTAGGTTTTGGACATTCATCTAAACCGATGGATTTCTATTATTCTTTCCCAACTCATGCAAACTTATATTATAAATTAATGAAAAAACTAGGTTATGATAAATTCGCGATACTCGGTCACTCAATGGGTGGAGAAATTTCTCTTAATTTAACATACTTATATCCTGATGCAGTTACTCATCTTATTTTGACAGATGCTACAGGAGGCCCTCATACATTGGTGAATAAACAAGGGTCACCAAAACCACAATTGTCGACTGATTTAAGTACAGTTTCTACTATTACCGACTATGATGAAAGTAAAGTGAAATTTAAACGAAATGATGAAGAACATTACAATAAGATGAAATTATGGCCTAGACGCCTCAAAATTAATGCTAACGAAATAAAACTCCCAACTTTAATTATTTGGGGCAGAAATGACAGTAGTGTTTCTTGGAAAGAAGGAGAAACTTATCATCAATTCTTGAAAAATAGCACTTTCCATATTATAGACAAAGGTTACCATGCACCATTTCGTCAAGAACCAGAAGAATTTGTAGGCTATGTAAAAGATTTCTTTGAAAAGAACCCTATTCAAACAGAGAAATAACACAAACGGGTATCTCAATAGTGAGATACCCGTTTTCATATATTAAGCAGCTTGTTTTTGGCGCTTTTGAGTTTTGGATCCTAATACTTTTGGTACAATCCATCCATCCGCTCCCAGTTTTCCAGCGTTCATACCAGCAACAAGAATGAACATAGATAAGATAACCATTTCTGGATTCACACCTATTGACCCACTAAACATATAGGAAAAGTTCATTACAAGACCAAAAAAGACAGCTGTTTTTGTTAAACAACCTACAATTAACCCTATTCCAACTAAAATTTCTCCCCATGTTACAAGCGTATTAAACATATCAACATTCGGAATTGCAAAATCTTGTAAAAATGACGCCCACCAAGATTGAACAGCTGGTTGCGCTCCTTTTGACTTTTCAATTGCGCCTTGTAAATACCCAGTAGCATCGAATCCTTTTCCTTGTAGTTTACCGATTCCCGCCATTAACCACTTATATCCAAGATAAACTCGAATCACTGCTAATACAAAAGAAACTGCTTTGTTTTCTCTTAAAAATTGAATAACCATATTTTCCTCCTAAAGTTGTAATTAAGTCAGTTACATACAATATAATAACATTAGTTACTTATTTTTTAAATGTTAATTATGAATAATTTATGACATTCACATAAAACCTCAAAAACTAACGTTTATATAGTAACTTTCATTACCTGTAAAAACTTGAACATATCATACCACAAGTGATAATGATTTTCATCGAAAAATTGCAAAAAAATTGTGTGATAAATGTGAAACGTGCTTATCCTATATTCGAATAAACACGTTTTATACTACTTATATAGTTGAAATGTATGGGTCTCCTTATCAACTAACCTTGCTTCTTGAAAAGCATACTCTAACGTTCTTTTATGATTAATAAGCCCGTAAAATAAACGAATGGTAAACATAAGTGCTGCATTTCCATCCACATAATCTATCGCTCCAATATATGCTTTTACACCACTGTTTAAAAACGCTTCCGCTAATTTTGGCTCTCCTAACGCACAACCATTATTTACAATATATGTATTATGCAATTTTGCATATCGCTTAATTTCTGGTGCGCCAAAGTATCCTCTCGGTTCATCTTCTTCATAAACAGCCTCACCTAATTCCCCCATTATAAATTCCCCCTCATCACCATGAAAGCAAAAAACAATATAATGCATATCTTGATATAAGCTCTTACCTGAGAGAACTTCTACAAAATCTCTCGGCCTACCAATCCAGTATGTAACAACTCTTGCCCCAAAATATTCAAGTGTCGATCGAAGCGACTGTGCCTCTAAATCAGAATTGTCGCCAACTATTAATGCGATGTTCAAGTGAACTCCCCCATTCTATAGGCTCATTTCATACATACCTGTTTCTTTTAAAAAATCTCCTCTTGTTAGCATTTTTTTTTGTAAATACTGCCTATATGCTGTAATTGTCCCGTCATGGGATACAATACAAATTCTTTCTGCCTTTAGCGTATAGCACCAGTCTATAAACTCATCTACTTTCTGCTGTAATTTCTTTTCTGAGATTGTATTAATCCCCTCATTCCATAACAGTTCATTTGCACTTTCCTCTAAAGAAAAATGAGGAAATAACTCTTTAATCGACTGTTGATTCAACAATCGATCACATGGCAATGTTTTTGCTTCTTCTCGATAAGGGAAAATACGGGGAGAAATATACGGATGCACGATTTTGCGACAAAGAACTTCCGAACTCCATATTGCGGCGGTTTGCAACGTTCGGATTGTAGGGCTAACAATTAATACATCATTTTTTTGTAACGGTAGACTACTTTGAAGCAAAAATGCTTGCTTCACTCCTTCTTCCGTCAATTGTGGATTTTCCACTTGTAAGCTTAATGATAAATCTTTTGTATGCTCTCCTTCACCATGCCGAACAAAAATTAATTTCATCTATTTTTTCCTTTCAATAAGAATAGATAGCCTTTCTCATTTCTTCCCTATTACCTTCTAAATTCCTGCTATATTAACGAATCATATGTAAAAAGCATTTGACATAAAAACTGGTAATTTTTACGATGATTAATGTGAGATATTTTTTACAAGGAGATTCACAAATATGAAATGGCTTATTGCTCTTATTTGGATGATACTATGTGGTTATATAAACGGATTTTTCGGTAGTGATAAAACTACTGCTAATCCTTGGATTAAAGACGATGAGCGAGAAAACGGCATAAAACATAAAGCAATTATAGCGAGTTGGTCAGGTGTTTTTATGTTTTGTATCATTAGCCTTTGTAACAAATTGTTAGGTCTAGGAGAAGGGAAATCACCTTACTTACCAGATCCTTTCGCAATAATTTCAAAAGAAAATGTAGAGTTACAAGTTTTACTCATGCTATTTATTATGCATGGTATATTTTATTTATATTACCAAAGAAAACTAAGCGCTTAATTTTTATCTCATGATTATCCTCCTAAATGGTTATAGTAACTAGGACGAAATGAAAGGAGAGATATGAAAATGAGTAACTCAAATGATTTTTTAGATACATTACATGAAAAACAAGCAAAAGATGAACAAAATAGAAAGCGTCAAGGGAACGGAAACCCTGCGAAAAAAAAGCCAAACAAGACACATAAATAACAATGAAAAAACTGCCTAAAAATTATATTTTAGGCAGTTTTTTTACTCTTCTTTCACCGAGATGACATCTCCCCAATTCCATTTCTCGTAATACCACTCTGGTACATCTATATTTTTAATCCACTTCTTTTCATGTTTCCCATCACTATAGGCAAACCATACATCTGCTTTTTTACGGTCAGAGCGTATCCATATTAATTGGTTACTCTTCTTCATATAGGTAGGATTATAATCCCCCTGTTTATTCGGTGGCTTTGTAATTTGATATTGTTCATCATTTGTACTATCCACCTCGTATAAAGACGGTAGCGGTCTTTTTTCTGGCGGAGTTGATATCTCTGTCTCCTTTGCTCGTGAAACGATAATTACTTTATCGTTCTTCCATGTAAAATTCCAGTCGACATATCCTTTCGGCGTAAATGTATTTTGCTGGAGGGCTGTTAATTCTTTCACTTTTAAATGTTTATTCTCCAATGCAAATCTTCCGCTACCTTCAATGTAGGCTAATATATTTTTTGATGGTGCCCATTGAAACCACTCTGTGTTTAACAACATTTGATCTACTTTTTCAAAACGTCCTCCGTCTTCTCGAATTAAACAAAGTGTATTACTATCAGCTGACCAAGAAGCTGTTGGAACTGCTAAAAATGAAATCCACTTTTGATCTGGTGACCACCTAAAACCACTTGCAACCAATGCTAAAAAGTCATCATGCTGATTTGGTAATGCATATAAATGTTTCATCTTATGAGGATTCATGTTTGCATCCTTTTGTACTTCATATAGCTGCGCCCCTGTCCATCCTGTTGGAAGCAAATAAGCTTCTGAGGATACGAGAAACCTTTTTCCATCTGGATACCAGGCATAGTCCCCGACACCACTTGATACATTTTCAAATTCTGCATTCTTTTTTTCAGTATGGAACGTATTTAACGTACATTTAAATTCAAAAGCAATGACATTCTCTTTCGGTGACCATTGGTAGTTCCCTACTTCTTCTTGAAACAGAACAACTGTTTTTCCATCTTTAATTCGATACAATTCAAGTTGATTTTGTGCCTTTCCTTTTGCATAGGCAAGCCACTCTCCATCATGTGACCATTTCGGCCTTGTTATGTACTCTCCTTTTGTTATTTGCTTTTCTTTCTCGTCGACTTTAATCCAAAGATCATGATTACGAATAAAAGCAACTTTCACCCCATCATTTTCTGCGCTACTAATAGATACAGGAAGGAGAAAAAGAAACAAAAACACACTACTACTACTTACTATGAACCTTTTCATAAGACTCCCCCATTCTCCCCATAGCATTCCTCACATTTCGCTTACTATATGCAAGTCTCTAAGCATTCGACAAAGTCACATTTTTAAATTCACAGCGTATTGATATGAATTATGTCGAATGCATGTGTTATCCAACATTCATTTCTTGTTTACAAATAAATGGTAGGGACCGTTTTTATGCACATTGGGGAAGGTTAGTATT
Source organism: Bacillus clarus (assembly GCF_000746925.1). GTDB lineage: Bacteria > Bacillota > Bacilli > Bacillales > Bacillaceae_G > Bacillus_A > Bacillus_A clarus. The sequence goes on from NZ_JMQC01000008.1 coordinate 1,296,388, forward strand.
TTTATTAGGGGGCCTACATCTACATTACTAAGTATGGCGCTTGTTTTTTTCAAGCTTTAAGCGTACATGTTGAATTACTGCAAAAGGAAAAGCAATGTAGTCCACAGTTGATAGCGCGCATTGAACAATGGGAAGAAAATAAAATCGCGGCAAAGTAAAGTTAACACAAAATATTACATTACAAAATCTTTCTAGCAGGAAGAAAAACTTTTCAACCAATATTGAACTATTAGATACAAAAACGAAAGTTCAAACTTCCTTCCCTTCTTCTATTAGCTTAAAGCCTAATCGTAACATGGAAAAACCTTTTACCATTACTGTGGATAGCCCTTTACCACAAAGTGTCTACACAGGAAATGTATATGTAAAAGAACAAAGGGGAAAATACAATCCACATTATAGCAACTGATGCAGCTGGAAATAAATCTGACTTAAATGTTGATTTAGAAGTAAAATAGTAATCCAATATCTTTTCGAATAAAATTATTGTTGACAAGCTTTTAAATATAGTTTTATAATACAAAACATAGTTTAGTTGAACGAATTATATATCGGCTTTGAAGGAATACTAGTAGCGACTTATATCCCTGTCTCAGAGAACTGATGGTTGGTGCAAATCAGTACATATATAAGTGCGAATTACAATTCTGGAGCTTCTTTTTCGTAGTGCTTTTTTATGCATGAAGGAAAAGACGGATCTTTCCGTTATCTTAAAGTGAGTGGTAAACAATTTTTCTGTTTACAAATAGGGTGGTACCGCGATTTTTTATCGTCCCTATCGGATTTTCCGATAGGGGCTTTTTTGCGTCTTCCCTTTTCAATAAATTCATATGTTATGCGTTGAAAGAATCGCAGTAGTAACTTATATCCCTGTTTCAGAGAGCTGATGGTCGGTGCAAATCAGTACATATATAAGTGCGAATTACAATTCTGGAGCTTCTTTTTCGTAGTGCTTTTTTATGCATGAAGGGAAAGACGGATTTTTTTCCGTTATCAGCAGTTGAGATGTACGTATATTTTCACTTACAAATAGGGTGGTACCGCGATTTTTCGCCCCTATCGGATTTTTTCGATAGGGGCTTTTTCTGTTTCTCACATAAACAAATGTTAAATAATTCCGAATCTTATGATAAAATTTTATAAGCGCTTACAAATTTGAAAGGAGGTGATACACGCTATACGAACCAGCACTAATTTTTATAGATAAAAAAGGAGGATGTCTAAATGACAAAGAAAACAGAAATTCCATCACATTTAAAACCATTTGTATCCACACAGCACTACGATCAATACACACCGGTGAATCACGCTGTTTGGCGTTACATTATGAGACAAAATCATAGCTTTTTAAAAGATGTTGCACATCCCGCCTATGTTAACGGACTACAATCATCTGGTATTAATATAGATGCAATCCCAATGGTAGAAGAAATGAATGAATGTTTAGCACCAAGCGGCTGGGGCGCCGTAACGATTGACGGTCTTATTCCCGGCGTAGCTTTCTTTGATTTCCAAGGTCACGGTTTATTACCAATTGCAACAGATATTCGCAAAGTAGAAAATATCGAATATACACCAGCACCTGATATCGTTCATGAAGCAGCAGGACACGCACCGATTTTACTTGATCCTACATATGCAAAATATGTAAAACGCTTTGGACAAATTGGAGCGAAAGCTTTCTCCACAAAAGAAGAACATGATGCTTTTGAAGCTGTTCGTACATTAACGATCGTAAAAGAAAGTCCTACTTCCACTCCTGAAGAAGTTGTAGCTGCTGAAAATGCTGTAATTGAAAAACAAAAGCTTGTTTCTGGTTTATCAGAAGCAGAACAAATTTCACGTCTTTTCTGGTGGACAGTCGAGTATGGTCTAATTGGTAATATAGACAATCCAAAAATTTACGGCGCTGGCCTCCTCTCCTCTGTTGGTGAAAGCAAGCACTGTTTAACAGCTGCTGTAGAAAAGGTTCCATTCTCAATTGAAGCTTGCACAGGGACAACTTATGACGTGACAAAAATGCAGCCACAGCTATTTGTTTGTGAATCATTTGAAGAGTTGACTGAGGCACTTGAGAAGTTCTCTGAAACGATGGCATTCAAAACAGGTGGCACAGAAGGATTAGAAAAAGCAATTCGCTCCGAAAATCATGCTACAACTGAGTTAAGTAGCGGATTACAAATTACAGGTACATTTACTGAGACAATTAAAAATGATACTGGTGAAGTCATTTACATGAGAACAAATACACCAACTGCATTAGCAATTCATAATAAACAATTAGCAAATCACTCTACATCTGTACACAAAGATGGATTTGGTACACCAGTCGGATTACTAGATGGTAATATCGCATTAGAAGATTGTACAGAAGAAAAGTTACAGTCATTAGGCATTACAATCGGAAATTGTGCAGAACTTTCCTTCGCAAGTGGTGTTCATGTAAAAGGAACAGTAACAGACATTGTAAAGAACGATAAAAAGATTGCTCTTATCTCATTTACAGATTGCACCGTTACTCATACAGATCGTTTATTATTTGACGCTTCATGGGGAGCATTTGATATGGCTGTTGGTTCAACAATTACTTCTGTATTCCCAGGTGCAGCAGATGTGGCAGCATTTTTCCCAATGGATGAAGAAGTACCAGAAACTCCAGCACCCCTTACATTAACTGAGCTTGACCGTATGTATCAAACAGTTCGAGATATTCGAAACGAAACTACCTTACAAGACGCTCATGTCGATCGATTAGTAGCAATTCAAGAAGTGCTAAATAAATTCTATCCAAAAGAATGGTTGCTTCGTCTTGAAATTTTAGAATTACTTTTACAACATAAAAAAGGACATGAAACATCAACAGCATTAGTAGAGCAACTTTCTACTTTCACAAATGACGAAGCTGTAACACGCCTTATTAATAATGGACTTGCATTACTTCCAATAAAGGATGTGAAAAATGATGCTACGATTAACTAACGAAGAGGTACAAGAGGAATTAGCGAAACTAGATAAATGGGTAGTGAAAGACGAAAAATGGATTGAAAGAAAATATATGTTTTCCGACTACTTAAAAGGAGTCGAATTTGTCTCTGAAGCCGCCAAACTATCAGAAGAACATAATCACCACCCATTTATCCTTATCCAGTATAAAGCAGTCATTATTACTTTGTCATCATGGAATGCAAAAGGCTTAACAAAACTAGACTTTGATCTTGCAAAACAATTTGATGAACTTTTTTTACTAAATGAAAAAGCGATTATACGAAAATAAAAAAGAGAAGCCTTTATTTAGGCTTCTCCTTTTACTATGAAGTGAATGCAATGTCCAAATGGATCCTCGACTTGTAATATTCCATCTTTATACGTAGCAACTGCGCCAATATATTTTAAGCTTTCACATACTTGCTCTTTTTGTTTTTCATCTGCTAGTACGATCGTGAAATATTTTAAGCCAACGGAATTTGGCATTTGCTGTGGTACACTTTCACCTTGCCACGTATTTAAACCGATATGGTGATGATAACCACCTGCTGATACAAATAATGCACCATTACGAGCCGGAATCGTTACTTCAAATCCAAGACCGTCAACATAGAAACGCTTCGCTTCTTCTAAATCAGCTACATGGAAATGAACGTGCCCCATCACAGTACCATCTGGGAATCCATTCCATGAACTTCCTTGTTGCAATAATCCTTCACCATCTAATGGGTTACTAACAAACGGTAGCTCTCCATTTTCGTCACGCCAAACTTCTTTTTGACGATCATGATAAATTTCAATCCCATTTCCATCTGGATCAGCTAAATAAAGAGCTTCACTAAAGTAATGATCTGCCCCGCCATGCAGCGGATACACTTTCTCTACAAGATGACGAAGAATATTTGCTAAGTCCTGTCTACTCGGTAATAAAATTGCATAATGGTATAAACCAGTTCGACCTCTTTGTTTTGGAAGAGCATCTTTCTTTTCTTCTATTATAAGAAGTGGTTCATTCTTTTCACTACCGAATGTTACAACCGTTCCCTCTTCTTGAATTACTTTCAATCGTAGTACTTCTGTGTAAAACTCTAGCGATTTCTTTATATTTGATACGTATAGATGAACAACACCAAGTGTTGTTTCGGGATGAAGTTGAAAGCTCATCTTGTTATACCCCCACTTGAATTAGTCTTTTTTTAACACTTTCGCTTTTAAGAAATTATCTACAAAACCGTCAGCTTTCGCAACAAATAAGTACGCACCCATTGCTAATAATGCAAGCTCTAACTCAAATCCAGGATTCTTTCCATCCCCTAATAAACCAGCCGACCATTTCACTTTTACGATTGCTCCAATCATAACTAATGCAAATAATAGACCGATATATCTTACACCTAAACCTAGAATTAATAATAGACCCCCAACTAATTCTACTGTTGCTACACCGTATGCAAGTCCTCCTGGTAAACCAATACTTGTAAACCACCCTGCAATATTGTCAATTCCTGATTGGAATTTTGTTAAACCGTGCATAAAGAACGTTACGCCTAACACGATACGAATAATTAAGTTACCGATATGTTGATTCATTTCTTTCTCTCCTTTATGGTTTTCTTATACAAAACTTTTATTTACATTACAAAACATACACTAAATTTTTTTATTCGTCAATTCATTTTTCATGAGAAAAAATATATTTTTTTTGCTATGATACAAATAGTTGTTTACAAAAAGGAGCTTGATTTTTATGAATATCGGTTCTGCAATACGCGAAATTCGTCAACGCAGAGGCATCACAATCGCCCAAATTTGTGAAGGGACAGGACTTTCTAAAGGCTTTATGAGTCAAGTTGAAAATAATAAAACATCACCTTCTATTTCAACTTTAGAAACCATTTCAAACTTTTTAAATGTTCCTCTTCCATATTTATTGTTAGAACAAAAAGATCGCATGAAAATTGTAAAAAAAGAAGAACGTAAATACAGTGTGTACGGAAAAGATGAACAAAGAATTGAGCATGTCGCAGAACAAAGTGGACTTCGCTTATCTTTAGTAGAAATTCCCGCTGGTTTTCCGAAAGAAAACTCCCCAAATGCTCATGAAGGCGAAGAATGTCATCTTGTATTACGTGGAAAATTAGAAGTACAACACGGTGAAGACATTGCAATTGTAGAAGAAGGTGATTCCTTCTCTTGGAATGCGTGTGTGCCTCATATCGTCCGCAATATTGGAGAGGAATCTGCATTGTTACTTATCTCTAGTTATGCAGAAAATCGAAAACGCGTTTACTAAACACATTTTATTGCATAAAAAGAAGCCTGTTATGAAACAGGCTTCTTTTTTTACTCTCTTATAATTCCATAACTATTTCCGACTAATACTGTTTTCTCTAGCTGATTTCGATAAACTGACTCTATCGCAACTTTTTTATACCCTTCCATTTGTTCAATATTTGTTAAAGTTATTTCACAAGTAATCGTATCCCCTGTAAACACAGGCCTAATAAACTCACTTACTAACTCCCTTGCTATGTAATGTAACTCCCCACCTATCTTCGTTCCGATGCTAGCAGTCAATAAACCATGTACCATAAGGCGCCCGTTTTCATCATATTCCATATGGTGCCTTCCTTTATCCCCCGTAAGATTTGCAAACTCAAGCACTTCCGCTTCTGTAAAACTTCTTTCGTATTTAAATGTATCCCCAACTTTTATACTCATTTTACGTCCCCTCTTCTTTTTCTGAATTTTCTATTTAATATTATCACAAAATGAATAACTACTCATTTTATTATTAATAAAAATTTGTAAAAGATGAAACTTATTGAATAGTTGTATTCTCAATTATGAATTTGAAGAATATCATAGCGAAATTACAATTGGTTTCAAAAATTATATTAACAAGTACATTAAAAATCCGGTTTCTTATTTATACCTTTTAAAACGATACTTCTATTTTCTTTTGCGATGTACTACCTCTTTTTTATAATAATCTGTGTATGCAAAAAAAGAATTGCTAGATGAAAGCAACCCTTTTCCTATCATTTATCGATGTCCTTCTTTTTTCGCTACTTGATAACCATAGTACGCACAAGTTCCATTTCTGGATAATTCCCTGACTTCTAAGCCACAACTACGATAAAAATCAAAATTATTAGCAGATGTATGTGCAAACCAATCACCGTGCGGAAGCTTTTGTAAACAGAGAGCCACAAGTTTCTTCCCTAATCCTTTTCCCCTATATTCACACTTCACAACTAAATCTACTATATTAGCAACCATAACTTGATCAGAAATGACTCTTACCATTGCAATCATTTCTTCCTCATCCCAGATCGTAAAAGCCCATGTTGAATTTTCAAATGCGATTGTAAATTTTTCGATTTGCCAAGATGGAATGCTATCGTTACTCCATCCCGCATCTTCAAATAATGTTTTAATTGCATAAGCTGGTACCCCGCTCGTTCCTTCTCGAATAATGAGACCATTATGATAAATATACACCTAATTCCCCCTTTGATTGCTATATATCATTCGTCATAAGTTAAATATTACCTTTTAAAAAAGAGAGAAAGGTGAGGAAACTTTCATCCCGTCCTTGTAATAGAATAAACAAGAATATCTTTCCCATGAAATGATGCTGTTTTTTCATAGCTAAGCCCTGTTTTCCTTGCTACAAATATAGAGGCAGGATGGTTTGGATTAATAAGAGAAATCAGCTTCTTTATTCGTAATGCCTGAAAACCGTAATCTCGAAATGCTGCCGCCGCTTCTTTTGCATATCCTTTTCCCCAATGTTCTGGAAGTAGCCAATATCCTATTTCAATTTCTTCTTTTCCATCTACTTGCTGCCTCACAAGCCCTGCATGTCCAATTGGTATTCCCGTATCCTTTTCAATCATTAAAAATAAACCTAGACCATTTTTATAATTAGGAAGAACCCATTCCTCTAAACTTTTTTTACATTGCATATATGTTTTTAGGGTTCCATTTCCAATATAACGCATTACTTTATCATTTCCCCATAAAGATGCATAAAACTCTAAATCATTTATTGTATATTTGCGAAACTGTAAACGATCTGTATGGAACATGTCTCTGCTCCTTCCCATAGTTTTCTTTCTACAACTAAACTATTAGCCTTCCTTTACACGATCATATATTTCAAAATACATAGTTACCATTATAAACGAATCGGATTGTAAATACAGAAAGTTCAAACTATATATACAATCATATAAAAAAAGCAGTAGACAAAAATTGTCTACTGCATCCATATCATACATAGCATAAAGAAAACTACAATTGAGGGGGGTGTAGGATTTCCTGTTATACTAAATATTTATCCCGTTCTAACGGGCGGTAAACCTTCCAATCTCTTATCCTTCCAGTGGAAGGTTTACCGCACACAAGAACCTTTTGCGGTAATTAAGCAAGTGCTGATACATATTCAAAAACATGCTGTGCTTCTTCGCCACCCATTCTTGCATGTTGAAGTAGGGGTATACCATGCGGGCCAGATGCACGTAGCGCTTCTGGTTGTGCCACTAAAATAGCCTGTACAATTTCAAGTTCTCCAAGCATAGCAGCTGTAAAAATATCCATACGAGCTCCTTTTTCTAATAAATAACGTGCAATATCTTTTCGTCCTACATGCGCAGCTGCTCCTAAAGCACTTTCCCAATCTGCTCCGCCCCAATTATAAGAAGCATGAAGTAAACTTGGTGATTCTGCTAAAAGCTCTTGAACTTTCTCTAAGTCTCCATGAGCTGCCATAACAAATTCTCTTACTAATTCAATGGTCATACGTTCCTCTGTTTGCATCGTTCTTCTCCTTTTCCACAAATTCGTTTCGGTGTAAAGAATGGTTTTTCACTACCTTGAAATATATCGACTTCAATTCCAAATACGTGCTGAAACATTTGATGACATAAAACACATTCTGGTACTCCGTCGTACTGGATTTTCCCTTTCTTTAGTACAAGTAAACGATCACTATATTGAGCTGCTTGATTAATATCATGCAAAACCATTACAATCGTCATACCGAACTCTTCATTTAATCGCTTAACAAGCTCCATTACTTCTAACTGGTGAACGATATCTAAAAAAGTTGTCGGCTCATCTAACAATAAAACATTTGTCCGTTGTGCAAGTGTCATCGCAATCCAAACACGTTGTCTTTCCCCACCTGATAAAGACTGCAAGAGACGATATTCATATCCTTCCAACTTTGTAACAGATAGCGCCCAATCGACAATCTCTTTATCTTCTTTACTTAAACGACTATTCCACGATTTATGAGGCACTCTTCCAAACTCAATCAGTTCTTTCACTGTTAAATCTAATTGATGATCCTGCATTTGCGGCAACATTGCTAACTTCTTCGCTACATCAGCACTTTTCATCGCATGAATGCTTTTTCCATCTAAAACAATCTCTCCTACACTCGGATCAAGTAGCCTTGCAATTAAGCGGAGTAAAGTGGATTTTCCGGATCCATTCGGACCAATTAAGCTAACAATTTCACCAGCTTTAATATGTACATTCATATTTTTCATTTGGAACCTTTCTGAATGTGCGTAAGACACCTCTTTAACGGAAAGCACTTTGTTTTCCTCCCCTCTGAATTAAATATAAGAAGAATGGGCCACCTAAGAAAGACAATAAAATCCCAACAGGCAATTCGATTGGATCAAACCAACTTCTAGCTATCGCATCTGCAAAAACAAGTAATACTCCTCCACCAAGACATGATAACGGCAACAAGTATCTATAATCACTTCCGACTAATAGACGTAGCATATGAGGTACAACAAGTCCAACAAATCCGATGAGTCCAGAAACACTTACTGCAATTCCAGCTAGTAATGTACTTATGACAATTAAGAAAAAGCGACTTTTTTCTACATGATGTCCTAACAGTTTTGCCATCTCATCTCCAAGCATAAGTATCTGAATATGTTTAATGCCAAAGAAAGCGAATATAATAGCGAATATCGCATAATAAATAATCATATTTAAATGCGCCCAGCTCACACCACCAATTCCACCAGCTAGCCATGGTAATACAGATTGTACTTTATCACTATGCAATAACATTAATGCTGAAGTTGCAGCACCAATTAAAGCATTGATCGAAACGCCAACTAATACAATTCGTGAAGGCGGTGCTCCTTTTTGCCATGACAAAGCGTAAATCACCATCGCTGTAATAAAAGCTCCTAAAAACGCTCCAAGCGGTAAGAAAGCCATATACTGTGGAAATAAGATCATAATCACAATCGCAACAAATCCGGCTCCGGATGAAACACCGATAATACCAGGATCTGCAAGAGGGTTTCTCATAACCCCTTGCAATAATGCTCCCGATGCTGCTAAGCATGTACCTACGATAAACCCAACAAGTACACGTGGAATACGAAGATCCCACACAATTCGATGGACTGTTGAGTTCTCATCTTGTATACCTAGTATAATGTCTTGTAATGAAAAGGATAAACTCCCCGCAATAAGACCATAAAAAAGGCCTAGAACGGTTAATACAATCAAACCAACCGTCAATATCCATCTTTTTTTTGCAAAAGGATGTGCCTTTTCCTTTACTAATTCACTACTCTCCATGTTCATCATTTCCTTACATCTTGTATACTTTTATACATAAAGTCCATCGCTTCTGTTACTTTCGTTCCAGGATTTGAACCAAATAAATCTGGTGGTAAAATAACAACACGGTTCTGTTTCACTGCCTCCAAATTTTTCCACGCTTCATTTTTCATCATTTCTCCTTCAAATGCTTTTTTCACGCCTTCTGGGTCTCCATGTGTAATTAAGTAGATAACCTCTGGATTTGCTTCAATAATACGCTCTACACTTAATTGCGCATACTGCGGATATTCTTTCATTTTTGGAAATTCAGCCGCGATATTTTTCCCGCCTGTTTTTTCTAAAATATCACCTGATAAAGAGTTTGGTAATGCCGCTAAATATGTCCCAGGTGCTCCGTAAACTAGCAATGCTTTTACATCGCTCTTTTTCTCATATTTCTTCATTTGATCATTAATGCTTTGATTTAATTCCTTCGCTTTATCTTCCTTCTGCATGACCGTTCCATATGCTTCAATACTCTTCTGAATATCTTTTATAGAATTCGCTGAGGAAATCATTACTTTTGTCCCTTGTCCCTCAACAGTCGGAATATTTTTTTGAAACCCATTATTTGCAACAAGAAGGTCTGGCTTTAAACTAGCAATTTGTTCAAAGTTTGGTTGATGTGCGTTTCCAATTACTTGCGCCTTCTTTAAATCTTCTGGAAGAGTTAAATTCGTATCTGGACGCCCTATCACTTTACCACCTAAAGCGTGGATAATATTCATATCTCCTACACTCAAAGTCGCAAAACTTTTAGGAGCTTTGTCGAATGTTACTTTTCTGTTTGATGAGTCTGTAATCTCTATTTTTTCTTTTTCTTTGTCTGCCTTTGTTGCTGATGCTTGTTCGTTTCCTTTCGCATTGCAACCGATTAACAAGAAAAAAATCGATAAAATTGCCGTAAACAGCGTTATATATTTTTTCATTTCCCCACCTCTAATTGATAATGATAATCACTTTCTACTACTATACTTTAATTGATAAAGATTATCATTGTCAATATAGAACGCATACATTTTCTACAAAATAAAAAAACGCTACAAAAAGAGACAAGCTTTTCGTAGCGCCTTATCTAGTAATCTTATTCATATTCGTTCTCCTCTAACCGATCGCGTAGCATTTGAACACGCTTAAAAAAGAAAAATGACATACTTAGCAATAAAACGATTCCACCCATCATTACATACGACTGGATTATTTCCCTTCCCTCGTTCGGTAGCAACAAACCGATCATTAAAAATGTACTTAGGGCGAGAAGAACTTGTCCGAAGCGAATATAATCTGCTATTTTCTGTTGTAACTCTTTCATGTCTTTACCACTCCTCCTTCTCACTGTATCATATTCTACTAGCTTCAAACCTAAGTAAATACAGCCAATGAGGGAGAAGATTTCCAAAGAAAAAAGAGCCACAAATTTGAGCGGCTCTTTTTCTTTATTATACGCCTTTGTATGCCTCCATATATACTGCTTTCAACTCTGAAATAAGCGGCAATTTTGGATTCGCTGTTGTACATTGATCTTCGAAAGCTCTTTCCGCAAGTATTCCAACAACATCTTCAAACCTTTCTTGTTCCACACCTTGTCCAGCAATACTCATCTTAATATTTAACTCTTTGCCAAGAGAAATAATTGCTTGTACAAGCGATTCCACACCTTCTGCCGTCGTGCTAGCTGGTAAACCGAGCATTCTTGCAATATGTGCATAACGTTCATCTGCAACAAAGTGCTCATATTTCGGGAATAGTGCATGTTTCCTTGGTTTGATAGCGTTATAACGGATGACATGCGGCATAAGGATTGCATTGGCACGCCCGTGCGGAATATGGAATTCCGGTCCAATTTTATGTGCTAAACTATGATTAATACCAAGAAATGCGTTGGCAAATGCCATTCCAGCAATGGCAGAAGCGTTATGCATTTTTTCTCGCGCTTCTTCATCATTTCCATCATTATATGCTCGCGGTAAATATTTAAATACAAGATCAATTGCTTTCATTGCTAAACCATCTGTATAATCATTTGCCATAATAGACACATATGCTTCAATTGCATGTGTTAATACGTCCATTCCAGTGTCTGCCGTTACATGAGGTGGTACTGTCATTACAAATTGCGGATCAACAATCGCTACATCTGGTGTTAATTCATAATCTGCAAGCGGATATTTTATATTATTTTTCTTATCCGTAATAACTGCGAATGGTGTTACTTCTGAACCCGTTCCCGATGTCGTTGGTATCGCTACAAATTGCGCTTTATTGCCAAGCTTCGGATATTTACATGTACGCTTTCTTATATCTAAAAACTTCTGTTTAATCCCATAAAATGTTGTTTCTGGATATTCATAAAAAAGCCACATCCCTTTCGCTGCATCCATCGCTGAACCGCCACCAAGAGCAATAATTACATCTGGCTTGAAGCTTCTCATCATGTCAGCTCCTTTAAAGACCGTTTCATCTGATGGATCCGGTTCTACTTCAAAGAAGACTTCTACTTTCACATCATTTGCATGTTTACGTAAATAGTGCGTTACCGTATCTACATAGCCATGTTCGACCATCCCTGGATCCGTTACAATAAATGCCCGTGAAATATTTGGCATGTTTGTTAAATATGCTGTAGCATGCTTTTCAAAATAAATTTTCGGTGGCAATTTGAACCACTGCATATTCTTTTTTCTACTTGCCAACCTTTTTATATTTAATAAGTGTGTAGCTGTTACGTTTTGAGAAACAGAGTTCTTCCCATACGAACCACATCCAAGTGTGAGCGATGGAATAAATGCATTATATATATCACCAATTCCACCTTGTGATGAAGGAGCATTTACAATGAGACGGCAAGCTTTCATACGCAATCCAAATTGCTTTTGCACTTCTTTATTTGTAGAATGGATTACAGCCGAATGCCCTAAACCACCAAGGTCCAGCATTCCTTCACAATATGCAAATCCTTCTTCTAATGAATTTGCTTTTACACAAGCTAATACTGGACTCAGTTTTTCACGAGATAGTGGATACACTGCTCCAATCCCTTTAATTTCAGCTACAAGCATCTTTGTATCTTCTGGTACAGTAATCCCTACTAACGCTGCAATGTACTGTGCTGATTTCCCGACGATATCACTATTTACTGCACACGTATTTTCATTAATGACAAGCTTTTCTAATTTTTTTCTTTCTTCTTCTGTTACAAAGTAACAATTATTTGCAATCATTTCTGCTTTAACATCATCATAAATTTCCTTATCTACAATAATAGCTTGTTCAGATGCACAAATCATACCGTTATCAAATGTTTTCGATAAAATTACATCATTAACAGCTCGTTTTACTTGTGCTGATTTTTCTATATAACATGGTACATTACCAGGCCCTACACCTAGCGCTGGTTTGCCAGTAGAATAAGCTGATTTCACCATTCCAGCTCCTCCAGTTGCTAGAACGAGCGCAACACCTTCGTGATTCATTAATTGTTTCGTTGCTTCAACAGAAGGTCTTTCAATCCATTGAATACATTGCTTTGGTGCACCAGCCTTCACAGCTGCATCGTATACTGTTTTCGCCGCTGCAATGGAACAGTTTTGTGCAGAAGGGTGAAATGCGAAAATAATTGGATTTCTCGTTTTTATTGCTATTAATGCCTTAAACATCGTTGTCGACGTTGGGTTGGTCACTGGCGTTACCCCAGCTACTACACCAACTGGCTCTGCAATTTCTATTATTTCTTCATGAGGATCTTCATGAATAATTCCTACCGTTTTGTCTTTCTTTATACTATGCCAAATATATTCGGTGGCAAAAATATTTTTAATACATTTGTCTTCATGTACACCGCGGCCAGTTTCTTCAACAGCCAACTTCGCAAGTGGCATATGTTGATCAACACCTGCAAGCGCCATTTCATGAACAATGTTGTCAATTTTCTCTTGTGTAAAACTTTCTAATGCTCGTAAAGCTTCCTGACCGTTCTTTACTAACGTATCAATCATTTCTGTTACTTCTTGCATTTCATTTACAACTTTCTCTTTGACTACCATGTGAATCTCCTCCTATTCTGCTATTATGGTCTTAAAATGTCCCTATCAGTCATATTAAGTCCCGATTAAAGTGAAAAATAGAGTTACCTTTCTACATGAATTTCATCTTATTGTGAAATACTTCACAAGTTTATGTGTGAAGTAATATTTCATGACTTCACTATACATGAAATCATTTTATTTGTGTATGTCTAATTTGTGAAATATTTCACAAATTTATTTTTTTAAAAGCACCGCCCTATTTAGCAGTGCTTTTTCATTATGCTAACGCTTGTGCTAAATCTTCAATTAAATCTTCACCGTCTTCAATACCGACAGAAATACGAATTAATGTATCTGTAATTCCTAATTCTTTACGGCGATCAGCTGGAATAGATGCATGTGTCATTTGAGCTGGAATAGAAATTAAACTTTCTACGGCCCCTAGGCTTTCAGCAAGTGTAAAGTATTGTACCTTCTCAAGTACTTTATTTAACGTTTCTTCACTATCTACATCAAATGAGATAATTGCACCGAATCCGTTTGCTTGTTCTTTTGCTAATTCATAATTCGGATGCGTTTCAAGACCTGGATAATATACTTTATTTACTTTCGGATGGTTATTTAAAAACTCAGCAATTGCGCGTGAATTTGTTTCATGCTCTTCCATACGAATTCCTAATGTTTTTAAACCACGAAGTAATAAGAAGCTGTCTTGTGGTCCTAAAATACCGCCTGTTGAATTTTGTACGAAGTGAAGATCTTCAGCCAATTGCGGGCTATTTACAACTACTAATCCAGCAACAACGTCACTATGTCCTCCTAAATATTTCGTTGCACTATGAAGTACAATGTCTGCTCCTAGAGAAATTGGTGACTGCCAGTATGGTGTCATAAATGTGTTATCAATAATCGTTAGTAATCCTTTTTCTTTTGCTAGAGTAGATATTTTCTTAATATCTGTAATTTTCAGTAATGGATTCGTTGGTGTTTCCACATAAACTGCTTTCGTATTTGGACGAATAGCTTCTACAACTTCTTCTAAGTTTGTTGTATCTACAAACGTGTGCTCAATACCGAAACGATTTAATACTTTCGTAATAACACGATACGTTCCGCCGTAAACATCATCTGTTAAAATGACGTGATCTCCTTTTGAGAACAACATGATAGTTGCTGTAATAGCAGCCATTCCTGATCCAAATGCAAATCCAGCATGGCCGTTTTCTAACACTGCAATCATTTCTTCTAACGCTGAACGTGTTGGATTCCCTGTACGTGAATATTCATATCCTTGATGTTTACCAACTGCTTCTTGTCTATACGTACTTGTTTGATAAATCGGTACATTTACAGATCCAGTTGAAGGTTCTCCTATGCGAATACCATGAATTAACTTTGTTTTTGCTCTCATTTTTTATTCCCATCCTTTGTATATATCTTTACTTAAGTAACGCTCACTACTATCCGGAAAAATCGTTACAATATTTGTACCTGGCTTTGCCTTCTCAGCTTCTAATAAGCTTGCATGAAATGCCGCTCCTGAAGAACTTCCAACGAGAAGACCCTCTTTCTGTGCCAACTCTTTCACACGTAAAAATGCATTTCGATCGGAAATCGTATGAATTTCATCAAAATAAGATGTTTTTAAAAATGGTGGAATGAACTCAAGACCAATTCCTTCTGTTTCGTGTGAACCAGCTTCACCACCATTTAAAATGGATCCTTCTGGCTCTACAATTACCGTTTTAATGTCAAGATTTTGTTCTTTTAAATAGGACGCAGTTCCCATAAATGTACCGCCAGTACCTGCTCCTGCAACAAATATGTTAATCTCTCCATTAAGCGCGTACCACAGTTCAGGACCTAGTGTTTTAAAATAAGCACGTGGATTTGCATCATTAGCAAATTGACTTGGAGAGTATGAATTCGGAATTTCTCTTACTAATTCTTTTGCCTTCGCAATTGCACCGGTCATTCCTTGCTCAGTTGGCGTATGAACAACTGTTGCACCTAGCGCTTTCATTAATTCCTGTTTTTCAATACTAAATTTCTCTGGTACACAAACAATGACGCGTAAATCATGCTCTAACGCCGCAAGTGCCAGTCCGATGCCCGTATTTCCAGCCGTCGGTTCAATAATTGTACCACCTTGCGTGATGAGGCCTTTCGCTAGTGCATCTTCGATTAATTCTCTCCCTAATCGATCTTTCACACTTCCGCCTGGATTATAGAATTCAAGCTTCGCGAATAACCGTACATCTTCTGGAAGTGAAAATCGAGTAATTTCTACAATCGGTGTATGACCAATCAATTCATGAACTCCACGATATACCTTCATCGTGTTCTCCCCCTTATTTGCCAATAAAGAAAAGGCAACTGTATGTATTTTCTTTATATGAGACAGTTGCCTTTTTGTTACATTACTTTAACTCTTCTAATACTTTTACAATAAAGTTTGTAGAATGAAGAGCTGCTTGATCTAAAAATTGATCAAATGAAACATTTGATTCTTTACCAGCAATATCAGAAAGTGCACGAATAATTACAAACGGAACTTCATATTGGTGGCATACCTGTGCAACAGCTGCTGCTTCCATTTCTACCGCGTAAAGGTTTTCGAATTTATCACGAATAGCTGCAACACGGTTTGGATCACTCATAAATGAATCACCTGTTGCAATCATACCTTTTACAACTTGAATATTTTCTTCTGCCTTCATACATTTCTCAGCTAATGCAATTAATGCCTCATCAGCTTTAAATCCAGGTGGCATTCCTGGCACTTGACCATATTCGTAATCAAATACCGTTACATCTACGTCATGATGGCGAACTTCTGTTGAAATAACAACGTCCCCAACATTTAAAGATTGGTGGAATCCACCAGCTGAACCAGTATTAATTACTTTTTCAGGTCTGTATCTCTCTAATAAAATTGTCGTTGACATCGCTGCGTTTACTTTACCAATACCTGACTTTAACAAGATTACTTCATGCCCTGCCAATAGCCCCTTCGTAAATTCACAACCTGCCACGGTTTCTGTCTCTGCTTGTTCTAATTTGTCACGTAAAATACGTACTTCTTCTTCCATTGCTCCAATTACAGCAATTCTCAATCTAATCCCTCTTTCTATTGCTTAGTTGCCTCCATTACCCAAACGAAATGATTTAATCTCGTGAACGTTACATGGAAGCCGTTGTTTTCAAAAATAGATCGCATGATCGGAATACGTGTATAGTATTCTGTTTGCAAATCGTTTGCTAACTGATGAAAACCTCTTTCTTTTGCTGTTTCAACAGTTTTATCATATGCTTCTTGATCTGCAAATATCGTATCAGCAAACACTATTTTACCACCTTTGTTTAGCAATTGACTATACTTCGCAATCGCTACATCTTTTTCATCATCTGTTAAATGATGAAATGCATAGGTGCTCACAATAGTATCAATCGAATTCGGGACTTCAAATGAAAGAAAATCACCTTCTGTAATAGAAAGCTCTTTTGGTAATTTCTCTTTTGCAATAGCACGCATTTCACGTGACGGCTCTATGCCGTAAACGGTGCGACCGGCAAGTAATAATTTATTTGTTAAATTACCAGTACCAACACCAAATTCTAATACATTACCAAATGACTTGTTTACTACATCCTCTAAAATGTCCTCATAATGAGCGAAAACTTCTTTATATTGTATATCTTCGCCTTGTACAAATGAGTCGTACGTATGAGCCCATTCGTCAAATAAACCATTAAATTCTGTACCCATAAAAATTCCCCTTTTTCTTATCGGTTTTATCAGTATAATATGCCCTCTTTCTAAAAATGTCAATTAAAATGTACATGGTATTTCCTTCTTTTCTTTGTTACACTATATTTGATTATGCAAGAGAGGAGCGGTCAGCGTGTCATTTACCTTTGAAATGTTAGAAGATAAAGTAGAGTTTTTTGAGGCTGCAAACTTAGTTTCTCTAGAGAAGAAAATTAGCGAACAAATTGATAATAATAAAGCACTTATGCTCGAAGTTCATCATATTTCTCACCAAATGGTTATGGATCCTGAAAGCAAAAGACCTTATTACAGCGCAGTTGTTCACTTTAAATTAAAAAAATTACGCTAACTAAAAAAGAGAGGCTCCTAAGAGCCTCTCTTTTTTAGTTTAGAGTTTGAACAAGTGTTGGTTTCCAACCCTCATTGTCTACCCAATCAATATTTACATAATATTTTTTACCTGATTGCTTATCTTGTACGTTGCCGTAAGCTTTATTCTTACCGTTATTACCGATTCTATGAATAATTAATTGCTCTACTGGAACGTCAATTGCAGCGGAAATCGCTTGATTCATCTCATTCCAATCTGCTGTACCTTTTTTAAACGTCATCGCAGGTGTTGCACCTTGTTCTGTACCCACTGGCTTCCAAGAAGATTTCGTATAAGCATCTGTTGCTTTTGGCTGTGTCTTTTCAGCTGGTGCTTTCTCGTTAGCTTTTGCTTCTTCTTCAGCTTTTTTCTTTTCTTCTTCAGCCTTTTGCTTCTCTTCTTCTTCTTTTTTCTTCGCTTCTGCTAGTTCTTTATCTTTCGCCTTAGCTTCTTCTTTATCTTTCGCTTTCTCAGTTTTCTCAGTTTTTTCGTTTTTCGTTGTTTGCTGAGCTACTTTCTTCTCCTCAGAAGCTGCTTTCTCTTTTGTTTCAGGAACAAACAATTGATATGCTACAATAGCTACTGCTACTAATACAATAGCAATTGCAATATTTAAAACACCGTTTTGACGACGTTTTTGTTGTTTCTGTTGAAACCTAGATCCTCCTGCCATTCTTCAAACCTCCATGCAGTTTTTCATACTTGCTATTGTAACATTAAATCAAGAAAGGTTGAACATTTACGATAATATTTTCACGAAATAAGAAAATTTCATAATGCATTGCACGATTACTTTCCACTTTCTATGCGAAAAATTTCTTCTACTAATTCTTTAAAAATCGGTGTAATATTGGTGCCTCCATTATTTGTCTCTATATCAACAACAACTAGAGCATATCTTGGATGTTCATATGGAAAATAACCAGCAAACCAGCGATTCACCTGATCTCCTTTTCCAGTTTGCGCCGTTCCTGATTTCCCGGCGACAGCTAACGGTAATCCACGAAAGGCTGCTCCTGTTCCTTTCTCCATCGTTACAACCCCTCTTAATACTTCCTGTAACCTTTTCACTGTTTCATAAGGAAGTTGTTTTCCTTCCAATTTATGATCTTCAAACTCAAAAAAATCCGTTCCATTTCTATATAATATTTTATTCACAGCTTTTACTTCCATCTTGTCGCCACCCCTAGCAATCGTTGCCATCATATTCGCAACAGCGAGAGGAGATACGCGTACATCCTTTTGCCCAATTGCAGTTTGAGCGATCGCTTTTCTACTCCCTTTATTTTCTTCCCCACTCCAAACAATAGCGCTCTTCTCCTCGGGCATTTGTTCGAAATCATGTGTGTGAAACACTGTTCCTTTCCATCCAACTCTCCCGCTCCCTCCTAAGGCTTCTAAATACGTTTCAAACACCTTTTTATCCTTTTGCATCAGTTCATTACCTAATACGGCAAATGTCCTATTGCAGCTTCTAGCAATGCTCTCATTAAAGTTTAATGCGCCCATCATAACTTGAGGGGGATTTTCACCGTATGGATCCGTATTACAATTGAATATACGGCTAGAGTGAATCAGTTTTTGATCAATCGCCGCCGCTGCAATGACTGTTTTAAAAACAGAACCAGGGAAATGCGGTGTGAGCATTTGGTTTTCAAGCGTCAATTTATATGCACTCTTATTTTTCAGCTGCAAGGACGGTTTACTCACCATCGCTAAAACTTCATTTTTCTTCACATCAAGCAATACTAATCCACCTTTTTTAATTCCATTTGTTTGTACAAGTTCTTCTGCTTTTTGTTGCAACGTTTTATGTAATGTTGTCTGAATCGTAATCGGATAAAATGGATTTCCTGGAGAAGTGTATTTCGCTTTCTTACCAAAAATCGGTTCTCCTTGCCGATCTACTTGATATAATACTTTCGTTTCTCCATCCGTCATTAAAAACTCATCAAACGATTGCTGCAATCCGGAAATACCAATCGGTGTTTGCTTCGATAACTTTTTCATATCTCCATACCGTTTTTGAAATTCCCGCTCGTTTTCCCCGAGCACACCGATTACATGCTCCGCTTCTTGCACTCTCTTTATTCTAACTTCAGCCGCTACCATACCTAATATATCTGCACTATTTACCTTCTCCATCTGATTTTTCGTTAATTGAAATGGTTGATTCCCCCTTTGCAGTATAAAGGCCTGCTTTTTGTCTTTTATTTGCATTTGTATCTCTCGACTAGACACACCAATGATATGCGCGATTTTCTCTAACATGTCATTTTTTATTTGAAGAAATGGAAAAATAATTAATACTGGGTATGTTTCCTCACCAAGTGTAGCACCATTTCGATCAACAATATGTCCCCTTCCGTTATCGACTGTAACTGACTGTGTACGCTGGTTGACACTCTTCTCAATCAAATTAATATTTCGATCTGTAAATGATTCAGTATCTATAATCTGTATTTGAATCAAACGAAAAAGTAACAAAAACATCATGCACATAAAACAAATTAAGGTGATCATAATTCTCCGTTTCATATTCATAAAAACACCTCGTCTATTGTAGTTTAGACGAGGTACTGTTTTATTTATACAAACTGCAAAATTAAAAGATATATTATCTCAATATGCTTCAAGCCATTATTACTTTTTGGGCTTCTCTAGAAATTTCATAAGAAGCGATCTAAATTCAGTTTCATTCACTCCAGCATTTTTTGCAACCTCAATTACAGTTGTTGTTACCTGACCTGCTACCTTTAAGTATTCAGCACTTAAATTGTTCATTTCACTTCTTTTTTCTTTTGCATTTTCAACCGTTACAGAATCAATGCACACAATCATCTTATCTACAATCTGCAAGTAATTATTTTCTGCATCTATGATTTTTTGAATATCACTTTTATTACTTATTTTAGATTGTTTTAAATATGTATATGCTTGATTCACTTCATCTTTGAGAAGTTTATCATTATTCTTTGCCTGTTCTTGTAACATATCCTTCATATCATCTATTGTTTTTTGATCCATCGAATCCCGTAATAAATATTCTGAGTTCCCAATCGCATAATCATACTTAATCGTTACATTCTGCAATATTTTCATTACAATAGCTAATTGATACTCCAAATCAAACTCATCAAACTTCTTGTTATCAATACTTGATTCTACTTTCTCTTTTGGACTTTCTGTACTTTTCGAATTCTCAGTTACAGCATTATCCTTTTTTTCTTCTTGCTTCACTTTTTCCCCCTTTGATGATGTAGCCTCCTCGTTAGTTCCACACGCAGTGAGCCCTAATATGGAGATACTAGAAATCAGTACCGTAAATATTTTTTTCATACTTACCCTCTTTCCCCTTTAAAACTGTTCCATGTTGTAATAATTAAAACTTAAAATCCTTAATTATACTATCAAACTTTTTAGTATTTTATTGTCTTTTCCTGTCGAACCGTTTGAAAGTTCAAACAGCTTTTATATTTGTGTAAAAAGAAAAAGTTAAAATAATAAAAAGGATCCTCCCAATTGGGAGGATCCTTTTTATTATTTTACAGAGATAATCTCTACTTGCATTTCTCCGCCTGGTGTTTGGATGGCTACCTTCTCACCAATTTGCTTACCTAATAAGCTTTTTGCGATTGGAGAATCGTTAGAAATTCTTCCTTCAAATGGATCTGCTTCTGCGCTACCTACGATTGTGTAAGCTTCTTCGTCTCCACCTGGTAATTCTTTAAATGTTACTGTTTTGCCTAATGTTACAACTGTAGACTCTTCACCATTGTCTTCAATGATAACCGCATTACGGATCATGTTTTCTAATTGTGTAATACGTCCTTCTACGAATGCTTGCTCATCTTTCGCTGCATCGTACTCAGAGTTCTCAGAAAGATCTCCGAAGCTACGTGCGATCTTAATGCGCTCTACCACTTCTTTACGTTTTACTGTTTTTAATTCCTCTAGTTCGTTCTCTAATTTTTGCTTACCCTCTTGCGTCATAGGGTATGTTTTTTCTGTTGCCATATTTTCCACTCCTTTTATATACCAATCCCCCGAAAAAAGAGGAGTTCCATATGAAAACTCCCCCACTTATATGTATAGCGGAGGTTTCTAGCACGCCTGTACTAGCGGAGTTGTCACATACAACCCCGTATTCCCAATTCTTCTTTATATAAAGAAGATATGTATGGAAAGTTGATATAAATATGCCCTCACCTATATATAGATGAGGTTGCATGTTTCATTGTATTCGATAAGAAGGGAAAAAATCCCTTCCTATCGCATATCTTTTACTATGCTATTACAAATTTACTTTTTGTTCAAGAATTGTTGCAATTTTTGTAACCATAATATCAATTGCAACGTGGTTTTGTCCACCTTCAGGGATAATAATATCCGCAAATTTCTTAGATGGCTCAATAAATTGATTGTGCATTGGACGTACAACACTTACATATTGGTCAATAACAGAATCCATCGTACGACCGCGCTCTTTAATATCGCGTTGCATACGACGTAAAATACGAAGGTCTGCATCTGTATCAACAAACAATTTAATATCCATTAATTCGCAAAGACGTGGGTCTTCTAAAATAAGGATTCCTTCTAAAATGATTACATCTTTCGGTTCAACTGGAATAATTTCTTCCGAACGCGTATGCAATGTATAGTCATATACAGGTTTCTCTACTTGTTTATATGCAAGCAACTGCTGCAAATGTTCAATTAACAAATCGTTATCAAACGCTAACGGATGATCATAATTTGTTTTTAAACGTTCTTCCATTGGTAAATGGCTTTGATCTTTGTAATAATAATCTTGCTCCAATATTAAAATGGAATGACCTTGAAAATGGTCAAAAATCGCTTTCGTTACACTTGTTTTACCTGATCCTGAACCACCAGCAATTCCAATTACAACAGGCTTATTCGTCCCCATTCGACTACCACTCTTTCTTATTGTAGTATGCTTTTGCGCATCATATTATTCACATACACTGGTTGATCCACTTTGAATTTCACGATTTGCAACGGATGTCTCGCTGCATCTAATTCGTTTCCATCCTCATCCCAAATTTTCTCCACCGTTTGTGTAAAGTTTTCTATTTCTGGTCCAAAGAACTCCACTTCATGTCCTGGTTTGAAGTAGTTACGTTGCTGCATTGTTACGATGCCCGTTTCTTCATTATAATCTAACACTAAACCAGCGAAATCATACGTTGTTTTCTTACTATGATTTCCATACATTTGTTCTTGATATCCTGGAACCCCTTCAAAGAATGCAGGAGCTGTATCACGGTTTGCACATTTATCAAGCTCATCTAGCCATTCTTGTTTAAACTCAAAATTATCAGGATCCGCGCAATACGTATCAATTACTTTACGATATACAGTTGCTACAGTCGCTACGTAATGGATAGATTTCATGCGGCCTTCAACTTTTAAGCTGTCAATCCCAATTTCAATCATTTTCGGAATCGAAAGAATTAGATTTAAATCTTTCGGACTCATCGCAAAGTGAGCATCGCCTTCTTGGAATAAAGGAAGTTCTTCTGCCTCTTTATGTTGTGATACCGTTTGGACTAAGTCATAATCCCAACGACAAGATTGACAACAACCACCACGGTTAGAATCACGCGCTGTCATATGGTTACTTAATGTACATCTTCCAGAGTATGCAATACACATTGCCCCATGGACAAATGCCTCAATTTCAATATCAACTTTTTCTTTAATTTCTTTCATTTCTTCATAGCTTGCTTCACGAGCTAATACAAGACGATGTAATCCTTCCTCTTTCCAGTACTGTGCTGCTTTCCAGTTGGATAGTGATTGCTGTGTACTTAAATGCACTTCAACAGAAGGTGCTACACGTTTACACGTCTCAATAATAAGCGGATCGGCAACGATAATTCCTGTTACGCCTGCTTTTTCAATCCCTCTTAAATATTCCTCTAGCCCGTCCATATTTTCATTATGTGCAAAGATATTTGTTGTTACATATATTTTTGCACCATATTTCTTTGCAAATTCAACGCCTTCTGCCATTTCTTCCAGCGTAAAGTTACCTGCATTAGAACGAAGACCAAATTCTTGTCCACCTAAATATACAGCATCTGCCCCGTAATGGATAGCTACTTTTAGTTTTTCTAAGTTACCCGCAGGGATTAACAATTCAGGTTTTTTCACAATAACGCGTTTTCCATCAACTACTCGTGAAATTTCTTGTACAGTCATTTCCTACACCCTCCTCGTTTAATAAACCGTTTCTTTAAAGAAGAATCCTGTATCTAACGGACGATTTATTGGTTGAATTTCCTCTATCTCTTTATATAAATCATCTTTCACGTCATAATACGCATCTCGGTCTTCTACACATAAATCAATCGCTTTACGATATTTCTTCGTTACTTCAATGATGTATTCTGAACTTTTTAGTACGCCATCAATTTTTAAGCTACCAATTTCAGCATCGATTAGTTCCTCTAATTCATCAATAAAGCAAATATCATTTGGGCTCATAATATGAGTCCCATTTTCATCTTCATAAATTGGATATTTATTATTACGCTCTGGATCATGTAAGAACATATTCTCTTCGTACTTTTTCTTTTCAATATCTAGATTACGCCCCTGATATTCAAAGTAATTGCCGACTAATGAACGCTTTGATTGGAACATGCAAGTCATACCGTGAATTTGTACTTCAAGCTCCACTTCAGCGTTTTCTTTTAATTCAACAATTTCATCTGAACTTAGCTCACGTGCAAGAACGGCACGCTTCGCACCTCTTTGTCCCCAGTAGTTACAAGTGAACCAGTTTGTTGCCGTCGTTTCTGTATTCCAGTGCAGTTGCATGTTTGGTGCTACTTCACGAACAGCCATTAATACTGCGGGATCTCCGAAGACAATTGCATCTACGTTTACTTCGCTTAAAAATGCAACATAGTCTGTTAGTTCTTCAACTTTGTCATTGTGAAACATAGCGTTCATCGCTACATACACTTTCATACCATTTTCATGTGCAATACTTACTGCTTGTTTTACATCTTCACGTAAAAACTCCCCTGCTAAACGTAAACCAAACTTTTGTTCACCGATCATTACTGCACTCGCTCCTGCTTTTGCAAGAGGTTCGATATCCGCTACCGCTCTTGGTGTTACTAACAATTCAGGTTTCTTCATACCTTTGTCACCCTTTCTTTTTACTTACAGCTACTCCATCACCAATTGGGAAAATCGTTGTATCATACCCTTCATGGTTCATCAGCCATTCATTGTACGTCTTAATACGACGAATTAAACCACGCGTACGTCTATTTTCAATTTTCTCTTTTGTCGTCACAAGACCATGGTACATAACATTATCTGAAATAATAACGCCACCAGGATTTAATAATGGTTCATATAAGTCAAAAAAGCGACGATATTGTCCTTTTGCTGCATCAATAAAAATAACATCAAATGTTCCATGTTCTTTTACTTGTTCGCCTGTTTCTAAAGCATCTCCGTAAATAACAGAAATGCGTTCCTTTACAGAAGAACGTTCTATATATTCAAGCGCTTTTTCATATCGATCGCTATTGCGCTCTACTGTCACAATGCGAGAATTTGGAATAGCTTGCATCATACGAATACTGGAGTAACCGATTGCTGTTCCAAGCTCTAAAATACTTTTCGGTCCAATTAAACGTAAAAATTGCAGCATGAATTCCATTCCGAGGCGATCCATAATCGGCACATGATTTTCTTTTGCATACTCTTCCATTTCAAGAATAAGTTTGTCTTTCGGATCAATAAATGATAATAGGTATTCGTTAACTGCATCCTCCATAAATGGTCCTCCTTATTTACATGGAGAAGTGCCTCTATGACGCGTCAATCTCTGTCTTTTCACACATAGAATGCAATAAAAATACAAGCCAGCTTCACCCTTAGCTTGTACGTCCCGTTTTGATATTAAAAACGATTCTTCTGCCAGTTTTTAACCCGATATATTTTACCACAAAAAAGAGGGAAGCGCGACCCTTTTCGCTATCCCTCCCCATTTCATTTGTTTTGTGTAATATATTTTTGCTTTAATGCATTATGTTCTTCTAATGTTTTTGCATAATACACTTCACCACTTGGTGCCGCTAAGAAGTAGTAATAGTCTGTTTGAACAGGTTCTAACGCTGCTTGTACAGAGTGTTCACCAGAATTCGAAATTGGTCCAACCGGTAATCCTTTTACAACATACGTATTATATGGCGAATTCACTTTCAAATCTTCGTATAATACACGCTGTTTATGTTTTCCAAGTGCGTATAATACGGTCGGATCAGTTTGTAATGGCATCCCTTTCGCCAAACGATTATAAAAGACACTCGAGATTTTTTGACGATCCGTAAAGCCCGTTGCCTCTTCTTCAATAAGCGAAGACAACGTTAAAAGCTGGTGAACATCCCAATTCTTCGCTTTCATTTTCGCTTCATTTTTAACGATAATCGCATTTGTTTTTTCAAGCATTGGTGTTACAATTTCTTCTAACTTCGTATCTTTTTTATAGAAAGAATATGTTGCCGGATATAAATAGCCTTCTAATGGATATTTAATATTGCTATCAAAAATTTTATCCGTTAATAATACTGGATATTTTTGCTGCATCTTTTGAATAAACGCCTTATCGTTTAACTGGCGCACAACATCATCTTTATTCCACTTTAATTCTTTCGCAATCACTTCAGCGATTTCAGTTACTTGTGCTCCTTCTTTAATCGTCAATTTATAAAGGGCTGGGCGATGTACATTTCCAGATGACATTTGTTCGATGACATCCTTAGCACTCATTGAAGGACTTAACAAATATGTACCTGCTTGTAAACTTTTTGATTTAGCCTTCGTATAAAAACTAAAGACTGTACCGTTTTTCACAGCACCTTTTTCTTCTAAAATTTCACCAATTTTACTTGTCGATGACCCCTTTGGAATCTCTACTTCAATATCTTTTTTATTTCCGCTATCAACCGGTCCTAATGCCGATAAAATATACGCATAGACTGAACCACAAACTAAAAGCAGTGCAATAATCGAAAATAAAAAAATGCGTCTACGCTTCTTCTTCACTTGATTCTCTATCAAATTTCTTCCTCCTTATTCAATTGTAGACCATATACACTTCCTCTATACAATGCCCTACAAGCATAAAGCAAAACCAATCATTTCTATATAATTGGTGAAAGCTACTCATTATTAGACCTTAACCATGCATTAAGGCCTTATTTCATACAATCCGTCTTATTATACTATAAACAATTAAATAGTTTCGACAAAAAAATCTGTCATTTTGCGTATGAATACAAAAAAGGTGGACTGTGTATACAGTCCACCTTTTTATCCATTACTATTCTTCGTCTTGCTCTGCAGCAAGAGTGTCAAACATTTCTTGTACCATTTCCCACTCTTCTTCAGATTCGATTGGAAGTAATGTTCCGCCTGACTCTTCTTCATTTTGTTCAAAAGCCATTGCATCATAAATTTGGTCTCCATCTTCGTCTACTTCACCGATTGGAGAGAAGACTACGTAAGATTTTTTGCCAAATTTTTCAGCATCAAAAGTGAAAATAATTTCACATAAATGTTCGTTTCCTTTTTCGTCTACAATTGTAATTTGATTTTCTTCCATTTTGGTCACCTCTTATTTACTATCTAAAAATCCTTGTAAGATTACGACTGCAGCCATCTTATCGATTACCTGTTTTCGCTTCTTACGACTCACATCAGCTGAAATGAGCAGACGTTCCGCTGCCATCGTCGACAAACGCTCGTCCCACATTACAACGTCTAATTGTAACAGCTCTCGTAGGTTTTCTGCAAATTGCTGGCAAGCTTCACCACGCGGGCCAATTGTACCATTCATATTTTTAGGTAAACCTACTACTATTTTGTCCACATTATACTGTTTTACTAACTCAGAAATACGGTCAAAACCAAATTGACCTCGCTCTTCGTTAATCTTGATTGTTTCCAGCCCTTGTGCTGTCCAGCCCATTTCGTCGCTAATTGCAACGCCGACTGTTTTTGTACCAACATCTAAACCTAGTATCCGCATAAACTACTCCTCACGATGATGTTTCAAGTAAGACTTCACAAGCTCTTCGATTAACTCATCACGTTCAAGCTTGCGAATGATGCTTCGTGCATCTTTATGGCGAGGTATGTATGCTGGATCTCCACTTAATAAATAACCGACGATTTGGTTAATCGGATTATAGCCTTTTTCTTGAAGTGCATCATACACAGTTAAAAGTACATCATTTACATGGACACTCTGTTTTTCATCTTGAATGCTAAACTTCATTGTTTTATCAAAACCGTCCATTTCAAGCACCTCACTTATAAGTAGTAAGTATAGGGAGAAGAACTTCTCCTCTCCCTACTATTGTACACTACTATCTCTTTATTTTGAAACAGATTTAACATACTCTTCTACAAATGCTAAAGCTTCCTCAACTTGCGCTGGGTTTTTACCGCCTGCTTGAGCCATGTCAGGACGGCCACCACCACCGCCGCCACAACGAGAAGCTACTTCTTTCACAAGTTTACCTGCATGGTAACCTTGACTAATTAAGTCTTTCGTTACGCCAGCTAAAATATTTACTTTATCATCATTTACAGACGCTAATACAACAACTGCAGACTCTAATTTATTTTTCAAGTCATCCATCATTGTACGTAAGTTGTTCATATCTGCAACATTTACTTTCGTTGCTAATACGTTTACGCCATCTACTGTCATTACTGAATCAGTTAAGTTTCCAGCTTCGATATTGCTTAATTTCGCAGCAAGGGATTCGTTTTCTTTTTGAAGTTGTTTTACTTCAGCAAATAAACCATCTACTCTTGTTAAAATATCTTTCGGATTTGTTTTCATTTTTCCTGCAGCTTCTTTTAATAAACCTACTTGATCGTTCATTAATTCATATGCAGACTTACCTGTTACTGCCTCAATACGACGCGTTCCTGCTCCGATACCAGACTCAGCAACGATTTTGAAAATACCGATAGAAGCTGTGTTATCAACGTGACAACCACCGCAAAGCTCTAAGCTGTAATCGCCTACTTGTACAACGCGTACAACATCTCCGTATTTCTCACCGAATAATGCCATTGCGCCCATTTCTTTCGCTTCTTCAATTGCTTTTTGAGAAATCTCAACATCAATACTTTCCCAAATTTTTTCGTTTACGATACGCTCAATTTTTTCTAATTCGTCAGCTTGTACTTGACCGAAGTGAGAGAAGTCAAAGCGTAAACGTTCTGATGTTACAAGGGAACCTGCTTGGTTAACGTGTGTTCCAAGTACATCTTTTAACGCTTGGTGTAAAAGATGCGTCGCTGTATGGTTTTTCACAACACTACTACGGTTTTTCGTATCGATAACAGCTTTAACAGCCGCGTCTTTCATTAATGTACCTTCTTCAACAACCACTTTGTGTAAATTTTGACCATTTGGTGCTTTTTGTACGTCTTTTACAAGAACTTTCACACCATCAGCAAGAAGGTAACCACGGTCTGCAATTTGTCCACCGCTCTCAGCATAGAATGGTGTTACATCAAGCATTAATTGTCCTTCTTCACCTGCTTGTAAGCTGTCTGTGTACTCGCCATTTTTCACAAGTGCAACAACGTTACTTTCTGTTGCTACTGTACCGTAACCAACGAATTCGCTCGCTACTTTAATTTCTCCAAGTACACCGCCTTGAACTTGCATAGAGTCAACGTCTTGACGAGCAGCACGCGCACGCTCACGTTGTTTTTCCATTTCAGCTTCAAAACTTGCATGATCAACTGTCATACCTGCTTCTTCTGCGTATTCTTCTGTTAATTCAATTGGGAAACCGTATGTGTCGTATAGACGGAACGCATCTACGCCAGAAATAACAGTTGTTTTTTCTTCTTTCGCTTTTGCAATTACTTCCGCTAAAATTGCTTCACCGTCATGAAGAGTTTCATGGAAACGCTCTTCTTCGTTTTTCACCACTTTTGCAATGAAATCTTTCTTTTCAAGAACTTCTGGATAGAAGTCTTTCATTACTTCTCCAACAACCGGTACTAATTCGAACATGAATGGACGGTTGATGTTTAATTTTTTCGAGTAACGAACAGCACGACGTAATAAACGACGTAATACATAACCACGGCCTTCGTTAGATGGAAGAGCACCGTCACCAACAGCGAATGTTACTGTACGGATATGGTCAGCAATTACTTTAAACGCCATATCTTTCTCTAGATCACCATTACGATACTTCTCACCAGAAATAGTTTCTGTTGCACCAATCATCGGCATGAATAAATCTGTATCAAAGTTTGTAGGAACATCTTGAACGATAGATGTCATACGCTCTAGACCCATCCCTGTATCGATGTTTTTCTTTGGAAGCGGCGTATATGATCCGTCTGGATTATGGTTAAATTGAGAGAATACAAGGTTCCATACTTCTAAGTAACGCTCGTTTTCTCCACCTGGATATAATTCTGGGTCACTAAAGTCATTACCGTAAGCTTCACCACGGTCATAGAAAATTTCTGTGTTTGGTCCACTTGGTCCTTCACCGATATCCCAGAAGTTTTCTTCTAAACGGATGATACGCTCTTTTGGAACACCCATTTTTTCATTCCAAATTGTAAATGCTTCTTCATCTTCTGGATGAATTGTAACAGATAATAATTCTTTATCGAATCCGATCCATTTGTCGCTCGTTAAAAATTCCCAAGCCCATGTAATCGCTTCTTCTTTAAAGTAATCACCAATTGAGAAGTTCCCTAACATTTCAAAGAACGTATGGTGACGAGCTGTTTTCCCAACATTCTCAATATCGTTTGTACGAATTGATTTTTGTGCATTTGTAATACGTGGATTTTGGGGAATTACACGACCATCAAAATATTTCTTTAATGTCGCTACACCACTATTAATCCATAAAAGAGATGGATCTTCGTGTGGAACTAATGATGCACTTGGTTCAACTGCATGCCCTTTTTCTTGGAAAAAGTCTAAAAACATTTGACGAATTTGTGCGCCTGTTAATTGTTTCATTGTATTTTCCTCCTTAAATATAAAAAACTCCCGCCCCTATAAAAGGGACGAGAGTTAACTCGCGATACCACCCTAATTATGAATCGATTTTATCAAATCAATTCATCACCTCATGGTGCCGTAACGTGGCAAGACGGCAGTGATTAGCTGCTCTCAGGATTAGCTTTCTGTTACTCTTCATTTAAAGCTTCTTTCAGCCAGTGGAAGCTTCTCTCTACAAATGGACTGTAACGTACTTGTTCCGTCATTGATTTAATCTATTATATGACTAAATATAATGGAATTCTCTTAAGTTTGTCAATGTAGATGAAAATAAATATATTGTATCATCCGCCTTTTAGATTACATAACTATATTATCTTATAACCATTCCACTTCTAATTATGAACAACATTCCTCTTTAGTATGCAATATTAGTTCAATTTAATATATTAAATCAAAAACAACACCTTTAAAGATATTTCTCCTAAAAAAACAGATGTATTTATATTTTTGTTATAATCAAATTACTATAAATAAAGGGACGATTATAATGACAGATTTATTGAATCAAACTAAAAAACTGTTACATACTGATGAAAAAATTCTATCTTATACCCCATGTTCGTTAGAAGTCTTTATATACCGCACTATCGCAAGACCCGGACTATTAATTTTAACAAATAAAAGGCTATTTTTTTATGGACCAGATTTAAGTGGTAATCCACTATTTGAAGAATATTTTTTCTCAAAAATTTCTTCTATAAAAGAACAAAAAAGACTGCTCAACAATCAAATTGTATTTATGTATGATAATGAATGGAAAAAGATAAAACATATCCAAACAGATAATATTAGTTCAATTGTTCAAAAAATTAAAGAACAACTACCTAAATAAACATATTGTTAGCCCCCTACTTCTAGAAATAGGGGGCTTTTAATGGCAATATAAAACTTTTTATCTTTTCCAAAGCGGCCTTACATGAACAACCACCGTACGAACTACAGCTAAAATCGGAACAGATATTAATAAACCTACAATCCCTGCAATTTCTCCCCCAACGAGTAGCGCAAGCATAATAACAACAGGATGCATCCTTAGTGATTTCCCGACAATGTAAGGAGATAAAATATTACTTTCAACAAATTGCAAGATCGCAATTGTAATCCCCGCCTTAATTAGCAAGTTCGTGGATACCGTTGCGGCAATCATTAATGTCGGAATCGCTCCTAAAATAGGACCAAAGTACGGGATTATATCCGTGACCCCAATAATAATACCGAGTAGTAACGGATATTTCATACCGATAAACCAAAAAGAAAGAGCGGATACCCCTCCTAATACTAAGCAAACAAATAGCTGTCCTCGAATATAACTTCCAAGCGATTTATCAATTTCTTTTGCAAGTACTTGTCCCGTACTACGCCATTTGCTTGGGACTAGTTTCCAAAAGATATGATAGAATTCACCATAGTCTTTTAATATGTAAAATACAATGAACGGAATTAGGAAAATAATGAGCAATGAATCAAGTACACCGCGAGCCGTGCTCATTACTTTATTTAAAAGTGCTTGAATCTTCATTTCCACACCAACAAAAATTTGTTTTACCTTTTCATGAATAAACGATGGAAAATTCGCTGTTTGTTCTGTTACACCATCCATCCAAGAATCGTACATTTTTGTAAACTGCGGAAATTGCTCATTAATCTCTTGTAACTGCTTTATAACAACAGGTGTTCCTTTATAAATCCCATAGCCAAGACCGCCGAAAAAGAGAATATAAATGAGCATTATAGCCAGTGTACGTGGCATCCCCTCTTTATGTAATTTTTCAATTAAAGGGTGTAATAAATAAGCGATAAAACATGCAATTAAAAAAGGTGTAATTGCCACTTTAAACACAAAAATAATCGGCGCCCATAGCGGTTTGATTTTTAAAAAGACAAGCAAACAAAGAAAGACCAGTAACAATAATCCTAGACGATAAATCCATATAATTTTAAGATTCTTCACACGAAAAACCTCCTCTATCCTTATTGTGAAAAGAAATAGAGAAGGTTATGTGTAAAACTTTTAAAAAAATGAGCGTATTAAAATATTTTCATACAGACCATACTGTTTCTAAAAGATTTACATATATTTAACATAATAAGGACAACCAACCTGAGACTACGGCACATGTAAATATAGTCAGGAGGGATAACGATGGTTTTATGTATGCTCGGATTATCCGTACTTTTTATGATTCTTGAATGGATTTGTATCGGCTTTGGCATTTGGAAAGGTTTCTTCATTCGTTCAACTAGAAAAGAAAGGGCAAAACAACTATGGCATTACGGAGTACTCGGTATTGGCTGTTATGGCCTATCTGATGTTTTTTCAGAAATTGGGCTTTTTTATTTACATATGAGTGTATAAAAAAACTCCCTCATCATAAGGGAGTTTTTCACTTTATCGAAATGATTATAAATAAGACTTAATCATCTTACGTGCTTTTTTCATATTGCGTTTTGAAAATACATCCTGCTTGCGAGCATATTGATATGCTACAGCACCAACACCTAATGCGATTAATGAATTGCGTATATTCAAAGTAAATCCCCCTTTTCGTTATCCGATTGTTCGTTCGTTCTCGTCAAATAAATCATCAAGAGAACTTAGCGAACCATCTTCCTCTACTTGATGTGTATGGATTTTCCCCTTTGAAACCGATAATTCGATATAACAATTCCAGCAATAAAATTGGTTGACACCTATTTTTCCGATGTCTTTCCCTTTGCAATTTGGACAACTGAACATATGGCTTTCATCTCCTTACAGTCTCCCAGATTCTATTCGCCATTATGTCCAAACTGCATTCATTTATACATGTTAGGCACTTCCAACATCTTGTTCTATGTATTGAAAGTGTCACTATATAATTTCACCTTGTTACATAAAATCATACGGTGAAATGTTTTCCACGTCCATTTCTTGACCATCAATCGTCACCATCTGTACTTCTCCTGTTGACTCCTTTAAACGACCAGCTAAAGTCGTTTGGCGCATCGCATCATCAAGACGATTTACACCAGATTGAAAGGCCGATTCTTCTCCGCAGATAATAAGGAATTTTTTACTTCTTGTAATACCCGTATAAATTAAATTACGACGTAACATACGGTAGTAGCTCTTTACAATCGGCATAATAACAATCGGAAATTCACTACCTTGCGATTTATGAATCGAACAGCAATATGCATGCGTAATTTGATTTAAATCAGGCTTTGTATACGTTACTTCAATTCCATCAAATGAAACGACTATCATATCTTGTTGCTCGACATTTTCTTTCGCATAAAATACCGATACAATTTCTCCAATATCACCATTAAACACTTGGCTCTCAGGCTGATTGACTAGTTGAAGTACTTTATCACCTCTTCGGTACACAACGTCACCGTAAGCAATTTCTTTACTCTTTTCTTTTTTCGGATTAAACACTTCTTGAAGAGCTTCATTTAACACATTAATACCCGCTGGCCCACGGTACATAGGTGCTAACACTTGCACATCTCTTGCGCTAAACCCTTTCGTCTTCGCGTTTTCACATACTTTTTTTACAACTTCAACTATTTGAGCTCCTGTACAGCCAATAAATGAACGATCTTTTTTATTTTGTGCTAAATCTGTCGGGAGCGTTCCGTCTTTTATCGCATGGGCAAGCTGAATAACAGACGAACCTTCTGCCTGACGATAAATTTCTGTAAGTTTTACCGTTGGGATGGCACCTGCATTTAATAAATCTTTTAACACTTGTCCAGGTCCTACAGATGGCAATTGGTCTTCATCACCTACAACGATTACTTGAATGTTCGTCGGCAATGATTTAAACAATTGATTTGCCAGCCAAATATCCACCATTGAAAACTCATCAATAATAAGGAGCTTCCCTTGCACAGGATCTGTTTCATTACGTTGGAAAGACCCTTCTGGTGTCCATCCAAGCAGACGATGAATTGTGCAAGCAGGGAGCCCAGTAGATTCACTCATTCGTTTTGCCGCTCTTCCTGTAGGAGCCGTTAAAAGAATCGGGAATGGATTATCATCACTATAATCTTTCGGATTTAAAGATAATCCGTGTAATGATGCATACATTTCGACAATCCCTTTAATAACCGTTGTCTTCCCTGTTCCTGGTCCACCAGTTAATAGCATCATTGGTTTATGAAGCGCCGTTTGAATCGCCTCTTGTTGAAGCGGTGCGTATTGCACTTTTAATTGCTCTTCAATCTTCCCCAAAGTTAGCAACACTTCCGCTTCAGGAAATGCCGGTGTCTCATCTTGATTCATAAGACGACGGATTGACTTTACAACACCTTTTTCAGAATAAAATAGAGAAGCTAAATAAATACGATCTTCTTCTATAATGACTTTCCCTTCACCTTGCATCATTTCTAAGCATTGTACAATGTCTTCTTCCGTCACAGCACCTGCTTGATTATTTAAAAGAGACATCGTTTCTCTCACAAGTTGTCCCTTTTCCATATAAACGTGACCATCTTGCAATGAAACATTTTCTAACGTATAAAAGCATCCCGCTCGTACGCGGTCGTTATGATTTCCTAATATACCAAGCGCTCGCCCTATATCATCTGCTCTTCCGAAACCAATTCCATCTACTTCTTCAATAAGCTGATACGGATTATTACGAATGACCTCGAGCGTCATCTCTTTATATTGTTGATAAATTTTTATAGAGAGCTTCGTTCCAAAACCGTAACCATTTAAAAAGCTCATAACCTTTTCTAACCCTTGATGTTCAATAATGGTCTCATATATTTCCTGCGCTTTTTGCTTGTTTACAACACCTTCTAATGCAGCAGGATCGTCCATAATTTTCGAAATTGCATGCTCACCGAGATGATCTACAATCTTTTCTGCAGTCCGCTTTCCGATTCCTTTAAATAAATCACTCGCTAAATATTGCACCATACCCGCTTTCGTTTGAGGTAATTCTTTTTTAAACGTTTCAACCTGATATTGTTTTCCGTATTTCGGATGGTCTTTAAAATAACCTGTTAATGTAAATACTTCATCTTCGTGCATACGGGGAAAGTGACCGTTTATCATCACTTTTTTTTCGTCGTATGTTTCATTCGTTTCAATGATTTTCATACTGACAACGGAATAGAGGTTTTCTTCGTTGTGGAAAATGGTATGAAGAACTTGCGCTTTTATAAATTTTTGTTCTTCCTCAAATAAATCCATTGCATGTTGATTTCCCATCTTTCCTCTCCTTTCCGATTCTCCTTCGATCTAACGAGCAGTACAACCCTCACCTCGTCAATTACTATTAGATGAGGGGTAACTGCACATTAAATCCTAATCTTATTCTGCTTCTTGCTCTAATAAACGAATGCCATTCCCTGCTAAAAAGTGGTCTGGTTGAAGTTCTGTTGCCTTCTTAAATAAAGTAAGTGCTTTTTCATTATTTTCTTCGAATACGTAAGCAACACCTAAATTATAATACGCATCTGCATGCTCTTCATCCATTTCTAATACCTTTTCAAAATAAGGTTTTGCTTCTTGAATATGTTCTAGTCGCGCGAAGCATAGTCCACACTGGAAGACCGCTTCTACATCAGTCTCATCCAATTCAGTCGCTCTTTGTAAAAATGGTAATGCAAGACGATCATTCCCAAGCTGTACATGTGTAATACCTAGCATAAATGTCACATCAGCTGATTGTAATCCACTTTGCATCGCTTGTTCAAATACTGCCTTTGCTTCCGCAAATTGCTCTTGTCCATAATATACGTTTCCTAAGCCATAATAGGCAGCAGCAGATTTTCCATCTAATTCTAACGCACGTTTATAAAATAAAATTGCGCGCTCGCTATCTCCTAGTACGTCTAATAAATTTGCGAAGTTAATATATCCAAGTGCATCTTTCGGATTTTCTTCAATTGCTTCTGTAAAATTTTTAGCTGCTTCTTCCCAATTGCCTTCTTGCATGTATTGAATGCCTGTTTCAAGCTTATTTGACATGTTCTTCACCTCTATAACAGATTATAACAAAGAATCTATTTTCCAAGCGAACAAAAATTCGCTTTTATGTAAAAGAAACCTCTTACCGCTAATCGGCAGAGGCTTCTCATTTTCACCCTAAATAATCTAATTTCTTACCACTACGATATACTTCATCAATTGTAGCACCGCCTAAGCACTCATCTCCATCATAGAAAACGACTGCTTGACCTGGCGTAATTGCACGAATTGGCTCATCGCAAAGAATACGAACTGTATTTTCATCAACGATTTGAACTGTTACTTTGTTGTCCTCTTGACGGTAACGGAATTTCGCTGTGCATGTAAATTCTGTTTCTTTTGCTTTATTACTTACCCAACCTACATTCGTTGCAATAACTTCATCGCCATATAGAAGTTCGTTATGGAAACCTTGATCAACATATAAGATGTTTTCTTTTAAGTTTTTCCCAACAGCAAACCAAGGGTCACCATTACCGCCAATACCAAGGCCATGACGTTGTCCAATTGTATAGTACATT
Source organism: Bacillus clarus (assembly GCF_000746925.1). Taxonomy (GTDB): domain Bacteria; phylum Bacillota; class Bacilli; order Bacillales; family Bacillaceae_G; genus Bacillus_A; species Bacillus_A clarus. The sequence goes on from NZ_JMQC01000008.1 coordinate 1,333,797, forward strand.
AAACCGTCGTGTTTCCCTTTTACTTCACCAGAGAATGTTTGCATTACACCTGGTTGTGCTGGTAAATAGTTACTCAAGAAATCTTTAAAGTTACGCTCACCAATGAAGCAGATACCAGTACTATCTTTCTTCGCCGCTGTCGCTAAACCAGCTTCTTTCGCCATTTCACGAATTTGTGGTTTCTTTAACTCACCTAACGGGAACATTGTTTTCGATAATTGTTCTTGGCTTAATTGATTTAAGAAGTATGTTTGATCCTTATTATCATCAACACCGCGTAGCATTTTATATTCGCCATCCATATAAGCAACACGTGCATAATGCCCTGTCGCTACGTAATCAGCTCCAAGTGCAATTGCATGTTCTAAAAATGCTTTAAATTTAATTTCTTTATTACACATTACATCTGGATTTGGCGTACGGCCAGCTCGGTACTCGTCTAAAAAGTACGTAAATACTTTATCCCAGTATTGTTTTTCAAAGTTTACTGCATAATACGGAATCCCGATTTGGTTACACACTTCAATTACATCATTGTAATCTTCTGTCGCTGTGCAGACGCCATTCTCATCTGTATCATCCCAGTTTTTCATAAAAATTCCGATTACATCGTAACCTTGCTCTTTTAATAAAAGAGCTGCTACAGATGAATCGACGCCACCGGACATACCGATGACAACGCGTGTTTCGTGAGGTAGTTTGTTCATCATGTCACCTCCCATACTAGTTTTGTGTTAATCGCTTCACGATTTTCACTGTTTCGTACGCTGCTTTTTCTACTTGTTCTTTCGTATTTCCAAGACCGAAGCTAAAACGTACGGATGAACGTATTTGATCGGATTCTTTTCCAAACATCGCTACTAATACATGTGATGGATCAATAGAACCAGCTGTACAAGCAGAACCACTCGATACTGCAATACCTGCTAAGTCTAAATTCACAAGAAATGGCTCAATATTCACTCCTGTAAAACTTATATTAAACACATGCGATAAGCGATGTTCTAAATTTCCGTTTACCTCGAAAGTAATGCCTTCATTTTTGAAGACAGATTCCATTATATCTTTAAACGCTTCATATTGGGCATTTTTTTGCTCACGCGTTTCTTCAGCAAGACGAACAGCGTGCTGAAGCCCAACGATACTAGGTACATTTTCCGTACCAGCGCGGCGCTTTCTCTCTTGCTCCCCGCCCGTTAATAACGGTTCAAACTTCACTTGCATGCTAGCATATAAAAAACCTACACCTTTTGGACCATTAATTTTATGAGCTGAAATTGATAATAAATCAATACCTAATTGTTTCGTATCGATTACCGTTAACCCGTAGGCTTGTACAGCATCTGTATGGAAATAAGCTTGATGTTCTTTTAACAGTTCTCCAATTTCCGCAATGGGTTGCATCGTTCCTACTTCATTATTCCCAAACATAACGGATACAAGAATTGTTTCGCTTGTTAACGCCTCTTGTACATCCGAAATTTGAACACGTCCCGTTGCATCAACCGGTAAATACGTCACTTCAAACCCTTCGCGCTCCAGCACTTCACACGTATGCAAAATCGCATGATGTTCAATTTGCGTTGTAATAATGTGGTTACCTTTATGACGATTTGCACGCGCTACACCTAAAAGTGCTAAATTGTCGGCTTCTGTACCACCACTCGTAAAAATAATTTCATTTGGATTTGCATTGATGCTACGTGCACAAACACGTCTTGCCTCATCTACCGCATGACGCGTTTGACGTCCATAAAAATGAATACTAGACGGGTTACCAAACGTTTCTGTCATATATGGAATCATCTTTTCGACTACCTCTGGGTGAGCCGGAGATGTCGCAGCATGATCTAAGTAAATGCGTTCCATCAGATCTCCTTCTTTCCAAATCGTTTCACAAGGAATTAAATGTAAAACATATAACCCCCGTGATTTTCTTCTTCATAACGTACTAAATCTTCTAAAGTTGTACTATCTAATACTTCCTGCACCGCGTCACGAACACGCATCCACAATTGGCGTTGTGCTGGCTCTTCTTCATCTAGCATTTCTACAACACTAATTGGACCTTCTAATACGCGAATAACATCCCCAGCCGTAATATTAACTGGTTGATCAGATAGTACGTATCCACCGTATGCACCACGCGTACTTTTTACAAGACGAGCATTACGAAGTGGTGAAATTAATTGCTCTAAATAATGCTCCGATAAATCATGCGCCTGAGCAATTGATTTTAACGAAATCGGACCCTCACCAAATTTTTTTGCAAGATCGATCATAATTGTTAAGCCGTAGCGGCCTTTTGTTGAAATTTTCATCTATTTTGCACCTCTTTTCAAAATTTCACTTCTATTGGTTACACCTTTATTCGTCAAAGAACACAATTTAAAATCCTATGAAATTATAGCATAATATAGTATTATAAGAAATTTCAACTTGTGTATTCAAAATGATAACATAAAATCACATTGAAACACTCGGAAATTATTACAATTGAGAGAAAAATGAAAATATTCATTTTCATTTTGGACATAAAGCAGCATCCTATTTCAATTTTTATGAAAAAAAATGGTACGATAGAATGCGATTACATATTAAGGGAGACGGTCAAAATGAAACAACCACTCGCACATCGAATGCGTCCGACAAATATTAAAGAAATTATTGGACAACAGCATTTAGTTGGTGAAGGGAAAATTTTATGGCGAATGGTCCAAGCAAACCATTTTCAATCGATGATTTTATATGGCCCCCCAGGTACAGGAAAAACGTCAATTGCTAGTGCAATTGCTGGCAGTACAGGAACACCATTTCGCCTATTAAATGCTGTTACTCACAATAAAAAAGATATGGAAGTAGTCGTACAAGAAGCAAAGATGCATCGCCACCTTGTTTTAATTTTAGATGAAGTCCATCGTCTAGATAAAGCGAAACAAGACTTTCTATTACCACATTTAGAAAGCGGGCTCTTAACTTTAATTGGTGCAACAACAAGTAATCCATTCCATGCTATAAATTCTGCTATTCGAAGCCGTTGTCAAATCTTCGAACTGCACGCGCTAACAGAAAATGATATTTTAATTGGTTTAAAACGAGCACTTGAAGATAAAGAGAAGGGTCTTGGAGAATACGATGTAACTGTTACAAATGAAGCGTTACGTCACTTCGCAAATGCGTCAGGTGGAGATATGCGATCTGCTTATAACGCGCTTGAACTTGCCGTTTTATCTAGCTTTACAACAGACAACAAGGCCACGGAAATCACATTAGAAATCGCGGAAGAATGCTTACAAAAAAAGAGCTTCGTTCACGACAAAGGCGGAGATGCTCATTATGACGTATTATCAGCTTTTCAAAAATCAGTACGCGGAAGCGATGTAAATGCAGCTCTTCATTATTTAGCACGTCTTATCGAAGCAGGCGATCTCCAAAGCATCGGGAGAAGACTTCTCATTATGGCATATGAAGATATCGGCCTTGCTAGCCCGCAAGCTGGGCCACGTACACTGGCAGCGATTGAGTCAGCTGAACGCGTCGGCTTTCCTGAAGCCCGCATTCCACTTGCTAATGCTGTTATCGAACTTTGTCTCTCGCCGAAATCAAATTCAGCATATAAAGCACTTGATGCAGCCCTTCACGACTTACGAAACGGTCAAACAGGCGATGTACCAAGTCATTTAAAAGACAGTCACTATAGAGGTGCTGAATCACTAGGTAGAGGTATCGGATATTTATATCCACACGATTATCAAAACGGCTGGGTGCAGCAACAATACTTGCCTGACAAAATTAAAAACAAACAATATTATAAACCGAAAACGACAGGAAAATTTGAACAAGCACTCTCAAATGTTTATGAAAGATTACAAAGTTCGCATAAAACGAAACAAAAAGGGTAATATAAACGAAAACGACACGATAATGTGATGGAGGTTTCGTTTATGAAAACACGTCAAGATGCATGGACTAGAGAAGACGATCTCCTTTTAGCAGAAACCGTTTTACGACATATTCGCAGCGGCAGTACACAAATAAAGGCATTCGATGAAGTTGGCGACAAATTAAACCGCACTTCGGCAGCTTGTGGGTTCAGATGGAATGCCGAAGTAAGACAAAATTATGAGGATGCTGTACAACTTGCTAAAAAGCAAAGAAAAGAGCTAAAACGTTCTGAGGCTAGCGTCGGAAAAGAACAATTCATAAAGACGAAACAAAATAAACAAATCGTAATTGACGCTGAATTTTCAGAGGAGATTACATATAATAAAAACTCTTTTACAATGCAAGATGTCATCTTATTTTTACAAAACTTGGAGCAGAATAACCCTTCACTCGCAAAGTTGCAAACAGAAAATGAAGTATTACAGACGCAGCTTACTTCACTGCAAAAGACGAACAATGAACTCGAAACAAAATTAGCCGTACTAGCAAAAAAACAACAAGCAATCGAAGAAGATTACGCCATGCTTGTTAGAATCATGGATCGTGCTCGAAAGCTTGTTTCAGTAGAGGAACAGGAAGAACAAATTGCCCCTATTTTCAAAACAGATCCAAATGGGAATTTAGATATTATATATTCAGCAGAAAATTAACATACTCCCCACCTCACGCTACATAGTGGGGTGGGGAGTATGTTTTATTCTCTAAAACAAAATGGATATTTCTTTAACATCTTTTCACAAAAATAAAAAAGCGTATACTCCTCATGGAATATACGCTTTTTTATTTTTTATTCTTGCCCTACACGTTTCACTTCTACATTCTTTATACGTTCACGTACAACGTGACTTGCCATAATTAAGCCGGCCACAGATGGTACGAATGCATTTGAGGAAGGTGGTAATTTCGCTTTACGAATTTTCGCGTTTTCGTCTGGAACGATTTCTTTACGAACTTCTTCACGAATTACAATTGGGTTTTCGTCAGAGAAGACAACTTTTACACCTTTTTTAATACCCTCTTTACGAAGCTTCGTACGGATTACCTTCGCAATTGGATCTGTATGTGTTTTAGAAATATCCGCAATACGGAAACGAGTTGGGTCCATTTTGTTCGCTGCACCCATACTTGAGATAATTTTAATTTTACGACGTAAACATTGTTTAATTAGATGAATTTTGAATGTGATTGTATCAGATGCATCCACTACGAAATCTAAACCATGTTTAAAGAACTCTTCATATGTTTCGTCTGTGTAAAACATTTCTAGTCCAATTACTTCACAGTCTGGATTAATATCTGCAATACGCTCTTTCATTAATTCTACTTTTGAACGCCCTACAGTAGATATTAAAGCATGAATTTGACGGTTTACGTTTGTAATATCTACAACATCTTTATCAACTAATACGAGGCGTCCTACACCAGAACGTGCTAACGCTTCTGCTGCAAATGAGCCTACGCCGCCAATTCCTAGAATACCAACTGTACTATTTTTTAATATTTCAAGACCTTCTTTTCCGAAGGCTAATTCATTACGTGAAAATTGATGTAACATGCGGTCTACACTCCTATTACAAAAATGGTCTACCATGTATTCTAGCGTTTTTCCGACTATTTGTATAGAAAAAGTTATAGAATTCCCCAAAATACATATTTCCAAAACGAGATTGTAATCTAAATTGCTCTTTTTTAAATTCTCCTTCCAATTCACATTGAAAAAGGAGGGGATTCTAAGAACCGAGCAGATCGAGGCGCCGATGCCAGGAGGAGCACAGTGTAGAGGGACTACTCGAGCACCGCACTGGCAAAGCTAGCAACGAAATGCGACTGCTAGCTGAACCGGACTTTTTTAACCTCCTCTTCCAATGCAAGTTTAAAAAGGAGGATTTAGAGAACCGAACAAATCGAGGCGCCGATGCCAGGAGGAGCACAGTGTAGAGGGACTACTCGAGCACCGCACTGGCAAGGCAACGATGAGATGTGACAGTTATCTGAACCGGACTTTTTTAACCTCCTCTTCCAATGCAAGTTTAAAAAGGAGGATTTAGAGAACCGAACAAATCGAGGCGCCGATGCCAGGAGGAGCACAGTGTAGAGGGACTACTCGAGCACCGCACTGGCAAAGCTAGCAACGAAATGCGACTGCTAGCTGAACCGGACTTTTTTAACCTCCTCTTCCAATGCAAGTTTAAAAAGGAGGATTTAGAGAACCGAACAAATCGAGGCGCCGATGCCAGGAGGAGCACAGTGTAGAGGGACTACTCGAGCACCGCACTGGCAAGGCAACGATGAGATGTGACAGTTATCTGAACCGGACTTTTTTAACCTCCTCTCAAAAAAAAGCCTAGATGGGGTTAGTATAACCATCTAGACTCTGTTCTTACTTCTCTTCTTTCACGTTCAACTGTAAGTATAACTCTTCAAGCTGAGCTCCTGAAACTGGGCTTGGAGCTTCTGTTAATAAGCAGCTCGCGCTTGCTGTTTTCGGGAATGCAATTGTATCACGTAGATTCGTACGTCCCGCAAGTAACATAACAAGACGGTCTAAACCTAATGCGATTCCACCATGTGGCGGTGTACCATATTCGAATGCTTCTAATAAGAATCCGAACTGCTCTTGAGCCTCTTCTTGTGAGAATCCAAGTGCTTTGAACATTTTTTCTTGTACATCGCGCTCGTAAATACGAAGTGATCCACCACCAAGCTCATAACCATTTAATACAAGGTCATACGCTTGCGCACGCGCTTTTTCTGGTGCTGTTTCTAATAGCTCAACATCTTCACGGAATGGCATTGTGAATGGATGGTGCGCTGCGAAGTAACGATCTGCATCTTCATCGTACTCCAGCAGCGGCCAGTCCGTTACCCATAGGAAGTTAAATTTACTTTCGTCAATTAACTCAAGTTCTTTACCTAGACGTAAACGAAGTGTACCTAAGCTATCTGCAACAACACTCTTCTTATCCGCTACAAATAATAATAAGTCGCCATCATTTGCTTCTAATGTACTCATTAGTACGTTTGCATCCTCTTCACCGAAGAATTTCGCAATCGGTCCTTTTAAGCCGTCTTCTTCAACTTTCAGCCAAGCTAGACCTTTTGCACCATATACTTTTACGAATTCAGTTAATGCATCGATGTCTTTACGAGAGTATTTGCTAGCAGCGCCTTTTGCATTAATTGCTTTTACTTGTCCGCCGCTTTCTACAGCACTTGTAAATACTTTAAAGCCACAACCTGCTGCAAATTCAGATAGATCCGTAAGTTCCATCGCAAAGCGTGTATCTGGCTTATCAGAACCAAAGCGAGCCATCGCATCAGCATATTTCATACGAGGGAATGGTGCGCTAACTTCTACACCTTTTGCATCCTTCATGACTTTCGTCATCATGCGCTCCATCATTTCTAAAATCTCATCTTGCGTTAAGAATGATGCCTCGATATCAATTTGTGTAAATTCTGGTTGACGATCTGCACGTAAATCTTCATCACGGAAACAACGTGCTACTTGATAGTAACGCTCAAATCCACCGACCATAAGAAGCTGTTTAAATAGCTGCGGAGATTGAGGTAATGCATAAAATTCACCTTCATGCACACGGCTCGGTACTAAATAGTCACGCGCTCCTTCTGGTGTGCTCTTCGTTAAAATTGGTGTTTCAACTTCTAAGAACTCTTCTGAATCTAGGAAGTTACGAATTGTTTTCGTTACGTCGTGACGCATTTTAAATGTGTTGTACATAACAGGACGACGTAAATCTAAATAACGATATTTCAAGCGAACATCTTCTGATGCATCTGTATCATCAGCAATAATGATCGGCGTCGTTTTCGCTGCGTTTAATACGTTTACTTTCGTTGCTTGTACTTCAATACGTCCAGTTGCCATATTTTCATTGATTGCACCTTCACCGCGCTCAACAACTGTCCCTTCTACATGTAATACGTATTCGCTACGAATTGTTTCTGCTACTTCTAATGCTTCTTTTGATGTTTCTGGGTTAAACACGACTTGTACGATACCTGTACGGTCACGTAAATCAATGAAAATTAGTCCACCTAGGTCACGGCGCTTTTGTACCCAACCTTTTAATTGAACTGTTTGTCCAACTGCTTCTACTGTTACTTTTCCACATGCATGTGTTCTTTCAGCCACTATGAGTTCCCCCTATATTAATTTCTCTGCTACATAAGAAGCAAATACATCTAATGCCACTTCTTCTTGTCCACCTGTTGCCATATCTTTTAAGTTAATGATGCCTTTATCTAGCTCATCTTCCCCTAATACAGCTACATATTTCGCATTTAAACGATCCGCTGATTTAAATTGTGCTTTCATTTTGCGATCTAAATAATCTTTTTCAACTGATAATCCAGCTTTACGAAGATCAAATGCAACTTTTGCAGCATGGTCTTTCGCTTTTTCACCAAGTGCTACAACGTAACAATCGATACTATGTTCAATTGGCAGCTCAATATTTTCAGCTTTCAGTGCCATAATTAAGCGCTCAATACTCATCGCAAAACCGATACCTGGCATTTCTGGCCCACCAATTTCTTGTACAAGTCCGTTATAACGGCCACCACCACTTAATGTTGTGATCGCACCGAATCCTTCCGCTTCACTCATAATTTCAAAAACAGTATGTTGGTAGTAGTCTAAACCGCGTACTAAGTTTGGATCTTTTTCAAATGGAACATCCATCATCGTTAATAGCTCTTGTACTTTGTCATAGTACGCTGCTGAGTCCTCGTTTAAGTATTCTGTAATAGATGGTGCTGTACCCATTAATTCATGATTGCGGTCCTTCTTACAGTCTAAAATACGAAGAGGGTTCTTTTCTAAGCGAGATTGGCAATCAGAACAGAATTCCCCAATGCGCGGCTCAAAATGAGCAATTAACGCATCACGGTGTGCTTGACGGCTTGCTGCATCACCTAAACTGTTTAATACAACTTTAATATTTTTCAAGCCCATGCCGCGGTAAAACTCTACAGCAAGTGCGATTACTTCTGCATCGATTGCAGGGTCGTTACTACCGATTGCTTCAATACCGAATTGCACGAATTGACGATAGCGACCTGCTTGTGGTCTTTCGTAACGGAACATCTGACCGATATAGTATAATTTCGTCGGTTGCGTTGCATCACCGTACATTTTGTTTTCAACGTAAGAACGTACAACAGGCGCTGTACCTTCTGGACGCAATGTTAAACTACGCTCTCCACGATCTTGGAATGAGTACATTTCTTTTTGTACGATATCTGTCGTATCACCAACACCGCGTAAAAATAGCTCTGTGTGTTCAAAAATTGGTGTGCGAATTTCTTTATAATTGTAACGACGGCAAATTTCGCGCGCTTGCCCTTCGATATACTGCCATAACTCAACACTACCTGGAAGAATATCTTGCGTTCCGCGTGGGATTTGAATAGACATATTCAGTTCCTCCTCAAATTGTTTTAATCTTAATAAAAATAAAAAAACTCCCGTCTCTACTGATTATTCAGTAGGGACGAGAGTATTATACCCGTGGTGCCACCCTAATTGAAGCACGTATGCTTCCACTTTTTTAATAACGCTTAAATTTGCGTTCAACCTCTACTAAGCATATACGCCTTTCAAGTTGAAACCTACAGAGTGTCATTCAATCAGTCATCATGTAGAAATGTTTTCAGCCCAAGACATTTCTTCTCTTTCCATGTGTGTCTCATTTACTCTTCTCCATCAACGGTTATATTCATATGTAAATATAAAATTACTATACGTTTGTTAAGAGCGATTGTCAAGTGCCCTAAGAGCGTTCAATCTGCTTCTTCAAGCGCTTGACATCTTGAAGTGAAATTCCGAACTCAGAAGCAAGCTCCATCGAAGTATTATTTTGCTCTTTCGAAATGAAATCATGAAAATTCACGTTAAACAACTGGTTTGCACCATTTGTAACAGAGTGCCCTTTTTCATTCATACGCATACGTATATCCCTCGCAATCAATATGGATGTTATTACTTTTATTGTTCCATATTGATTGTCCAGTTATACTCACAAATGAATAACGTTTATTTCATCAACAGGTCTTTATTATCTTCTCAGACAAGACTATTCCCTACTAAGTCCTAAAACAAGATTACACTATACATAACATAAGAATCCAATTCATCACAACGACAATAGCCAATCCACTCACAAGCATATAATGTTTTAATTGATACAATACCACAACCCCTGATCCGAAAACGATCATTTCTAACAGAACATGTAGAGAGCCATGTCCTATCCATTCCTTGAGGTGGGAGTCTTCTGTCAGGAGATGATAAAGTAACAAAACCTACCACAAAGTATAAAAAAGAGAGGATTATATAATCCTCTCTTCTTCAACATCACGATTTACTTTCTACAATTAAGGTCACCGGACCATCATTAATTAAAGAAACGTCCATCATTGCTCCGAACTTTCCTGTTTCTACATGTAATCCCTGTTTACGAACTTCCTCATTAAAGAAGTCGTACAAGCGCTCTGCGTAGTCTGGTTTCGCAGCATCCATGAAGTTTGGGCGTCTTCCTTTACGGCAATCTCCGTATAATGTAAATTGCGAAATAGATAGAACTTGTCCCTTTACATCAAGTACAGAATGGTTCATCTTTTCGTTCTCATCTTCAAAAATACGTAAGTTTGCAATTTTTTCAGCAATGTAAGTTGCATCTTTTTCTGTATCTTCATGCGTAATGCCAACTAGTAATGTTAAACCGAACGGAATTTGTCCTACGATCTCACCATCTACTGTGACAGACGCTTCCTTTGATCGTTGCAAGACAACTCTCATCTTTTATACACTCCCTATTAATGCATCATGCGTCGTACTGCATAAATTTCTGGAACACGCTTAATGCGCTCCACTACTTTTTTCAAATGCTGTAAGTTATGAATAGAGATGGACATATTAATCGTCGCCATTTTGTTACGGTCACTTCTCCCCGAAACAGCTGAAATATATGTTTTCGTTTCCGTAACAGCTTGCAACACTTCATTTAACAAGCCACGACGATCATATCCTGAAATTTCAATATCAACGTTGTATTCAATTTCTTTTTCAGGACTACCTTCCCACTCTACTTCTAATAAACGTTCTACAGCCTCTTCTGTATGAACATTGACACAGTCGCGACGGTGAATCGATACACCGCGCCCCTTCGTAATATAACCAACGATGTCGTCACCTGGAACTGGGTTACAGCATTTTGATAAACGGATTAGCAAATTATCAGCACCGCTTACTTTCACACCAGAATCCCATTTTCGAATTTTCATTGGCTTACGAACTTCTTTAACTTCCACAATGTCTTGTTCTTCTTCACGCTGTTTACGGAATTTGTCCGTTAAACGAGTTACAATTTGTGCAGCTGTAATACCGTTATACCCAACTGCTGCAAACATATCTTCTTCATTTGCAAAATTGTATTTCTCAGCAACACGTTTTAAATTGTCAGGCGCTAATATTTCTTTCATCTCATACTCTAAGCCACGCACTTCTTTTTCAATAAGCTCACGGCCTTTTTCAATATTTTCATCACGGCGTTGTTTCTTGAAGAATTGGCGGATTTTATTTTTCGCATGAGAAGTTTGTGCAAGTTTCACCCAGTCTTGACTTGGACCATATGAATGTTTCGATGTTAAAATTTCAATGATATCACCCGTTTTTAATTTATAATCAAGTGTTACCATTTTTCCATTTACTTTTGCACCAATTGTTTTGTTTCCAATTTCCGAATGGACGCGATACGCAAAATCAATTGGGACAGAACCAAGTGGTAATTCCATTACATCGCCTTTTGGTGTAAAGACAAATACCATATCAGAGAACAAGTCAATTTTTAATGATTCCATAAACTCTTCCGCATTAGAAGCTTCATTTTGCCACTCTAATATTTGACGGAACCATGTTAGTTTCTTCTCTAATGTACCTGTTGTTTCCGCCGCTTTGCCTTCCTTATATGCCCAGTGTGCCGCAATCCCGAACTCTGCAATTTCATGCATTTCTTTCGTACGAATTTGTACTTCAAGCGGATCACCTTTCGGACCAATTACAGTCGTGTGAAGGGATTGATACAGGTTTGCTTTCGGCATTGCAATATAATCTTTAAAACGCCCCGGCATTGGTTTCCAGCACGTATGAATAATTCCGAGTACCGCATAGCAATCTTTAATACTATTCACAACGACACGCACAGCTAATAAATCATAAATTTCGTTAAACTGTTTATTTTGCAATGCCATTTTGCGATAAATACTATAAATATGTTTTGGTCTCCCTGAAATATCCGGTTGGATCGCAACTTCTTTTAATTTATCTCGAATGCCAGTCATTACTTCATCTAAGTATTCCTCACGCTCTGCACGTTTTCGCTTCATTAAATTAACGATGCGATAATATTGCTGCGGATTTAAATAGCGAAGTGATGTATCCTCTAGCTCCCATTTAATAGTATTAATTCCGAGTCTATGTGCTAAAGGTGCAAAGATTTCTAACGTTTCATTTGCAATGCGACGTTGCTTCTCTTGAGGCAAATGTTTCAGCGTACGCATGTTATGAAGACGATCAGCTAATTTAATTAAAATCACCCGAATATCTTGAGCCATTGCAATAAACATTTTGCGATGGTTCTCTGCTTGTTGTTGTTCGTGAGACTTGTACTTAATTTTCCCAAGCTTTGTCACACCATCGACAAGCATAGCAATTTCTTTATTAAATTCTCGTTCAATATCTTCTAGTGTAACTTCTGTATCTTCCACTACATCATGCAAGAAACCTGCTGATACTGTAGATGGATCCATGTGTAAATCAACTAAAATACCTGCAACTTGAATCGGATGAATAATATATGGTTCGCCCGATTTTCTATACTGTTCGCTATGTGCATCACGTGCATATTCATAGGCACGTGCTACTAGCTCAATATCATCGTCCGCTAAATATTGACTTGCTTTCTCGAGTACCTGTTCAGCTGTTAGTACTTGCTCATTTGCCATCGAATCACCTTTTATTGAAAATTGACTTTACCCTTGTCAGTAGAATAAATTTTATTCTACCATTATAACCTAATGATTGTGAATTGTGAAAAGGAAAAGATTTTACTGATATTTCACCATAATTTTTTCGTACAATTATACAAAAGTACCCGCTCCTCTCGAAGAGATTCACGGGTACTTTTTTATCACCGTAGTTTTACCTATATAATAATTAGTATTTTTCTAATACTAATACATCGTAACCATCTAACATTTTACGACCATCTAAGTAAGTAAGTTCTACTAAGAATGCAATTCCTGCTACAACTCCGCCAAGTTCTTCAACTAGCTTAATTGTCGCTTCAATTGTTCCACCTGTAGCTAATAGGTCATCCGTAATTAATACGCGTTGACCTGGCTTAATTGCATCTTTATGGATTGTTAAAACGTCTTTTCCATATTCTTTACCGTAGTCAACTGTAATAACTTCACGTGGTAATTTCCCTAATTTACGAACCGGTGCAAATCCTACTTCTAATGCATAAGAAACTGGGCAACCGATAATAAAACCACGTGCTTCAGGTCCTACTACAAGGTCGATGTTTCTTTCTTTTGCATACTCAACGATTGCATCTGTTGCTGCTTTGTATGCTTTACCGTCGTTCATTAAAGGTGTGATGTCTTTAAACACAATACCTTCTCTTGGATAATCCGGTACAATTGCGATATGTTGCTTGAAATCCATATTTCTGAATCCTCCTCAGATATAAAAGGTCTGTAAATACAAATCCTTTACCCTAACTGTTCTACTTCTTTATGATTACGAATCGTTTCAAACCATGTGTATAGTTGTTGATATGTGCTATAAACCAATTCTTTTTCTAATTGCAAATGGTTCATTTTCTCACGATATATGTTCGATTCAATTAAATCACGCTTTTTCATTTTATCTGCCATAAAAATGACACCGTCTTTTATTGTAACAAATTCTAACTCAAAAAACACCTGTGTCATGAAATTTACTGTATCTTTTGACCACCCTTTATGACGACATAGCTGTTCCCCATGTTGTCTTAAAGAAAATGGCGCTTTTTGATGCAAGAAAGAATAATACCATTTAAAGTGTTCCCTCGTTGGAACAGTACTAAATAAATGGTTATTTTCTTGGTAAAATAGCGTATAAATTCGAGCTGGGAATCCCGCCTTAAATAAATCACGTAATTCTTCTGTTCCTTTCGGTAAATCAAGTAAAACGATATATTGATTGTCTAAATGAGTTACCTGTGACGCATGCATAAGCTGTTCTTTATAGTCTTCTAAAGAAAACTTATTCAATACCTCTTCAGAAAAATACAGCATTATTATTTTTTCTTTCGGAAGCTCTGCTAAATTCGCCTCTACATTACGCATACTGCGCCAATCAAATAGCTGCCACGCCTCTACCGCAATATCTTGAACCATTAATTGCGGCTTTTTAAAGTTATTCCACTCATTAATTGATGCTTCACCTACAACAGAAACTTTCGCGACTGGAGAAATTTCTTTCGCGTAAGCACCGAAACCAAATCCAATTGTATCAAGTGTGGCTTGTCCATCACGAAGTGCCATTTTCAAATGAGATCCATCTGATCCGATTGCACGAATGCTTTCTAACTCTGCATCTCTAACTGCAATACGTGGTTTTGGATTTCCAACACCAAATGGTGCTAACTTTTGCATTTCTTCGATTGACGCAAGCGTTACATCTTCTACTTTACAAACGGCATCTACCGATGTAATCGGAATAAAGTCTTCCGGCGTTAAAATTGCATTTGCCTGTTCGTTTAAACGACGGCGCAGTTCATCCACATCATTCATATGAAGCGTCATTCCTGCCGCCATCGGGTGTCCGCCAAAATGAGGTAACAGTTCCCGACAATCTGATAAATTCGCAAATAAATCAAATCCTGCAATACTACGAGCTGATCCTTTTGCTGTTTGCTTATCAGGGTCAATACTTAACACAATTGTCGGGCGGTAAAAACGCTCTACCAATTTAGAAGCTACAATCCCGATGACTCCTGGGTTCCACCCTTCTTTCGCAAGCACCAACACTTTATTTTCTTCGGGTGGGAAATTATTTTCCACTTCAGAGATAGCTTCTTCTGTAATTTGCTTAACAATATCTTTTCGAAGCTTGTTAAGTTCATCTATTTCTTCAGCAAGCTCTTTCGCCTCTTCTGGATCTTCAGATAACAGAAGATGAACAGCTGGTGCTGCATCTTCTAAACGACCAACCGCATTAATACGTGGCGCAAGAGAGAAACCGATACTTTCTTCTGTAATTTCACTTTGTGAAACGTTTGCTACTTTAAAGAGTGCTTTTAAACCAATATTTTTTGTCATACGCATATGCTTAAGCCCACGCTGCACAAGCAATCTATTTTCACCATGAAGCGATACTAAATCGGCTACTGTACCGATTACTGCAATTTCTAATAAATGTTCCGGAACGCGTCCTAAAAGTGCATGTGCAACTTTAAATGCGACACCAACACCCGCTAAATAATGAAACGGATAAATACCGCCCTCTAATTTTGGGTGAATAATCGCTAGCGCCTCTGGCAATTCTGGCGGTGGCTCATGGTGATCTGTAATAATAAGATCCATTCCAAGTTCCTTCGCTACCTTCGCTTCATGTACAGCTGCAATACCTGTATCAACAGTAATAATTAATGAGAACCCTGCGCTATGTGCCCAGCGAAATGCCTCCTCATTTGGTCCATATCCTTCCGTAAAACGGTTCGGAATATAAAACTCAACATCTGCACCTAATTCTTGAAGGGCAAGGAATAAAACTGTCGTACTACTTACTCCGTCCGCATCATAATCGCCAAATATTAAAATTTGCTCACCATTTTGAATGGCTTTTTGTACACGTTCTACCGTTCTATCCATTCCTTCAAGTAAAAATGGATCGTGAAATTCTTGATTTTCTGTATTTAAAAAATCCACAATCTTATCTTCTGTATCTAAACCTCTACCGAGGAATAATGAAGTAACAAGAGGTGATAGTTGCAAATTCCTTGCCAGCTCACTCACTTGCTCATCATTATATGATTTTTCTTTCCAACGCGTTTTCGGTTGTAACACGAAATCACCCCTTAACCTGTTCATTATACTAGACAGATTAAGGGGTGACAATATGATACGAACTACGGTTTAACATCTCTATAATTAAATACCTAATTATGTTCAATTCGGAGAATACGGATTAATATGCACAAAAACATTTTGTACATTATCTTGTTTCATCAGTGCCTCTTTCACATGTTTTCCGATGCGGTGACCTTCTTCTACAGTAATATAGGGGTCCACAGACACTTTAATATCAACAATGACATAATGGCCATGTTCTCTCGCGTATAAGGATCCAATTTTTTTCACACCTTCTACTTGAAGAACCGCTTCTCTAAGCGGGACAACATCTTCTTCATGAAGAACATGATCGAGCGTCGTATGAATGGCATCTCCGCCAATGCTCCATGCCATTTTCACAACAAGGAGGGAAACAAATAACCCTGCAACAGGGTCCGCATACACAAGCCATTCTAAGCCTAGCTTTCCCCCAAGAATAGCTGCACAAATCCCGATTAAAGCTGCAATTGAAGAAAACACATCTGAACGATGCTCATATGCATTTGCAATAATTGCATCACTATTCACCCGTTTTCCTAATCGATATTTATACTGAAACATTCCCTCTTTTACCACAATAGAAAGAATAACGGCAAAAATCGTAATTCCCTTTGGTGGTTCAAGCTCTTGGGAAAAAGCCTTTATAGACGAAATTGCAATCTCCACTCCAACAATGAATAACAACACAGCAACGATAATCGCTGAAATCGATTCCGCTTTTCCGTGACCATACGGATGATCTTCGTCAGGTGGTTGCTTTGCTGCACGCAATCCAAAAAGCACAGCTAACGACCCGATTACATCCGATCCAGAATGAACCGCATCCGCTAAAAGTGCCTTACTGTTTCCAATGTAGCCGATTACTGCTTTCACGATCGCCAATACGATATTGCCAATGATTCCAACAATCGCACCAAACTCGGCCTGTTTAAAACGTTCATCTTTTTCCATAATTGAAATCCCTTCTTTTCTCAACCTATCCCTTTATTGTAGCAAAAAAAAGCAATAGAATCACCACTTCCTTCCAATTCCTTCATGATTCATTTTTCGTAAAAGTTGCTATTTTATTGTATCCACAAACGAAAAAAGAGATGCCCCTTAAAGAGGCATCATCTTTTTATATGTTCCATTCTAATTGTTACACTTGCGGTTCAGATACTTCATTTTCTACTTTTTTCTTCCCTTTACCCTTTTTCAAACGGCGGTTTTCAAGCATTAACCAAAGTTGAGAAGCAACGAAGATTGAAGAATACGTACCTACAACTAATCCAATAAGTAATGCAAGTGAGAAGTTTCGCAGTGATTCACTACCGAAAATAAGTAGCGCAATTACTGGGAACAACACTGTTAAAACGGTATTAATTGAACGACCAATTGTTTGACGAATACTTGAGTTTACGATTTCTTCTAAATCTTTTATATCGCGAACTCGTTTTTTCTGTTTATATAGCTCACGGTTTCTATCAAACGTAACGATTGAGTCATTGATAGAATAACCGATAATCGTTAATACAGCCGCGATAAACGTTAAGTCTACCTCTATTTGGAAAATACTAAACATAACAATCATAACAAATGCATCATGTAATAATGCGATTACTGCAGATACTGCGTACGTAAAGCGGAAACGAATACTTACGTATAAAACGATAACTGCAGAAGCAATTAATACTGCGATAAATGCATTTCGTGCAATTTCTTTCCCGATTGTTGGTGAAACTGTACTTACGTTTGGATCTGTACCGTATTTATCATGGAAGAATGTTTTTGTTTTCGCAATTTCATCTTTCGATAAAACACCTAATGTACGAACTGCGAAACCTTTATTGTCATCTCCAGTCGGTACAATATTTTCTTCCTTCACATCAATTTTCAATTCTTTCAAATCTTTATGAACATCAGACACAGTAACTGCTTGTTTTGATTGCAAGTCGATACGTGTACCACTTGCAAAGTCAATACCAAGGTTCATTTTGAAAATCGGTAATATAATTGCCCCAGCAATTACAACTACAATTGAGAACAAGAAGAATTTATGACCGATATTTACGAAGTTAATACGATCAAATCTCGTTGGTGGATGTACTATACCTTTTGTTAATGGAATAATATCCTTTTGTTTCACACCAAAATATCCTGGTTTTTTATCGAAGTAACGGCTCTTTACAAGTAAACTTAGTAAGAAACGAGTACCGAATACGTTCGTAATGAAACCAACTAAAATACTTACGATTAAACTTGTTGCGAAACCTTTTACAGAGCTATTACCGTAAGCGAATAATACACCAGCTGCTGCAATTGTTGTAATGTTCGCATCTAAAATTGTCGCTAATGAACGATGGTTACCAGCACGAAATGCTGACATCATTGACTTACCAATTTTCAGCTCTTCCTTCAATCTCTCGTACGTAATGATATTCGCATCTACTGCGATACCAACCCCGAGCACTAATGCCGCAATACCTGGTAACGTCAGAACTGCATGCATCCAGTTAAAGACAAGTAATGTAACGAAAATGTATAGACCTAACATAATAACCGCTACAAGTCCTGGTAAACGGTAGAATACAAGCATAAATAAGAAGATAATAGCAATACCGATTGCACTAGCGAAAATCGTTTGCTCTAATGCTTGTTGACCAAATTTTGCTCCAACAGATGTTGAATACATTTCTTTTAAATCAACAGGAAGTGCCCCTGCATTTAATAAAGATGAAAGTTGTTTCGCACTTTCAACTGTGAAGTTTCCACCTACGATAGATACTTCAGCTTGGTTAAATACTTGGTTTACTGTTGCTGCTGATAAAAACTTCGGATTCGGTTTTGCAGATTCTGCTTTATACGAATCTTTTCCCTCTTCAAAATCAAGCCAAATTACCATTAAATTCGTTGGTGGTGGCATTTTTGAAATTTTCTCAGTTACTTCACGGAATTTTTCAGCGCTTTTTAACTTAAGTCCCACACTTGGACGACCTTGGTCATCGAATGTTTGCTTCGCCCCGCCACCTTTTAAATCCGTTCCATCCATAAGAAGATTATCATTCACATCACGGAATGTTAATTTCGCTTGTGTTGATAAAATTTCACGTGCTTTTTGCTGATCTTTTACACCAGCGAGCTGTACACGAATTCGATCTTTTCCTTCGATTTGAATGTTCGGTTCACTTACACCGAGAACATTGACACGATTTTCAAGAGCACCTACTGTACTTACTAATGCATCATGATCGATTTTATCACCCTTTTTGGCTGGTTTTACTTCATACAGAATTTCAAAACCACCGCGAAGGTCTAGTCCTAGACTAATTCCTTTTGCTATGTCTTTTCCTGTCGCCCCAATCATCCCACCGATTAATAAAACGATAAGGAAAAAGGCGACAATTCTCGTACTACGCTTTGCCATATGTACCCTCTTTCTGCTACTAACACTTTAAACAAATCAATCGATTTACTTACTATAGACAAATTTCACACCTATACAATTGCCTAGTTAGTAGACTTCCTTTCTGTAAATTCCAGTGTTTTTTTACTAGCTCACTACTAGCCATATAGGTAAACTTTCAGCTTTGTACTCTAGCCATACAAACACACCCTATATTCGAATTACAAATTATTTCCCTCTCTCATTACCTCCTTTACGTAAAATCTCTGACATCATTAACTCCTCTTTATCAATACCTATCATTATACTGCAAAAGGATGAACAAACCAATTACAGTCAGTTATTTATTTTCATATTCTTCAAATGACCAAAGCGGCTCTTGATACGCTTCAACAGTTAAATACGTCATATACTCATTAGCTGTTACTGTTAGCACATCGTTCACTAGTTCATACAATCTAACATTAGGATCTACTTTTTTCCACTTTTTATTTTTTAAAAACTTCCAAATATCATTAACTGTCACTCGGTCATAACCAAACATTTGAAATTCTTCTACTTTACTTTCTAAAACGACTTGTAACTGTCCGCGGTAAGCTTCTACCAAATCCTCTTTTTCTAACATACTTAACATCTCCTTCTTATTTCAGCACGAAAAGTCGCTTTTTATCCCGCTCTAACGGACAGCAATAACCACCTTCAAGAGCTTTATTGATCAACTTGTATACCGCACTCTCTTAAATGCTTGTCATTCTTGTCTCATACGTGCATATAAATTATTGTAAATCATTCCATTGATTTTGAGAAGGTAGGAGAAGACCATGACGAGACAAAGCTTTTTACGAGGTGCATTTATTTTAATGCTAGCCGGCTTTATCACAAAAATTCTTGGGTTTATTAATCGCATTGTAATGGCACGTATTTTAGGAGAAGAAGGCGTTGGCCTTTATATGATGGCTGTCCCCACCTTCATTCTAGCAATTACATTAACACAAATTGGACTTCCTGTTGCTATCGCAAAATTTGTAGCAGAAGCAGAAGCGGTAAATGATAAACAAAAGGTTAAAAAAATATTAACAGTATCTTTAGCAGTCACATCCGTTATTAGTATTATTTTAACAATCGCTATTATGCTACTCACACCGATTTTAGCTAAAACATTATTAACTGATGAAAGAACATATTATCCATTAATGGCCATTTTACCTGTCGTTCCGGTTATTGCAGTTTCATCCGTTTTGCGTGGTTATTTCCAAGGAAAACAAAATATGAAACCAAGCGCATATGCCCAAGTGCTCGAACAAGTTGTCCGCATTACAATTATCGCCGTATGCATTCAGTTATTTTTACCTTACGGCGTAGAATACGCGGCAGCAGGCGCTATGCTATCTGCTGTTCTTGGCGAAGTTGCATCCTTACTATTTTTACTTACTTTATTCCAACGTGAAAAACATCTCTCCATACGGACTGGTTTTCTAAGCACTGTAAAAGAGAGCAAAAAAACATTTTATTCTCTTATGGACATCGCACTCCCAACTACAGGAAGCCGTTTAATCGGTTCCGTCTCTTATTTTTTTGAACCTATCGTCGTTATGCAAAGCTTAGCAATCGCTGGTGTCGCCGCTTCAGTGGCAACTCAGCAATACGGTATACTAAACGGCTATGCATTTCCACTCTTATCACTACCAGCCTTTATTACATATGCTCTTTCTACAGCGCTTGTGCCATCAATTAGTGAGGCGATGGCAAAACGGCAGCATCGATTAGTTGAACATCGATTACAACAAGCACTCCGGATATCGTTAATTACTGGCGGGTGGTCGGTCGTTATTCTGTATGTATTTGCTTCACCTATTTTAACTCTCATGTACGGTTCAGATAGCGCAACTGCCTTTATCCAACTCCTTGCTCCTTGTTTTTTATTTCATTATTTCCAAAGTCCACTTACATCTGTGTTGCAAGCTTTAAACTTAGCGCGTGCTGCAATGATGAATACATTTATTGGGGCTATTGTTAAACTAATTGTTATTTTCGTGCTTGCTTCACGTCCAGAGTTTCAAATGATGGGGGTCGCTCTTGCTATTGCAGCAAATATAGTCACTGTAACATTCCTTCACTACGCTACTGTATTAAAGAAAATTACATTTACCATTTATGCGAAAGATTACATTTTCGGAGGTATTACAATCGGTATTGCAGGTGCTTTCGGTTTCTATCTTCACAAATACATTATTTTTTCTCACTCACTCGGTACGCAGACATTATGGGAAATTATATTAACAACTACACTTTACATTATCCTTCTTCTTCTATTCAGACTAATTCGGAAAGAAGAACTACGCCGTCTTCCTATTATTCGTAGACTTTCATTTTTGAAGTAAGGAGGCTTGCCACTTAAAGACAAGCCTCTATTTTTCTTTCAAATCAACAAAAAACTGGCCATTTTGAAAGCTACAATATAATATTCTCTTCACATCGTTATAACCTAAGTTCTTCAATTTCTCAACGAGCCATTCACCTGTATGCTCAATCATCTCTAAATGACTGTGCTGAATTTCTCCGTCTATAATTAAAGGGAGCGAAAACAACAGTGTATCATTTTTACTCTTCTTACTTTTTTGTTTTTGAAAGACAGATAATTTTCCAGACGGTTCTAAAATCGCGTATTCGACATCACGTACATCTCCAACGCCTTGTTCTCTTAATTGCATTAATAAATCATCTATATTATATCGTTGTCCTCTCATCTTCTTTTCATCAATTTTCCCCGCATTTACAATAATCGCCGGTTCCCCTTCTATTAAATGACGAACGCTCTGAAACTTTAAAGAAATAACTGATAAAATAATTTGTATGCCCATAAGAAATATCATAGGAACTAATTGATGCCAAAGTGATTTATCTGTATTTTCAATTGCAACTACAGCCATTTCACCAAGCATAATAAAAACAACTAAGTCTAATACACTTAGTTCTCCAATTTCTCGTTTACCCATAAAGCGAAAAATAACTAAAATCACGACATACAAAAGCATTGTCCGCCC
Source organism: Bacillus clarus (assembly GCF_000746925.1). Lineage (GTDB taxonomy): Bacteria > Bacillota > Bacilli > Bacillales > Bacillaceae_G > Bacillus_A > Bacillus_A clarus. The sequence continues at coordinate 1,356,351 of NZ_JMQC01000008.1, forward strand.
AATTATTGATACCCATTCCATTTCTACATCTCCTTTTTTATTTATAGGCTCCCCTACAGAAAAGAAACTAGTCTAACTTATCCAAAATGAAAATATGCTTGTATTAAAAAGGGGGAATGCATAATGGATGGAACGAAGAAACTATCTAGGGGTATCGGATTTGGTATTATCACTGTATTCATTCTCGCATCTATTACAAGTATGATTATGGCTCTTTTATTAAAATTTACAAATATTAATGAAGGGACCTTGGCGGTTACCATTTTCATACTCGCTCTTTTATCTATGCTTATGTCTGGATTTATTGCTGGTAAAAAAGCACAAGGTAAAGGCTGGTTAGTTGGATTCACAACAGGACTTACCTTCACTATTCTCGTATTTCTTGTTAACTATTTAGGATTCTCACAACCTTTATCAAATTCACAATTATTTTATCAACTAGCATTAATGGGAGCCAGTACACTCGGCGGTATTTTCGGTGTAAATATGTCAAAACAACCACATTAAAAAAAGGCCCTGCATGTTTCATGCAGGGCCTTCATCATTAGTTTTTCACAACTTCACGAATCGCATTACGATCGAATGTTAAGTGTGAACCACCAGATTTAATAACGATTGTAGTGTCATCTACTGATTCGATTGTACCGTGTAAACCACCAATTGTTACGACAGCATCACCTTTTTTGATTTCACTTTGCATTTGAGCTACTGCTTTTTGACGTTTTTGCTGTGGGCGAATTAATAAGAAATAGAAAATCGCAAACATCGCAACGATCATAACAATATTCATCATACCTGGATTCATTTTTTGTTCCTCCTTTTAAATTATGTATTAGAAGTTTTTAGCATTCGGTTTATTAAAGCCATACTGTTCAAAGAACTCTTCGCGGAAATCGCCAAGACGGTCTTCACGAATAGCTTGTCTCACCTGCTCCATTAAGTTTAACAGAAAATGAAGATTGTGATAAGACGTTAAACGAATTCCGAACGTTTCATCACATTTCATTAAGTGACGAATGTACGCACGAGAGTAATTTTTACATGTGTAGCAATCACAATTTGGATCAAGTGGACCGAAGTCTCTTGCGAATTTCGCATTTTTCACGACTAAGCGTCCTTCACTTGTCATACATGTACCATTTCGAGCAATACGAGTTGGAAGTACACAGTCAAACATGTCGATACCGCGAATTGCACCATCAATTAATGAGTCAGGAGAACCTACTCCCATTAAGTAACGTGGCTTATTATCTGGAAGAAGTGGTGTTGTAAACTCAAGAACACGATTCATAATATCTTTCGGTTCACCAACAGATAGACCACCTACAGCATAGCCAGGGAAATCCATTGAGACAAGATCTTTCGCACTTTGACGACGAAGTTCTTCAAACTCTCCGCCCTGTACAATACCGAATAAGCCTTGATCCTGCGGACGTTCATGCGCTTTTAAGCAGCGCTCTGCCCAGCGGCTCGTACGCTCTACAGATTTTTTCATATATTCAAAAGTAGCCGGGAACGGTGGGCACTCATCAAATGCCATCATGATATCTGAACCTAATGCATTTTGGATTTCCATCGCTTTTTCTGGTGATAAAAATAATTTATCTCCATTTAAATGATTACGGAAATGAACACCCTCTTCTTCAATACGACGGAAGTCACTTAAGCTAAATACTTGGAAACCACCAGAATCCGTTAAAATCGCACGGTCCCAGTTCATAAATTTATGCAAGCCGCCTGCTTCACGAATAATTTCATGACCTGGGCGTAGCCATAAATGATACGTATTACTCAAAATAATGCCAGAGTCCATCGCTTTTAGCTCTTCTGGTGACATCGTTTTAACTGTCGCAAGTGTACCAACTGGCATGAACGTTGGTGTATCAAATGATCCGTGCGGCGTATGCACACGACCTAAACGGGCACCCGTTTGTTTACATGTTTTAATAAATTCATAACGAATTGCTGTCATAATTTACTCCTTTTATTTGTTTCTCATTTTAGCATGAGATGCAACGAACATTGCATCACCGAAGCTAAAGAAACGGTATTTTTCTTTTACTGCTTCATTATAAGCATGCAGTACACTCTCTCTATTTGCAAATGCACTTACAAGCATAATTAATGTTGATTTTGGCAAGTGGAAGTTTGTAATTAAACCATCAATTGCTTTAAATTCATACCCTGGGTACATAAAGATGTCTGTCCAGCCAGAAGCCGCGCAAAGTTTACCATCGTAATCTGTCGCGATTGTTTCTAGCGTACGAGTTGATGTCGTACCAACTGTAATAATACGTCCACCGTTTTCTTTCACACGATTTAGTAAATCTGCCGTTTCCTCTGACATATGATAATACTCTGCATGCATATGATGTTCCTCAATTGTGTCAGCAGAAACTGGTCTAAATGTTCCAAGACCTACATGCAATGTAATAAATGCTAATTGAACACCTTTTCGTTTCAATTTCTCTAATAACTCTTCCGTAAAGTGAAGACCTGCTGTCGGTGCAGCCGCTGAACCGATTTCCTTCGCATATACCGTTTGATAACGATCGCGATCTTCTAACGTCTCTTTAATATACGGAGGAAGTGGCATTTCTCCAAGTTCATCTAAAATTTCATAAAAGATGCCATCATATGAAAACTCAAGTTGACGTCCACCTTGATCAGCTGTTCCAATGCAAGTTGCCTTTAGCTTTCCTTCGCCAAAAGAAATGACAGTTCCTTCTTTTACACGTTTCGCTGGCTTTACAAGTGTTTCCCACTTATCGCCATCCTCTTGTTTTAAAAGAAGTACTTCGATGTGTGCACCTGTGTCTTCTTTCACACCGTGCAGGCGAGCAGGCATAACTTTCGTTTCATTTAAGACTAAACAATCGCCTTCATGTAAGTAAGAAAGAATGTCCGCAAAATGCTTATGCTCAATATCACCTGTTTCACGGTCTAACACCATTAATCTTGATGTTTCACGCTCTTCAAGCGGCGTTTGTGCAATGAGCTCTTCTGGTAAATGAAAATCAAACAGATTAATATCCATAACTATATCCACCTATTTCTTATTTGAATCGATTTATTATATACATAATAAAAGATAATACAATACTTAACACAATACATGTAATGATAGGAAAATAAAAGGTAACGTTTCCTTTTTTCACAAAAATATCGCCTGGAAGTCTTCCGATAAACTTCCAAGCTAACCCAACAACAATGAGCAAAATACCCGCTGTAATAAGCAGCTTTGGCATTTCCGTCATACTTTTGGCATCTCCATTCCGAAATGTTCATACGCAAGCGGTGTTACAATTCTTCCCCTTGGCGTTCGTTGTAAAAAGCCAATTTGTAATAAATATGGTTCATACACATCTTCGATCGTATGAGATTCTTCACCAATTGTTGCCGAAACCGTTTCTAATCCAACAGGGCCACCACGGAACTTTTCAATAATACCAAGAAGTAACTTATGATCGATATGATCAAGCCCTAATTTATCTACTTGCAATAGTTCTAATGCCATTTGGGTAATTTCCATCGCAATCGTTCCATCACTGCGAACTTGCGCGAAGTCACGCACACGTCTTAATAGACGGTTTGCAATACGCGGTGTTCCGCGGGCACGTCTTGCAATTTCTAATGCTGCTAATGAATCTATTTCAACTTCAAACACTTCTGCTGTACGTTCCACAATCGCAGAAAGCTGATCTACTGTATAATACTCTAATCGCGATAGTACACCGAAACGGTCACGAAGCGGTGCTGATAACGCACCTGCACGCGTCGTTGCCCCAACTAGCGTAAATGGAGGCAAATCTAACCGTACCGAACGAGCTGACGGACCTTTACCAATGACAATATCAAGACAAAAGTCTTCCATCGCTGGATATAACACTTCTTCAATTGATCTATGCAAACGATGAATTTCATCAATAAACAATACATCACCAGGCTGAAGCGCTGTTAAGACCGCCGCTAAATCTCCAGGTCTTTCAATGGCTGGACCTGATGTTGTTCGAATATTAACGCCCATTTCATTGGCAATAATATTCGCTAACGTCGTTTTACCCAGTCCCGGTGGTCCATATAAAAGTACGTGATCTAATGTTTCTTCACGCATTTTTGCCGCCTCAATAAACACCTCTAAATTATGCTTCGCCTTATCTTGGCCAATATACTGACGGAGTGTCTGTGGCCGTAACGAATATTCTAAGTCTGCATCTTCATATACAGATTCCCCTGAAAGGAGACGTTCGTCCATTATACTCACCTCTTACCATTTAGTAAAAGACTAAGTGCCTTTTTAATATATTGATCCGTCGTAAGTGATTCCTTTAATAATTCTGGTACAACGCGAGAAACTTCTCGTTCTGCGTATCCAAGTGCTCTTAATGCTTCAAGCGCTTCATCAAGCTCAGCTGATGAACCTTTTTTCTCATCAAAACGCTCTTCATCTGAGAATAAATCAACAAATGCATCTGGTACAACGTCTGCTAATTTCCCTTTTAAATCCAAAATCATTTGGCGTGCCGTTTTCTTTCCGACACCCGGGAATTTCACTAAGAATTTCTCATCTTCATGTTCAATCGCTTGAACCACTTGTCCTGTTTGACCAGAAGCTAAAATTGCAAGTGCACCTTTTGGTCCAATACCTGATACACCTAAAAGTTTTGTAAATAATAAACGCTCTTCACGTGTCTTAAATCCGTAAAGCGCCATAATATCTTCTCTCACATAATGATATGTATATACACGAATTTCTTGCTTACTTCTTTGGAATACATACGGATTTGGTGTGAAAATTTGATAACCAATTCCATTATGATCAAGAACGACATATTCTGGCCCTACATACTCCACGTAACCTGTAACATATTCAAACAAAATACGATCTCTCCCTCTCAAATCATGTATTCCATTTTAACATACTTAATGATAGAAAAGCGAGACTACCCCAACAAATGTTCTCTATTTCAATTTCCCATTATTTTATATTGACATAAAGGTATCAAGCACATTACTATACAAAAGTCGATAATGATTATCAATACTAATTAAAGGGGTTACATCAGGATGAAACGCAAATTATCTATTTTATTTACTGTCCTTCTTGTTGCTTTAGCTATTGTTGGCTGCTCTTCTCCTAAAGAAGACTCAAAAGCGAAAGAACAACCGAAAACGAAAGTTGTGAAGCACGCAAAAGGTGAAGCTACAATTCCAGCAAATCCAAAGAGAATTGTTGACTTATCTGGATCAACAGAAGAATTATTACTTCTTGGTCATAAGCCAGTCGGTACAGCAAACACTTATAAAGATAAAATACAAAATCATTTGCAAGAAAAGTTAGAAGGAGTAAAAGCAGTAGGTTGGTACTGGGCACCTAAAGTTGATTTAGAAGCTGTCACTGCTTTAAAACCAGACTTAATTATTTTAAATAACCGTCAATTAAAAATTTACGATCAGCTAGAAAAAGTTGCGCCAACAGTTGTTCTAGAAACAAATTTAGAAGACTGGCGTGGTAAGTTTAAAGAAGTAAGTAAGCTATTTGACGAAGAGAAGAAAGCAGATAAATGGATTGCAGACTACGATGCAAAAGCAGACTCTTTATCTAAGCAAATTAAAGAAAAAACAAAAGACGAGAACTTCATGTTCCTTGCAGTAACACCACAAAACTTCCGTGTATACGGTAGCTTCGGATACGGTGACATACTCTTTAACGATTTAAAACTTCCTGCAACGAAAGGTACAGATTTAAAACAAACGATGGCACAAGTATCGTTAGAAGGCCTTGTTGCATTCCAGCCTGATCAAATGTTTGTTGTAAACTTTGGCGGAGAAGCTGATAAAGTTTATGAAGATTACAAAGACAGCACTGTTTGGAAAGATAATAAAGCGGTCAAAAATAATCATGTATATGAAGTAACGAACGAAGTCTTCAATACGAAAGCCTTCAATCCAATCGGAAAAGATATGCTAATTGATGAGATCGCCAAAGAAATTTTAGATAAAAATAAATAAGAAAACGAGCAGCTCAAAGTGAGCTGCTCGTTTTCTTATTTTGCACCGCATATTGCTTCATTTTCTCAATTGTCTTCACAAAGCCTTCTTTTGACTTAATACGAATACCACGCTTTAATTTTGCCCGTTCATAACTTTCTAGCTTTTTCATATCAATTTGAAAAAATGAATGAATCGCGTTATCACTTTTCGGTACCCCGTTAAAGATTTGTAATATCCCTTCATCTGAAACACCAAAATATCCGCTCGTTTTCAATAAAGGTGAAATATCATCGATTTTCTTTTGTAATACAATTTGTACATCATCACGATCAACAAGTTGCCATTCTTTATATTGCTGCAAAAACTGCTCTAAATTCGCTACCTTTTCCGTAAGGATTTCCTCACTCACTTCTCCATCCACATACATGCGCTCTAATAAAATTGTAACTTGAGGTTCTTTTTCTGTTACTTCTGGTACTGAAACAGCCGCCCCCACACTGGATTCATGAACTAAGCAAAACATAACAACTAGAGCTTGTACTACAATCATCATGAATTTCATTTCCGTTCACCTCTTCTAGGCAAAATCAAACTTTCATTTGTAGTTTTTCCGAAAATGGGAGTTTTATCCCATGCCCATCAACTTAAGATTTTTAAGTACTCCCAAAACGAAAATTCCACATGAATATCCATAATTTCATCTCTTTTTTCATCTAATTTGAAAATAAGCTTTCTATTTTTAAAAACCATTGACACTAACTCAAATTATATGAATGAAATCCGTACATTCAAATATACTTATACCCTTGTAGGAAAGAACAATTATACAAAAGGAGGTTGTTTACCTTTAAAGTATTAGTTACGCTTGAATCCATGCGCATTGTGTGTGGATTTTTTCATAAAGAAAAAACACTCATATAAGAGTGTCTTTTCTAATAGTTTTTAGCAGAAGCACGCAGCTCCAACGATGATTAATAAAATAAATAATACAACTAATAATGCAAATCCTCCAGCAAAACCACAGCCGCCGCCACAACTACCACCAAAGCCCATAATAGTTCCTCCTTTTGATAAGAGGCGAAAACACGGTGTCACTCATGTATTTTAACGGATTCATTTTACTTTATGTTTTTACGCATTAATTGAGCAGGTCCTTTTGAAAATAAAGAAAAGACACCCTAAGGTGCCTTCCTCCGACTTGAACTATCATATTGTACTAAATATTGAATTGAATTATATTCATTTTGAACACTGTCATAGTAAGGACTTTCAGTCCTTACTATGACAGTGTTATTTTCCGATATGATGAGTTTCTTTCTGTGTACATGTACACACACGTATTATTCTATATGAGCAAATTTAACTTTATTTGGATCTACCTTTGCATTTATAACTTTGACCTTTACAGAATAGGTAGCTTCTTCTAGAGAATTTATAGGGGCTGAAAATGGTTGGAAAGCTGAATGCTTATGATTAGGGATAGTGGCACTTGTTACATATGATAGATCACCTATTAAATTATAAAACTCAAATACTACACGGCTTGGTTCTTGTTCATTAGATGAACTTACATCAGCAATCCCAATAAAAGTATTAAAATAAGGGTAGTATCTTATAGCATCCCCATCATAAAGCCAAAACTCACTTTCATCTACGGATGATTTTTCATTGTTAATTTGAGCGGAAACTGTATTCTGATCAGGACTATAAAATGCACCAAAGACTAGAAAACCTATACTCATTACCGGAATAAGAATTCTTTTCTTCAATTTAACGACTCCTTTGATTACAGTTTTTAACAATTTAATAATACTGTTTTTCCTTTAAAGTGTAAATATGGAAAAAATATTTTTATCGGAGAAGTCAAAATGATATGTCTAAAAACAAGAAGCACCCAAAAATGCGATTGATAAAAAAATAACCTACCTAATCGGGGTCACCTTACATCACAATCAAGCTAAGAAAAGCAAATGCCCCAAAATAAGAAAATTGACATCTCAAGGTGAAAATGTACATTTTTTTGTTTTGGAGGCATTATAAAATTCTTAAGTTGATGGGTATGTGTCGTACCCCTTATAATCTTGCGAAATATAATTTTAAATAATGCGTCTTTTCCTTCATTACGATTATATAAATGTATATAAATTGTAAGTCATATGTCCAATTAATACTGGAATTATTGAGTTAGTTTTTTTATAAAGTAATCCATCAATTATACCTGATAGGGTTGCAAAAATAATAAATGCAAGGTCATAGTCATGGGCTAAACCAAATAATAAACTAGATATAATTAACCCAGTAAAAAAAGAATATCTGATTTCTAAAAATCTAAGAATAATCCCACGATATAAGATTTCTTCAAAAATAGGTCCCAATAGTACAATTGATATTATAGCAATCGCGTATATTGTGAAAGATTGTTCGGATAATGTATCTATCCCTAAATCTGTTGCTTGTATATTTGCATACTCATTTGAGATGAGAAATGTTGCATCAGCCAATAGACTCGTACTTATAATGGCAATCAAAATATATAAATATGTCTTACCACGATATAGGGGTTTAATGTTAAGTGTAGATAATATTAGATTATAAAAAGGTTTGTATTTAAGAATAACGTAAAGGGTAACTGAAAGCATGGCAAGATCCCATGAAAAATTTTTCAATATCTCCAAACTAGAATTATTAAATGATTGTTTAATTGTATTTGATGAGAATACTAATTTTATTGGAATCCCCAAAATAATTGGTAAAAAAAAAGATATTACTAATATTCCTAAAATAAATTGTTTCCATGAAATTATGTTTTGCTTATGTAAATTAGTCAAAGATTTTCAGTCCTTTATTTTTAATTTTAAAGTTTTGTGAAATTAGATGAATAAGTAAAACCTATGTTATAAATGCTAATTTTGAATTGTAGTTTTAGTATAACTTAAGGTATGTAAAAACTAAATATTTCAATATTCAATATAAAAGGTAACACTACATGGCTATAGTCTTAAAAAAATAAACTACCTCAAAACGAAAAATCTAACTTTTTATCTAAAAAAAGAGAAGAAGTTAGCTTTTTGGATACTACGGCTAAGTGACGTTATGTTAACTTGACGTGTATGGAAAAAACATACCTATCAAGCTAAGATAAATTTGTATCCATCAGAAAAACGGACGAAAATCCCATCGATATGAGAAAAAGACAGTCTTTGATATTTTAGGCGTTGTTTATCGGTGCACTGTATCCAATCTAAATAAGAAAACTGCATAACCTTTAAAAATACACCTTATCAAGGTTTATTTGGAATGCGTATTTTTAAAAACAAATAAACAAAATATAAAGCATGTAGGCAACAAGAACGGAAGTTCATGGAATACCCAACCTTAGCTTGATGGGCATGGGGTTTTATCGATATAAACAGCAGTGTTACATTTCTAAAGACAATAAAAAATGCAGATAAGGTTTTACCCCTACCTGCATGTAACATTTACTCTTATAAAATATGAAAGACGCCTGCAAAGCAGGCGTCTTGATGCGTTTACGGCGAGAGACCAGGCGACCACATTCGCGTGTTTAGCACTTAAGCATATCTCTCGTCTTACGTAAATTAGCTCATCGCTTTGCTAATATAACATTAATAGAATAGGAAAGCAACATAATTATAGAAATATTTTATTACCTTTTATATCCAATCCATATCATTAAGTGATTACAAATCACACAAGTAAAATATAAATTGATTAATGTAACATATATTTTACAATTGTTATTATAAAAATAAAAAACACGGGAAACAGGGGATGGATATTTTGAAAAAAATAAAAGATGAACGCCTCATGCTTCAAACGTTAAAAAACATACGAATCGCCTTTCTCTTCCAATCAATTGGTATAATAGGGATTTTAGGCTATATCGGTTTTACTGAAGGAATCGATCAAATTACAAAATCTCCATTATGGTTATTATTCATGTTTACAGGAATCTTAATTGGTTATTTACAACTAAACGTTTCAATCGATGTAGAAGAAAGCGAAAAAGAAATTACATTAACTCCCTATTACAAAATCGTTTTACGATCTGCTATTGTAGGAGGCATTATGGCTATTATTTATATCATTTTCAGTCCAGAAAGGCCTCTGTTTGAAGCTGCTATTATAGGAAGCATTCTCTTCATATGCTTTTTAGTTTCTTATACCGTTAGCTATTTCATAAAAAAACGTCGTTTACACGATGAAGACGAATAATAACTTTTTGTATGTATATAAAAAGAGGAAGGCATAAACCTTCCTCTTTTTTATTATCGCATTGTACCAGTAAAGCTATCACGAATGTCTCGGAACATATTTGTTATGTCACGATTTAAATCATTTGTTACTGTTCCATTTCGAAGACGTGTATTCATCGCGTCAACACGAGTAAACATGTCATTTTTTACAGAAACATATACGTTTCTGTTTCCAGCTTCGCTCGCAACAGCTTGACGAATTTCGTTTGCCATTGCTGTTTCATTTGTCACTGCATTACGTGGTTTTACTGCAATCGCAACATCGTTTCCATATACAACTGTAGAAACACGGTCTACGTTATTCATACGTTTCACACGATTTGTAATTTTCTCTGCAGTTTTACCATCATTGTTAATGTAAGAATTATTCATTGTAATGTTACGAGTTGGATACGGATTGGCAATTTGACCGTGGTAATTTACATCACGGTAATAATTATATCCAACATCATTACGACGATCATACACATTATCTGTAACTCTGTTTCCATTGCGGTATGTTACATAATCTGTGTATCGATTTGTATCCGTTGCATTATTTCTATATGGGTGTGTACCATCATAAGATGTACGTTCATAATTGTAGTTACGTCCGTCCATCGCATTTTTATCTTTCGGTGTACCACATGCAGCTAACGCACTGGTAACTAACAAAGAAGCAGCAATCACTTTAATTTTAGTATTCAACACAAAAACCCCCCTTGTTAGAATGAACTTCCCTCTCGAAAAGCTCCCTCTTATCATGAGTAACAAAGGAGGTTTTTACACTGTTAATATTTCACTAGGAATTTTCTAACACTTTATGTAAAACCTTTATTCTCCTTGCAATCGCGGAACCAAAATTGATTTACCTTACACACATAAAAGGCAGGGATAAATCCCCACCTTTTTAAATTCCATTTCCTTCTTCTTCCTCTTCCTCTTCAGAAGGATCTCCAAATACGTTCGGTGGATCAGGCTGATAATACATCGTACCTGGCTGCGGTGCATATGCAGGCTGATTTGGTTGATAATATAAAGGATTCCCATACTGCGGCCCGCCTGGTTGTGGAGTATATAACCTTCTTTCACCTCCGCATCCACAATCTTCTTCCTCTTGTATCATCGGTGGCATGTTATTATCCATCGGCATCATATTTGGCATAGAAGTATATTGTGGCGCAATCGGTGCTCCTTGCGGGTACGGCATATTATAGTATGGATTTTGTTGTTGATAATATGGGTATTGCCCTGGCATCATTGGTTGCTGATATGGCATTTGGTTGTTATCCATCATTGGCATGATGTTTGGCGGCTGGTTGTTATCCATGATCGGCATCATATTCGGCATTGGATTGTTATCCATCATTGGCATGATGTTTGGCGGCTGGTTGTTATCCATGATCGGCATCATATTCGGCATTGGATTGTTATCCATCATTGGCATGATGTTCGGCATTGGATTGTTATCCATCATTGGCATGATGTTCGGCGGTTGGTTGTTATCCATCATTGGCATGATGTTCGGCGGTTGGTTGTTATCCATCATTGGCATCATATTCGGCATTGGATTGTTATCCATCATTGGCATCATATTCGGCATTGGATTGTTATCCATCATTGGCATGATGTTCGGCGGTTGGTTGTTATCCATCATTGGCATCATATTCGGCATTGGATTGTTATCCATCATTGGCATGATGTTTGGCGGCTGGTTGTTATCCATGATCGGCATCATATTCGGCATTGGATTGTTATCCATCATTGGCATGATGTTCGGCATTGGATTGTTATCCATCATTGGCATGATGTTCGGCATTGGATTGTTATCCATCATTGGCATGATGTTCGGCGGTTGGTTGTTATCTATGATTGGCATAACGTTCGGCGGTTGGTTGTTATCCATCATTGGCATAATGTTCGGCGGTTGGTTGTTATCCATCATTGGCATAATGTTCGGCGGTTGGTTGTTATCCATCATTGGCATAACGTTCGGCGGTTGGTTGTTATCTATGATTGGCATAACGTTCGGCGGTTGGTTGTTATCTATGATTGGCATAACGTTCGGCGGTTGGTTGTTATCCATCATTGGCATAACGTTCGGTACTTGAATGTTTGGCGGCATTACTTGCGGGATAACAAGATTTTCTTTGGATACGTTTGGCGATACGATATTTCCTACATTTTCTTTCTTTACTTGTGGTGATACAATATTCCCCACATTTTCTTTCTTCACTTGTGGTGATACGATATTTCCTACATTTTCTTTCTTTACTTGCGGTGATACGATGTTTCCTACATTTTCTTTCTTTACTTGCGGTGATACGATGTTTCCTACATTTTCTTTCTTTACTTGCGGTGATACGATGTTTCCTACATTTTCTTTCTTTACTTGCGGTGATACGATGTTTCCTACATTTTCTTTCTTTACTTGCGGTGATACGATGTTTCCTACATTTTCTTTTTTCACTTGCGGCGATATATTCCCTATATTTTCTTTCTTTGCTTGTGGAGAAATGATATTGTTAGGCTTCATCTTATTAATTTGCGGAGCTATTAACTCACTTCCCTTTTTGATTACATCTGAAATTTTATATTCTTTTTTCGGCTTAATTGGTGGTTGCGGCGGCTGTGGTAATATATTTACCGAAAACTTCGTGTTCTCTTTTTCCGCAGGCTTTTGTTTTTCTACTTTCTCTACAACAGGTGGTTTTTGAACGACTGGTGGCTTTTCAACCGGCTTTTCTTTTTGCACTTCTTTTTGAATTGGTTTTTCTTTTTGCACTTCTTTTTGTGGTTTCACTTGCACTTCCTTTTGCGTTTGTTGCATAGCAGGCTGTTGCGTAATTGGCGCTGATTGATACGTAACCTCTTCTTCATCCTCAATTGCCAGTGGTGTAGGCGTTGCTGCGAATTCTTTTTGTTGTACTTCTTTTACATACTCTTTCGGAGGAGCTGAACCCGCACCCGCATTCTTTTTCACATGAACACTGCCTGATGGCACTTTAATTTTCATACCTGGCATAATAAGATCTGGATTGCTAAGCTGTGTATTTGTCTTTTTCAACGTCTCAAAATCCACTCCGTACTTTTTCGCAATTTTCCAAAGGGTATCCCCTTTTTGCACGATATGAATTTTCAAATTTTCCCCCTCCTGTACAACTTATCTATAAGTAAAAAACACTTTGAAGTAATACTTTCTAAAAAAACTTAGCTTCATTCTACTTTTACAAACGATGTACTTTTATCACTTCTTCTATTCTCAACATTGTTTAAAGTGGAATAAGCATATGAAAAATTACAATGATTTCCTCAAAACAATGTATGCCCATTTCTTCTTTGTTATGATTATATACAAGAAAAAAAGCAACGGATTCCCGTCGCTTTATACACGCTCTAACATACGATTTAATGCAAGAACTGCTTCTTTTGTTACTTGTTTATCTACCTGAATGACATTAATTTGTTCTCCTCTTTCTACTGTCTCAAGCGCCCATAGTAAGTGTGGTAAATCAATACGATTCATCGTTAAGCATGGACACATAAAAGGATTTAATGAAATAATTTCTTTATCAGGATGCTGCTGAATAATTCGATTCACTAAGTTCATCTCTGTTCCAATCGCCCATTTACTTCCAGCTGGTGCCCCTTCAATCGTATCAATAATATATTTCGTTGAACCTGCATAATCAGAAGCTGCAACAACTTCATAACAGCATTCAGGATGAACAATAATATTCATATCCGGATGATTTTTTCTCACACTTTCAATATTTTTCACCGTAAAGTTTTGATGAACAGAGCAATGTCCTTTCCATAAAATCACTTGAATTTCTTCTATATTCCCATCGTACTCTAATGAATCTGTATGCGGATCCCATACTGCCATTTTATCTAATGGAATACCTAAATCGTACGCTGTATTTCTGCCTAAATGTTGGTCTGGTAAAAAGACAAGACGCTCTTTTTGTGTAAACGCCCAAGACACCATTTGTTTTGCATTTGAAGAAGTTACAGTTGCACCACTGTTACGACCACAGAACGCTTTAATTGCAGCTGTTGAGTTTACGTATGTTAACGGAATCATCGTATCCCCAAATAACTTTGTAAGCTCTTTCCATGCTCGTTCTGTTTGTTCAATGTCTGCCATGTCCGCCATGGAGCAGCCAGCACGCATATCTGGCAAAATGACAATTTGATCATCTGTCGTTAACATATCAGCTGTTTCTGCCATAAAGTGCACACCACAAAATACAATATATTTTGCATCTTTATTACTCGCCGCAACTTGCGCAAGCTGTAATGAATCCCCTGCTGCATCCGAAAATTGAACGACTTCATCTTTTTGATAATGATGACCTGGAATAAATAGTGATTTCCCCATTTTTTCTTTAATTTCACAAACACGCTCTTCCATTTCAAGTACAGACATTGTTTGATAACGCTCTGGTAACATCATTTCGATTGGCTGAAATTTCTCTAAGATACTCATCTATAATCTCCCCCTCTAACCAACTCTCTTTTTACGCCTCAATATTAAAACTAATGTCGAGTGCTTTCACTGAATGCGTTAATGCTCCAAGTGAGATATAATCTACCCCTGTTTTTCCGTATTTCGATAAATCTTCAATTGTGATACCGCCTGAAGCTTCCGTTACGATAGCACTTGGTACAATTTTTGAAAACTCGTGAATTTCTTCTGGTGTACGATTATCAAACATAATGACATCCGCCCCAGAAGCTACAGCCTCTCTCACTTGCTCTTCTGTTTCCGTTTCCACTTCTACTTTTACCATGTGCCCTACTCTTTCTTTTACCATCGTAACTGCCTTTGTAATGGATCCTGCAAAGGCTATATGATTATCTTTAATCATGACACCGTCGTACAAGCCGAAGCGGTGGTTAAACCCACCTCCGCACACTATTGCATACTTATCAAACATACGTAGTCCTGGCATCGTTTTTCTCGTGTCACAAATGCGTGTATGGTTGCTATCTAATGCTAGAACAGCTTTACGTGTCATCGTTGCTATACCACTCATACGCTGAATAACATTTAATATAACGCGCTCTGCTGTTAATAAAGATGCAATTGGGCCTTGTACAGTCGCTACAATTTCCCCCTTTTCTACGAAGTCTCCATCTTTTTTGTGAAGTGTAACCTCAATTCCATCATCTATTAATTTGAATCCTTGCTCAATTACTATGCTTCCTGCAAAGACACCTGTATCCTTTATAAGAAATGTTCCTTTCGCATGTGAATTATCCGGAAAAATAAACTGAGATGTTATATCTCTTTCCCCTATATCTTCTAAAAAAAATCGATTTAATTCTTCCTTAACTTTTAATGCGTTCATAAAAATCCCTCTTCCCCTTATTACACAAGTTGTGATTTTCTTTTTGCGAGAATAATTTCTTTCCTTACTTTATTTTTTTCAGGATAATCACTTCGGTAGTGACCACCGATACTTTCTCTTCTTTGGAAAGCTGACTCTGTCATAAGCTCACAAACTGTTAGCATGTTTATAATCGTTATTTCTTCGTTTGTAAGAATATCGTATTGCAACCCTATATTTCGCACACCATATTGGCTAAACCATTTCTTTGCATACAATAAACTTTCCTCTGTTCGTACTATCCCAGCATACTTCATCATATGTTCTTGTATTTCTGCTTTCGTTGGCAAACGAACCGTTCCGAAGCTTTCATGTCGTACTTCCTGTGTATGAATTCTTTCTTGTACTTGCTGCGCTAATATGTGCTGTCCAATCCTTCCGCCGAACACAAGTCCTTCCAATAATGAATTACTTGCCAAACGATTTGCACCATGAACACCGTTACAAGCAACTTCACCAGCTGCATATAAATTAATGATAGATGTCTCTCCATCACAATTCGTCTTTACACCACCCATATGAAAATGAGCACCAGGTACAACCGGAATTCGATTTTGTTTTATATCAATACCATTCTTTTTACATAGTGATGATACGGTCGGAAAACGCTGTTCAAAATTTTGAATGGATGAAATATTTAAGTACACTTTTTCACCAGCAAGAAATTGCTCATGAATAGCACGAGCCACTACATCACGCGGTGCAAGGTCCCGCTGTGGATGTATATCCATCATAAAACGCTGTCCTTTTCCATTTACAAGGACAGCGCCTTCACCGCGTACTGCTTCCGAAACAAGACCACAGCATCTTCCGTCCACGTATAACATCGTTGGATGGAATTGTACGAATTCCAAGTCAACAAGTTTTCCACCAGCTCGGTATACCATCGCGAGCCCATCACCTGTAATCGTCTCGTCATTAGAAGTGAAAGTATACACACCACCAGTTCCACCTGTAGCCAATACAGTATGATTTGCATAATAGCGCTGTAAGTCTCCCTCGCTATTACGTGTTAAAACACCTATACACTTGTCATGCTCTATAATAAAATCAAGCACCATTTCTTGTTCCACCACTGTAACGTAAGGAACTACTTCTTGAATTAAATGCTCTAATAAGTTTCTACCCGTTGCATCTCCTCCCGCGTGTAAAATACGTCGTTTTCGATGCGCTCCTTCTTTTCCAAGATGCGGACCTTTTTCGTCCCCATCGAATTTCATTCCATTTGCAATGAGCTCTAATATTTCTTTTGGCCCTTCCTCAACTAAGTAACGAACTGCTTCTTCGTTGTTATAATGACACCCTGCCACTAATGTATCTTCAAAATGAGCATTCGCATTGTCATATGTAGCAACAGCCGCTGCAATTCCTCCTTGAGCTAAATGCGTATTGTTATTGCGTCCTGTTTTCTTTGTGATAAGCATCACATTCTTTTCGTGACAAATCTCTTTCGCAACACGAAGTGCCGCAACACCACTTCCGATAATTAAGACATCTGCACTTGGCATGATCATTGCCTCCTAGTTTACACTTTTCAACTGTCTTGACACCTATATTTACATAGTTTTAAAATAATGACAAGAGTTTTTTTACAATTCATATTTTCATTGCCATTATTAACAGATGTAAAAAAGAAAATGAATGTAACTCTACTATGGAGAGGAATATACATGATGATATATCTTGATTATGCAGCGACAACACCTATGAGCGAAGAAGCGATAGAAACCTATACCAAGGCAGCGAAACAATATTTCGGTAACGAACAAAGTTTACATGATATTGGCGGGTCAGCCTCTTCTTTATTGCAAATTTGTAGAGAGACGTTTGCAGAGATGATTGGCGGGAAGGAACAAGGTGTCTTCTTTACAAGTGGCGGATCAGAATCTAACTATCTTGCGATTCAATCACTCTTACATGCTAGAAATGGTAAACATATTATTACAACACCTATAGAGCACGCATCCATTCGAAGTTATTTTCAATCTTTAACAAAGCAAGGTTATACAATCACTGAAATTCCCGTTGATACAAATGGGCTTATTCATTTAGCTGATTTAGAAGCAGCCCTTACAGAGGATACGGTTCTAGCAAGTATACAGCATGGCAATTCGGAAATAGGGACAGTTCAAAACATCGCGGAAATTGGAGCACTCTTAAACAAATATAATATTTTATTTCATACAGATTGCGTTCAAACATTTGGTAAACTTTCAATCGATGTTATAAAAATGCAAATTGATAGTCTCTCTGTTTCTGCACATAAAATTTACGGACCGAAAGGAGTGGGAGCTTGCTATATAAATCCACAAGTTCGTTGGGGGCAGATATTTCCCGGAACTTCTCATGAAAGAGGATTTCGTCCTGGTACAGTAAACGTTCCTGGCATTGCAGCTTTTTTAACAGCGGCAGAGCATATATTAAAAAAACAAACTGAAGAGAGCGTTCGTTTTAAGCAATTACGATCTTATTTTTTAGATCAATTCCAAGCTCTTCCTCTTGAAATTACAGTAGAAGGACATTCTACCGCTTGTTTACCACATATTATTGGGGTTACAATAAAAGGAATAGAAGGTCAGTATACAATGTTAGAATGCAACCGTCGTGGTATTGCTATTTCAACCGGAAGTGCTTGTCAAGTCGGGAAGCAAGAACCTTCAAAAACAATGCTTGCAATTGGAAAAACGTATGAAGAGGCAAAACAATATGTCCGTTTTTCTTTTGGACAACAAACAACGAAAGAACAAATTGATACAACTATTCATGCACTACACACAATTGGAAATCAATTTTATAGAGGTGTTAAATTATAATGAAGCAAAATGAACAAAAAAAGATTTTAGGCGAAGAAAGAAGACAGCTCATCCTGCAATGGCTTCTTACAGCAAGTGAACCGTTATCAGGGAGCGAACTATCTAAAAAGACAAACGTTAGTAGACAAGTTATCGTCCAAGATATTTCCTTATTAAAAGCGCGAAATGAACCAATTATTGCAACTGCACAAGGGTATTTATATTTAAAACCACAAACAAAGCAGCAAGCTTTCGAACGCGTCATCGTCTGCCAGCATAAACCAGCAGAAGTGCGCCAAGAGCTAACAATGCTCGTTGATCATGGCGTTACAATTAAAGATGTGAAAGTGGAACATCCTGTATATGGTGACTTAACAGCTTCCATTATGGTAAGTAACCGCTTTGATGTAGAGCAATATTTACAAAAGATTGAAAATACAAATGCTTCCTACCTATCCCAACTAACAGATGGTATTCACCTACATACAATCGAAGCAGATTCAAAAGAGAAATTAGATGCCGCTTGCGATGCGCTAGACCGCGCTGGATTTCTCGTTTATTAATGTAAAGCACAGAGTTTTTCATCATTCTCTGTGCTTTTATTTTTAAAATGATATAATATTGAAATCAATTGTAAAGGAGATCAAATATGAGAATTGAACTCGTTCACTTTAGCATCGGCAAACCGAAACAAATGAAATATAACGACGATAAAGAAATGATAACTGGCATCTGTAAAGAGCCTACAGAAGAAGCTTACCTCTCAAAAGATGGATTCCGTGGTGATGATGTAGCTGACTTAAAACATCATGGTGGGCCTGATCGCGCTGTTTGCGTATATCCGTATGAACATTACGCTCTATGGGAACAAGAATTCCAAACAACTCTTCCAGCTTCTACATTTGGTGAAAACATTACTGTAACAAATATGTTAGAACGCGATGTTTGTATCGGTGATACATATCAATTAGATGAGGCAATTATTCAAGTTACCCAAGCACGAATACCTTGCAGTACAATTTCAAAACGTCTTGGTATCCCTGGCATATTACCACGTATTGTAACAACTGGATACACTGGGTATTTATGTCGCGTTCTGCAAGAAGGTATCGTACGAAAAGACTCACAAATCACATTACTAGAGCGTCATCCAAGCAATGTTTCCGTTCTGTTCTCTAACGAAATATATTTTCATAGACGAAAAGATACAGAAGGTATTGAAAAGATCCTCGCTGTTCCAGACCTAGCAGCTGTTTGGCGTGAACAGTTATCAGATCGTCTGGAAAAGTTAAAGTAATATAAAAGATCCCACCATATGAGGTGGGATCTTATTTATCATTACAACCAATAAGAAGAATAACTCCCAAGCACTGTGACAGAAAACCCTAGTGCTTCAAGTTCCATCGTCACACCTGGCAATAATACGTCATCATATGCTTTATCTACATCGATTAAGAAAAAGTAATTTCCAAGTCCCGTTTTCATCGGGCGGGATTCGATTTTCGATAGATTTAATTTTCTCCATGCGAAAGCTGATAACACTTGATAAAGTGCCCCCGCGTAATCAGCAGGTAACGTTATCATAAGCGTCGTTTTCTCACCACGATTTTCTCCGTTTTTGGGAAGTAACGCGCGCTCCTTCTTATGTAACACAAGAAAGCGTGTATGATTGTTTTTATGCGTATGAATATTGCGCTTTACAATTGCCAATCCATATTTTTCTGCTGCCGTTTCATTTGCAATAGCAGCGATTCTTTCTTCCGGATGCTCTCTCACATATTGTGCCGCTGCACTTGTCGAAGTCATATCCCGAACTGTTACGCCTTTTAATTCCTCATTTAAAAATTTATGGCACTGTGCAATCGCATGTGGATGAGATTGTACAGCATACACTTCTTGCCAAGTCTCTTCATAATTTGGATGCACGAGTAAATGTTGCTGAATGGGTACTGTAATTTCTCCGACAATGGAAAGTGGCTGTTCATGCACAAGATAATCAACCGTTATATTAACAGAACCTTCTATCGCATTTTCTAACGGCACAACTGCGAAATCTACATTTTCATTTGCCGCTGCATCGATACAATCAGGAATTGTTCGATAAGGTACATGCTCTGCTTCCGGAAAAAAACGACTCACCGCCATATTTGTAAATGTTGCCTCTGGTCCTAAATATCCTACTCGAATCATCGTCTTTCCCCTCTCTTTTTTCGTTTTCTTACTGTTATACCATAATTTTTTATATTCTTCTATGTAAATTTCGAATATTTAAAAAAGACCAGCATCCGCTAGTCTATATGTTTCCTATATTCTCTTTGAGCAAAAAAGAAATAGATGATGCATGCAGCAATATAATACATAATAAACAAACATACTTTCCTAAATGACCCTTCCATAAAGACTGTGTTATGAAACGTATATAACGCGACTGCACTATGCATACTTCCTACTACAATAGGCGCAAAGAATAGCATACTTAATTGCCAACGAGAAATCTGCCACACTTCTAGCTTCGTCATTCCGAGTTTAGAGAGCGCCCCGTATTGCTTACGATCCGACGAGATATTATGAAACCATTTAAAATATACGATGCTACATGAAGTAAGAAAGAATAATATACTTATAAACGAACCAATAAATAACGTAAATTCACCTATTTCTTTCATATTCACATATAGTTCCATATTATTTCGAAATACGCCACTCTTATCTTGCTTCATATATTTACGTAAATCTTCGTTAAATTTCTTTGTATTTTCAATATTATGTAATGTGTAACCTCGGTAAACAATTTTCTCCGCATCAGGTGTTATCGCCTCTATACGATTAAAGTCTTCATCATACATCACAAAAAATGTGCCATTTATTTGTGATGTATGATGATTAAATTGTGCTCCTTCTTTTTGACCGTTAAATACATATTGATAAGATTGTCCAGATACATGTAATTGAATCTCTTTTTTATTATATAAAGCCGGTCCATTATATTTATTATAATAAACAAGCATAACCGCTCCCTTTTGGGGATGATACGTTTTCTGCTTTTGTTTTTTTGCCTCTTTATTGTATTCACTCGCTCTTATGAGGGTCGCCTCTATACTTTCGTTGCGAGACTGAAACGTTGTTTGTAATCCTATAAAGCTTGTATATTGGAATTCCTCATATCCATGCTTATGTAATAAATTTTCAACCATATCTTTTTCAAAAACTTCATGCGAATGGGTACCTTGTTCTACATATGAAAACGATTGTGCTCCTCCGCCTCGCCACATATCTTGCATACCTGAAAAATATAAAAACACCGTACCTGTTACTGTCACAACAATTGTCTTTGCCATAGATAAAAGGAAGAAAAAGCGTCCATTTTCCTTCATTTGATGTGATAGTTGATTTACTATAAACAAATACGGGTATGTATACATAATCTTTTTATTCCGCTTTATCATTTCTAATATTTGTGTGGCACCATGCGTAAAAGAAAAATACGTTCCAAAAGAAATTAATATAACAACTGGAATGAAGTATAGTGCCATCGTTAACATCGTCGCTTGTAAAGCTAAACTATAGCCAATGCCTAAACAAACGAACCCGAATAAACAAAGCCATTTTGAGCTTTTTGCTTCTCTTTTATCCTCTCGAAACTCTTTTAATAGTCGAATAACTTTTATATTCCATATACGTAAAGCACTTATAAATGACAGAACGAAAAAGACAATGCTATATATACTAAATGTTATAAAAATCGCTTTCATATCAAAAATAAGGGTTAATTCCTTAGGAAGTCTAAGCAACATGCTAAACACCATAAAAAAGAGTTTCAAAAATATCATGCCGAGCCCAATACCGAAAATATTAGCAAAAATCCCAATTAACATTTGCTCGGTCATGATCATCCCTATTACGTTAGACTTCGTTGCTCCCATTAACATATATAGTCCCAATTCTTTTTTACGTGCTTCGATGAAAATAGAAGTAGAATACAAAATAAATAAAACGAAAAAAGAAATAATAACAACATTACATACGATAAGTCCCCAGCGTACGTTTTGATACCACATCGTTTCTTGCATGTATGGATGGACAATTACGGACATGTATGCATAGGAAGCGAATATCGCGAAACAACTGCTCAAGAAAAACACTTTATAATTACGCCAATTCCCCCTTATATTTTGTATCGCTAACTGCCTGATGTTCATCTATTTCCCCCCTGTAACTTGTTACATACGTAAAAAGCTAGAGGTTTCCCTAGCTTTTTACGTGTTTTAAATATCCTCTTTGGGTAATCATAAAGTAAAGTACTGAAGCTAAAATATATGCTCCAATTACAATCGCACCTGATTTCCATAAATCTAGATAAAGCATTTTCCCTAATGTATGGAGAGCAAATCCGCTATGAATTGTACCGATCAAAATTGGGATAAAGAAGATAACTCCCATTTGCCGAATCGCAATTTTACGAATCTCTTTATCTGTCATACCGATTCTCTTTAACGATTTAAATTGAATACGATCTTGTTCTTTATCGTTAAACCATTTAAAATATGTCATGCTGCAAGCAAAGAAGAAGAATAGTACTGCTACGAAGAAACCGATGAACATTGTAATTGCTCCACCTTCTCTTATATCCTTATATACAAGCACTGAATTTTTCAGTTCTCCTCGCTTCTCCGGTGCAATTTCCTTTTTCAAATCTAGCACAAGATCCTCTGTACTTTTCCAATCTTTCATATAATAGCCATAATATTTCGTCTTCTCTCCATCTGATACGAGCTTTTCATATTTCTCAAAATCTTGATCATTCACAATAAAATATTCGTCATCATTAAAAACAGAATATGAAGTTGGTTCATTTAACTGAACAGACTGTTTTTGCCCGTTAATTGTAATTTCATATGGCTTCGTACGATCTATCTTCATTATATCATTCGTCATATCACTCATGATCATCGTCGCACTACCTGGTGCATTATGTACTTCCCTAACTTCTTCCCTCTTTTGCTTGCGCACTTCCGCGTTATATTCTTTTTCTGAAATAATCGCCATTGGTACTTCATGTTCACCGTTAAACAACGTTACTTTCTGCGTTGCAGGCAGCTTTACGTAAGTTATTTTTCGTGCATCTTCAAACCCATTCTTTTTTAATAATTCTTGTACTTTTTCTTCTTTAATCATGTTATGCGTATTTAGTCCCTTTTCTTCATATGAAATAGCATGTGGCGTAAGATCTACCGTTTTCGCACTCATATTTTCAAAATATACATAAAGCGTACCAACTGCTGAAGAAACAACAGCTGTAATGATAGAAATGACAAATAGAAAACGAGCATTATCTTTCATTTTATAAATAAGATTGCTAAGCACAAACATATTTGGATACGTATAAAAAGATTTTTTTCGTTTTTGCAATGCTTTTAATACGACTGTACTACCTTGTGTAAATAGTAAGTACGTTCCGCCAATTGTCAGCCCTACAATCGGTAAGAAATATATAATGAAATTCATAATCGTCACTTGGAAGCAAAGTACATATGCAGCAATAATACATCCTATACCGACTACACATAACCATGTAAATGCAAAAGGCTCTACTTTTTGTTTTCTAGCTTCTCTTAATAAATCAATAATTTGCAAGCGCCCTACTGTCCAAACACTAAACAATGATAATACTAAAAAGAGAATAAAGTATACACCAGCTGTAATAAGAACCGCTTTGCTATTCCATACGAGCGGAAGTGTTTTATCTATTTTCAATAATACACTTAATGCTTGGAAAAAAAGTTTTGAACAAAGCATTCCAACACCAATACCTACTACAATCGCAATACTACCTAACATCATTTGCTCTAATATAATCATTCGGCCAAGTTGAGACTTTGTTCCGCCTATTAATGTTAATAAACCGAACTCTTTTTTTCTTGTTCGTAAAAACGTTGAATTCGCATATAAAATAAAGAGTGCTGAGAAGATGACTACGATATAATTCATAGCTTCTAATCCTTTTGTAATCATCGTCTTCACACTAATATTACCGCTCACTACATCTGGATGATAAATAAAAGAAGCATACATAAAAAATACGACAATTGATAAACAGCTACTAATAAGAAACGCTTTGTAATTACGCCAATTTCCTTTTACGTTATTAAGCGCGAGCTGGCGAAAGTTCATGATATTCTCCTCCTAGCATCGCAAGTACGTCTAAAATTTCTTGGAAAAAGGTTTGCTTTGTTTTTCCTTTATGTATTTCTGAGAAAATTTCTCCATCGCGTATGAAGAGGATGCGTTCGCAATAGCTAGCAGCTATCGGATCATGCGTTACCATTGCAATTGTCACTTTCTTTTGCTCATGTAGATCTTGCAATGCACCCATTAATGATTTCGCTGACTTAGAATCTAAGTTTCCCGTTGGCTCATCTGCTAAAATCAATGTCGGTTCGTGAATGATTGCTCTTGCAGCTGCTGCACGTTGTTGTTGTCCGCCTGATACTTCGTATACCTTTTTATTTAAAATTTCTTCGATGTTTAAAAACTTGGCAATTTCAAGTACTTTCGTATCAATTTCTTTTACAGAGCGTTTCGCCATAACGAGTGGTAAAATGATATTTTCTTTAATCGATAACGTATCAAGTAAGTTAAAATCTTGAAAGATGAATCCTAAATGTGTACGGCGAAATTCTGCTAATTTTGCAGCACGCATTTGATTTATTTCTTCACCATTCACATACACATGTCCTGAAGTTTGTTTATCAATTGTCGATAATAAATTTAAAAGCGTTGTTTTTCCGCTCCCTGAAGGCCCCATAATCCCTACAAATTCGCCTTCTTCAATTTTAAAATTTATATCGTTTAAAGCGGTCGTTGCCACTGAACCTTTTGATTGGTATACCTTTGTTAATCCTTTTACTTCAAGAACACTCATTTCTAATCCCCCTACGTATTTTCTTCTTACATTTACTATAAGAAAAATGAGAAAAAGAAACGAGTGATTTTCCTTACAAAACGATTTGTTATCTTACAGTTTTGTCATTTTTCTCATTAATGTGTGATATTCCTCATCTTTTGCAAATTGAAACGTAAATGTCGTCCCTTCCCCTTCAGTTGATTGTACGTAAATTCCATGCCGAAGATTATCACAAATTTCCTTCGTAATATATAAGCCCATTCCTGTTGCTTCCCTCGTTTTACGGCCATTTGTCCCAGTAAAGAACGGATCAAATACACGCTTCACATCTTGCTTCGGAATACCAATTCCATTATCACGAATATGTAATAAAATTTTCTGATCCTTCTCTTCTATTTGAAACTGAATTTCTTTTTTCTCTGTTTGTGAGAGTTTTATGTACTTTATTGCATTCACTACAATTTGACTCGCTGCAATACTAAGCCATTTTCTATCAGACGCAACCATACACGTATCTCCTTCAAACATTAGTTTCGGATATACAGAGGATTGGATGAAAGATTTTCGATTTTGATTAATAATATCTCGAACGACCTCTATTACATTCACTACTTCTACTTTATAATCTTTCGCAAACTGTTCTAGTCTTGCCATATGTAACGCTAAATCTAAGCCATTTAAAATACGGTTATTTTCTTCGCGAATACTTTCAACTGTTTCCCTTGCCTCGCGATGTTCTTTACCATATTTCTGTAGCAATAATTCAATAACGGAGACCGGCGTTTTCATTTGATGAATCCATTGGTTCATAAAAATCATTTGCTGTTGCTCTTTCGTATGCTGTTTATGAACTTCATTCATATATTGCTGCCGTAGCAATGTGAATGCTTCTACGATCATTTCTTGTTCTGACGTATAAGAAGCATCAATAAGTAAAGAATCATGTAATGTATGTCCTCCAGCAATATATTGTTCTATTCTCTTTAAAAACACATTACGTTTTCGATAATCGTAAATAAGAAACACGATAAAGACAACTGTTCCTAATAAAAGTCCGTATAGCCACGTTTCTAAGTCACGTGAACGCTTTTCTAAAAGACTTTGCAACTGTAATACGAACCCAAATAAGCAAAGACTTACTATATAGGTAAAAATTAAAGGAAAACGATCCTTGAGGTAACTTTTAAGCTTCATGCCCGTCTCCCCACTCTGTGAGAAGAGCATAACCATATCCGCGTTTCGTTGCAATTGCATTTTTAATTCCAAGTTCCTCTAGTTTCTTTCTCACCCGTTTTACATTCACAGTTAATGTATTATCATCAACAAAAGCTACTTCATCCCATAAGGCCTCTAATAGTTCTTCACGCGCCACATATTGATTTGCCTGTTTCATTAAACACTCTAGTAAATAAAATTCATTTTTTGTAAGTTCAGTTTGTTGCCCGTTCCACTCTACTGTATGCTGTGATGGAAATAGTAATAATCCACTAACACCAAAGCAATCGCTTTCTATCGCTGCAGCGTATTCACCATATCCCCGACGCAAAGCACTTTTCACCTTTGCCATTACAATATCTAAATGGAACGGCTTTGTAATATAATCATCCCCACCATTTTCAATTGCCATCACTTGATCCATTTCGCCTGTTCGTGCTGAAACGAAAATAATCGGTGCATTCGATACTGCACGAATTTGACGACACCAATAAAAACCATCAAAATACGGTAAATTAATATCAAGTAACACTAAATGAGGACTTACTTTCACAAACTCGTCTTTTATTTGACGCAAATCGTTCGCCCTAAATGATTGATAGCCGTACTTTTCTAAATGTTCCTCTAATATCCCTGCAATCTTTTCGTCATCTTCTACAATTAAGATTTTATACATACTCTCTTTCTCCCCTTGTTTCTTACTGCGGAGTGTCTTTTTTACCTTCCTAAAACCAACTCCTTTTTCCATTATAAAAAAGACTGCCGTATTTTGGCAGTCTTAATCGATAAATTCAAACTCATATTCAAGAATTTTTACAATGTCTCCGTCTTTTGCACCGCGTGCACGAAGCGCTTCATCAATACCCATTCCGCGCATTTGACGAGCGAAACGACGTATAGATTCATCACGTGAGAAGTCTGTCATTTTGAATGTCTTCTCAATATCATAACCAGAGATAACAAACGTGCCGTCACTTTCACGTGTAATTTCAAATTTAACACCTTCAGTCTCAAATTTGTACATTACACTTGTTTCAGACTCGTCTACAACATCATGTACTGGGAATTCTGGTGTCGTTTCTAATAAGTTCGCTACTTCAAATAGTAAGTCACGAACACCTTGTTTCGTTACAGCTGAGATCGGGAAGATCTTTACTTCGTCCCCCACTTTCTCTTTAAATACTTGTAAGTTTTCTTCTGCATCTGGCATATCCATTTTGTTTGCAACAACAACTTGTGGACGCTCTGTTAAACGCAGATTGTATTCTTTTAATTCATTATTGATTGTAACATAATCTTCATATGGATCACGGCCTTCTAAACCAGACATATCAATAACATGCACGATTACACGTGTACGCTCGATATGACGTAAGAATTGATGTCCAAGTCCGACGCCGGCATGTGCGCCTTCAATTAGTCCAGGAAGGTCAGCCATAACGAAGCTACGATTATCACCCGTTTCAACAACACCAAGGTTTGGAACGATTGTTGTAAAGTGATATTCTGCAATCTTCGGACGTGCTGATGATACAACAGATAATAATGTAGATTTACCTACACTTGGGAATCCGACAAGTCCAACATCTGCTAGTACTTTAAGTTCTAGAATGACATCACGCTCTTGACCTGGTTCCCCGTTCTCAGCAATTTCAGGCGCTGGGTTCGTTGCTGTTGCAAAACGTGAGTTACCACGGCCACCACGGCCACCTCTTGCGATTACAGCTGTTTGCTCATGCGTTACTAAATCGGCAAGAATTTGACCTGTTTTTTCGTCTTTTACAACTGTTCCTGGTGGAACTTTTACGATCAAATCTTCAGCTTTACGACCGTGCTGACCTTTACTCATTCCGTGCTGACCACGATCAGCTTTGAAATGACGTTGGTAGCGGAAGTCCATTAATGTACGTAAGCCTTCTTCAACGACAAAAACAACATCTGCACCTTTACCACCGTCGCCACCTGCTGGGCCACCTTTTGGAACATACTTTTCACGACGATACGCAACCATTCCGTTACCACCGTCGCCGCCTTTTACATATATCTTGACCTGATCTACAAACATTATTTCACCACACTTTTTTCGATTGGTTGTAATATAACTGAGACTTCTTCATCTCGTACTGTATAAGAAATGGAATCCCATTCATTGTTTTGGTTCGCAAGCCACGTTTGTAGTTCTTCTACACTCTTTAGCTTACCACGAAAATCAAAAAAGAAACGAGCATTCTCCGCGTCACATTCAATTGTGATACAAACATAATTTTCAACATATACGTCTAAACTATGCTGAAGCATTGAGAAAAATTGATTCGTCCATGTACACACAGTCTCATCGATATGAGATAAGTTATGTAGTTTCCCTAATACTTCGTACTCCAATAAGCACGGTTGCTGTTTCCAATTATATGTTAAAATCCACTCTGAAAATAGAGGCATCGATAGCCCCATCAGATTGGATTCTTGTCTCGCTTCTTGGACAAAACGATCGATGAGCCCATGAATCTCTTCCACTCTTCCAAGAGAAAGGTTTCCTTTAATCATCTGCATACGATTGAGCCAATCATGTCTTGAGTGGCGCAACGCATCTATAATTGTCCATTTTTCGTTCATTCAGATACCCCTTAATATAGAAAAACTCTAACCTGCACTCAGGTTAGAGTTTTCCGTGAGTTTCTTATGCTTCTTGAGCAACAGGATATACGCTCACTTGTTTGCGGTCACGGCCAAGACGCTCAAAGCGTACTACGCCGTCAACTTTCGCGTATAAAGTGTCATCGCCACCACGACCAACGTTAACACCTGGATAAATTTTTGTACCGCGTTGACGGTAAAGAATTGAACCACCTGAAACCGTTTGACCATCTGCGCGTTTAGCACCAAGACGTTTTGACTGAGAGTCACGACCGTTCTTTGTACTACCTACACCTTTCTTAGATGCGAAAAACTGAAGATCTAATCTTAACATACGTTACACCTCCTGCACTTTTTCTATTAAACGGATATACTTTCCGTAATCAAGTTCAATCGTCTTAAGCGAAACAACCAATCCTTCTAAAAGTATTTGTGCTTTTTCTGCTGTATAAACGTCTAAATCATTAGGCAATTCATACGTTAAGAATCCACCATCACTTCCGAGTTCAATAGTTGCCTGCACATTACAAAGTTCTTCCACTGCATTTATAGAACCAAACACAACCGCAGTTGTTCCAGCACAGACAAGGTCTTGTCCATGTGGTGCATAATCGGCATGTCCAGTCATTTTAAATGATTGGATACTTCCTAATTTCGTGCGACTTATCGTAATTTTAATCATCTTAACCAGAATTAAGCGTTGATAGCTTCAACAACTAGCTTAGTGTAAGGTTGACGATGACCTTGTTTCTTACGATTGTTCTTTTTCGCTTTGTATTTGAAAACGATGATTTTCTTAGCGCGACCTTGTTTTTCAACTTTCGCAGTAACTGTTGCACCTTCTACAACTGGGCTACCAACTTTCACGTTTTCGCCACCAACGAAAAGAACTTTGTCAAAAGTAACAGTTTCACCAGCTTCAACATCTAATTTTTCAATGTAGATTGCTTGACCAGCTTCAACTTTAATTTGTTTTCCACCTGTTTCGATAATTGCGTACATACTTGCACCTCCTCTTAATTACTAAGACTCGCCAAAAACGAGGTAGACATAAAATGCCTTTAAGGAACCTGTCTTGTGCGGTTGTAGCATATAGCCGTTTAGGTGCTATAAACTATAACATAGAGATGTTATCATGAAACATAGACGATTGTCAATAAATGTTCTGCTAACTATTTTTTACTTTTCATCATTTCTTTCTTCGTTCCAAAGCGTACAATCGCATAATTCTCTATTTCTTCATCCGTGAAATAAATTTCAAACGGTATACTTTTCTTTAATTCTTTTTGTAAAAATATTTTTTGTACTGCTTTCGGTGCTGCAATTAATACCGCTTCATCCTCTATATTTCCATATGTAAGCAGCTCTCTCTCTAACTCATAAGCAATTGTCTCATTAGACATAACGTAGCCGGTCTTCTTGCAAGGCGTACACTCTTCTAATAATACATCTCGTAAAGAATGCTTTTTTCTCTTACGGGTCATCTCTAAAATCCCTAATTCCGTAAATCCGAGTACTCTCGTATATGTACGATCATCTTGTAAAGCTGTTATTAAAAGGTGCCTTACTTTCTCATTATCTACCGGTCTTTTCATATTAATAAAATCAATTAATATCATTCCACCAATATCACGAAGTCTTAATTGACGAGCAATTTCTGCTGCAGCTATTTCATTTGTGCGGAGTACGGTATCTTGTAAATTTTGTTTTCCGATAAATTTACCAGTATTCACATCAATTACGGTCATCGTCTCCATTTGTTCTATAATTAAATACGAACCGTTTTGTAACCAAACAATTTTTTGAAGCGCCCTCTCGATTTCACGCTCCACTCCGAAATGATTAAACATAGAAGATCTTTCATTATAAAATGATACTTTTTCTTTTCCGACTTTTGCTTCTAATTCTTTTACTATACTCCTTGTATCTACTATTACTTTTTCAATCGTTTCAATTGGATTCTCTTGAAATACGCGATCCAAAAAAGTAGCTGGGCGATGGAGTAGCACCGGCGCCTTTATTTGTCCCTCTTTTCTTTTTAATTCTTCATATAGCTGCTGTAGTTGCTGCATTTCCATTTGTACTTCCTCAATTGTTCCTTTTTCAGAAGCAGAGCGAAAAATATATCCTCCCGCCCCTTTCACTTCAATATGAAGCAGCTCCTGTCTCCTCTTATTATCTTTTATTTTCCGGGAAACGGCACGCATTTCATCGTACGGCATATAAACGACATATTTCCCGGTAAATTCTATATTTGCTGTTAGTTTTGGTCCTTTCGTATCAATTGCTTCCTTTACAACTTGTACGAGTATAGCCTGTCCTTCATGTATACGATATGAAGATGGTACATCATCATAAGAAAGATATGCATGTTTTTCTAATCCGATATTTACAAAGGCAGCGTTCATTCCAGCAATCGTTCTTACGACGCGTCCGACATAAATATGTCCGACAATTTCTTGCTCTTCATTCCGTTTCCATAAAAGCTCGACAACTTTTTGTTTCTCTTCTATCGCAACACGTTTTTCCGAACCAGTATAGTTAATATATAGCGTCTTCAAAATACTTTCCTCACTTTTTCTTTTTCTTTGTCCTTACAATAATAAAAGGTTAGTGTTATCGTCAACACTAACCGATTAACTCTTCTATAGATGATGCAGTTCGTTTTTCAGTAAAATACGCATATAATAATTCATTTTCATCTAATGTGTAATGTTCTTTATACTTACCTTGAACGATAATGGAATGTTTATACCCTCGACGAAACTTTGTGAAAATCGTATATAACCGCTCTTCTGTTTTCACCTCAATAGGGGCAATCTTTTCGATACCTCGCTTGTTTCCATAATAACGTTCTAGTAAAAAGCGCATGAACGCATAGCGCCGCTGTTTCCATTCTTGATATAAAGAAACAGATAAGAAAAGTAACAATACCCACATCATAATATTATTACTATTCCAAAGTAACTGCCATCCTAATATCACACTAAAAAAAACACATGATATTTTCATCATCTTTTCATGTGCTTGTAAATAGGGGAATCGATGTGATAACACATTAAACAGAACTTTTCCACCATCCAGTGGCCAAATAGGTAATAAATTAAACCCTAAAATCAATACATTGTTCCATACAAAAAAATGATACAAGTCATCAGTAACCCACCCTATTCGATATAGCATATAGGCGACTGCAATCATCCATACATGCTGAATAGGTCCTGCCATTACAACGACTAATTCTTCCTTTAATGGCTTATTTCCATGTTCCTCAAGCTCGGCCACACCACCAAATGGTAAGAGTTGTATTTGCTTAATGCGCCATTTATAATGTGCCGCCGCAAAAGCATGCCCAAGTTCATGAATTAAGACAATGCAAAATAGAAGTATTAACTCTTTAAACCGCGCTGTAAAGATTCCAATTGCTATAATAGCCCAAAACAAAGGATGCACTGTAATTTTTGTTAAGACTTCTCTATATCTAGTCAAATGATATCACCTGAATAGGATCAATAAATTTTTCATTCTTTTTCATTGCAAAATAAAACTTTCCATTTTTATTATTAGAATCACTGTTAACCGTGCCGATTTTTTGTTTTTTTTCAACGTAATCATATAATTTCACCGATGTTTCACCCAAGTTCCCATACCATGATTCTGTACCGTCAGCATGCTGAATTTGAACTGTGTTTCCAAGCTCTCCTTTCTTACCAGCGAAAATAACGACTCCTTCATTTACTGATTCAACTGTAGCATTCGCGGCCGTTTGGACAAATACACCTTGGCCATTTTTTTGAAACCCTTGCATAACTTTACCAGAAGCTGGGATTGCATAATCTTTTTGCTGCGCTGTTTCTTTCTTCTTCTCATTCGTAGAAAAAAATACAAGGGGTGTCCCAAACTGCTTTTCATACCATTTTGATACTGCAGCGAATTGGAATTCTTCTTGCATCATTTTTTTTGTAACAGTTCGCGCTCCATCAAATGAGGCTGGTGCATTCTTAAATAAAATAGCTATCGAGAGAACTAATATCGCTGATAATAAAATTTTAAAGAAGAAGACTTCTTTTCGAAACAGAGGATGGGTTTCCTTCCCCCCCCCCTCAACAAATAATGTTTCTCCCACAAAATTTGCTTCAGAAAAATACTGTTCTTCCTCCAGTCTTTCTTGTTCTGCCTTTCTTTTGGCAATCCGTTTTCGAATTTCTTCTACACGTCTATTCTTCATACTGTCCCCTTCCTTTTAGCAGCTCTTATTCAAACAGAAACAGTTATATACAGTTTGTACATATGTATGAGCCGCTCGGCGAAGATATTCATGAGAAGCAAAAAGAAAGCACTTCGCATATATGCGAAGTGCTTTTAACGGATTCCAAAGAAATTTTTCACCTTTGTAAATACCGATACTTTTTCTTGTTCAAATGCTTGTAATGGTACAGATTCACCTAACAAGCGTCTTGCAATATTTCGATAAGCTAATGCCGCTTTACCACTCGGTTGCAATGCTACAGGCTCACCTGTATTCGTAGCACGAATTACTTCATCATCATCTTCGACAACTCCAAGAAGTTCAATCGAAAGTGTACGTACAATCTCATCTACATCTAACATATCTTGTTCATGTAGCATATGACTACGTACACGATTAATGACTAGCTTTGGTGGTTCAATATCTTCTTTTTCTAAAAGC
Source organism: Bacillus clarus (assembly GCF_000746925.1). Taxonomy (GTDB): domain Bacteria; phylum Bacillota; class Bacilli; order Bacillales; family Bacillaceae_G; genus Bacillus_A; species Bacillus_A clarus. The sequence continues at coordinate 1,390,232 of NZ_JMQC01000008.1, forward strand.
CCAATAATACGATCCGCATCACGCATTGAAGATACTTCAGGTGTCGTAACAACAATCGCTTTATCCGCACCTGCTACTGCATTTTTAAATCCCTGCTCAATACCTGCAGGACAATCGATTAATATGTAATCATAATCTTGACGTAATACTTGTATTAATTCATCCATTTGTTCAGGTGTTACCGCGGATTTATCACTCGTTTGTGCTGCAGGTAATAAATAAAGCTCATCAAAGCGCTTATCTTTAATAAGAGCCTGAGGTAAACGACAGCGACCTTCAACGACATCAACAAGATCAAATACAATACGATTTTCCAGCCCCATTACTACGTCTAAATTTCTTAGTCCAATATCCGTATCAATTAAACATACCTTTTTCCCGGATAATGCCAAGGCTGTACCAATGTTCGCAGACGTGGTAGTTTTTCCTACTCCGCCTTTTCCAGATGTAATTACTATTGCCTCTCCCACAGCTATACAATTCCCCTTTCTAACTTTGTTAAATTAGGTCTAAGATGAGTGAGAAGTTGCAGGCGATCGACAACAATGTGATTGTTCTCATTAATATACGCACATTCTGCCGCCTCTGCTCCGTCTTCTTTCTCTTCCGGAGCCCTCATTGTCACATCACTAATTCGAAGTTGCATTGGATTCATAACAGATGCAGCGATAACAGCATCCGCATCTCCATAATATCCAGCATGTGCAATCCCTCGTAATGATCCAATGACAAAAATATTCCCCCCAGCGATAACCGTTCCGCCTGGATTAACATCTCCAATTAATAATAAATTCCCTTTCACATGCAAAACTTGACCAGAGCGAACAATTTTGGAAATAGGGACAATTTCTGTTTCTTCTTTCCAAGCTATAGCCTCTGCTTTTGTAATAACATTACTTTCAATAGAATCCACAACAAGGTTCTTCTTATTGCGAATTAACGTGCGGATCTCTTCTTGTTGTACTTCTGTTAAATAGCGATTTCCTACTTTAACATGCACTTCAATTAACGAGCGTCCATCACTACCGTAGTAATGTGTAGAAAGCTTTTCGTCCAGTTCTTGCAATAATTCAGAAAATGAACAACAATCGTCTAAATGAAGTGTTATTCCATCTTTCGTCCCTTTTATCGTTACATTCTGTTGCTTTTTTTCTTCCACTAAAGTTCACCCCACCGAATTCAATTCGACATAAAATCAGAAAATCCTTTTTTCTTTTTCTTCCATCGCTTTTGAAAGACGCACAATATATCGTCTCAGTGGGAAACAAACTAACAATAAGAAAATTCCATTTAGCAATACCGTAGCAAGGAGACGATCTGTGAAAAAGACATGCGCCGGGACATGAATACGTCCTAATAACGTTAAAAAACCATAAACGTAATACTCTAATGCCGCAATACCTGCTAATACGATAGAGAACACAATAAATAAGTTCAATTGCAATACCTTCATCGCACTATAAACAAGATACGCCAAAATTGGATAAGCAAATATATATACACCGACAAGCTCAGTGTATACGGTATCAAATAAGAAACCAAATAATAGCCCGTAGTAAATACCTTGAAGTGGACTATAGTAAATGGTAATAAAACATAGAACAATAATAAAGAAATGTGGTGCTACTATACTGCCCTTCCAAAATAACTCTGTCGGAACAACAGTAGAAAACATATTTTCGAATAAAAAAACAAAAAGAAGCAGCAGGGGAAGAACCGCTCTTTTTAAAATCGTCTTCATCTCTTCTCCCCCTTACTGTTCTAACGATGCTGAATTCTTAATTCTTTTTGCAACCGTAATATGATCTACATCATTTAAATCCGCTGCAGGTTCTACATAAGCTGTTTGTGTTAAACCGTATGCATCAGGTTGAACATCAACTATCTTCCCTATCATTAAACCTTTCGGGAAAATATCGCCAAGTCCAGATGTTACAACTTGCTGGCCTTTTTCCACCTGTACATTAGATGAAATCTTTGTGAAAAGTAATAATTGTTTCTCTTTGTCATACCCTTCAATTAGTCCAAAGATGTTATCTTGTCCCTGAACAATTGCAGAAATACGATTTGTACGATTCATAGAACTTAACAATTCTACTGTTGATGTAAATTGAGACACACTTTTCACACGTCCAACTAACCCCTTCGGAGACATCACTGCCATATCTTTCTTAATGCCTTGCTGCGCCCCTTTATCAATCCCAATTAAATCGTACCATTTATCCGGATTACGGGAAGTAACTGTTGCTTGAGTTGGATTGTAGTCACTAAGTGAATCTTTTTTATCAACTAGCTCTTGTAATTTCTTCTTTTCATCTTCTAACCTTTTTACATCTCCAGATAACTGCGCGTAATTATCTAATTTTTCTTTTAACTGTTTATTTTCTTCATACGTGCGCTTTATATCTTCTACATTTTCAAAGAATCCGGCAACATAATTCGCTGGCTTTTGGAATACACGTTCTACAACACCGACAGAATCTTTCACAAACTGCTCTGGCCATGTTAAGCTTTTACGTTCTTTCAATGAGATTCCAATCAATGCCACGAGAAGAATAATACTAACTAACAAAACAATTAATCTTTTGTTTAAGAAAAACTGTGGCACGTTCACACCCTCTTAATTTCATTGATTTTTATTTTGAAATATTATCGAGCAGCAGTTTTGAAAAGGTCAATATTATCTAACGCTTTACCTGTTCCAATTGCTACGCAATCCAATGGATCTTCTGCAACAAGAACTGGCATTTTTGTTTCTTCACTAATTACTTTGTCCAAGTTGCGAAGTAATGCTCCACCACCAGTTAATACAATACCGCGATCCATGATGTCCGCTGCTAATTCAGGTGGTGTTTTTTCTAATGTGTTTTTAACTGATTCTACAATTGCATCTACTGTATCTTTTAATGCATCAGCAATCTCTTCAGGTTGAATTAATACTGTTTTTGGTAAACCACTTACTAAATCACGACCGCGAATTTCCATTGGCTCAATACCTTCTGGCTCGCCCGCAGAACCGATTTCTAATTTCAATGCTTCTGCTGTTCTTTCCCCGATCATTAAGTTGTAGCTTTTCTTAATGTAATGAATGATTGAATCATCCATATCATCACCAGCAACACGAACAGATTGACTTGTTACAATTCCACCTAAAGAAATGATTGCAACTTCTGTTGTACCACCACCGATATCAACAACCATACTACCAGTTGGTTCCCAAACAGGTAAATTAGCACCAATTGCAGCTGCAAATGGCTCTTCAATTGGATATGCATCGCGAGCGCCAGCTTGACGCGTTGCATCGATTACCGCACGTCTTTCTACAGCTGTAATACCAGATGGAACACATACCATCACATAAGGTTTACGAGAGAAAAATCCATTTGATTTTTGTGCTTGTTGAATGTAATATTTCATCATTGTTGCTGTTGTTTCATAATCAGCAATTACACCGTCTTTCATAGGACGAAGAGCCACTACGTTCCCTGGTGTACGACCGATCATTTGTTTCGCATCACTACCTACGGCAACGATTTGCTTTGTATCAGTTTGTAAAGCTACAACGGAAGGTTCGCGTAAAACTACCCCTTTCCCTTTTACGTATACAAGCGTATTCGCCGTTCCTAAATCTATTCCAAGATCACGAGTAAAACCACCAAATCCAAACATGTCATCAATCTTCCTTTCTCATTTTCACGGACTCATTTTTTTACTTTATATTTATAATAAAACAGTACGTTTTTTATATTTTTATCCTTTATTGTAGATAGTTGTCTACAAAAAACTCATAAATCACATTATAAAACAAAATAAGTAAAAAGAATAGTCTTAAATATGACCTTTTTCTTTTAAACTCACGAATTTATGGTCACCTATTATGACATGATCAAGTACTTCTATTCCGATAATTCGACCACATTCTACTAATCGTTTTGTCACTTCAATATCTTCACGGCTCGGCGTTGGGTCTCCTGAAGGATGATTATGAAGACATATAATAGAGGCTGCTGCACGACGGAACGCTTCTTTGAAGACTTCACGCGGATGTACAATCGAAGTATTTAGACTCCCAATAAAGATTGTTTGCCTATGTATCACTTGATTTTTCGTATTTAAATATAAACAAACAAAATGTTCTTGCTGTAAAAAACGCATCTCTTCCATCATGTAACTTGCACAATCTTCTGGATTTCGAATACTATATCTATTCTGATATTCTAAGCGTACCATTCTTCGACCTAATTCAAAAGCAGCAAGAAGTTGTGATGCTTTCACAATCCCAACACCATGAATACTTGTCATCTCTTCTATAGTCGCATATTTCAACATTTGTAATCCGTCAAAATGGTGCAAAATTTTGTCCGCTAATGTTAGAACCGACTCTTCTTTAGAACCTGTTCTAAGCAAAACTGCGAGAAGTTCCCGATTCGATAAACCCTCTGCTCCTTCTAACAATAAACGCTCCCGTGGCTGTTCTTCTTTCAAAACATCACGAATACCGTTCATATCTTCACTCCTTCTTCAATTTGCCATAAAGAAAACCCCATGCAATTTCACGCATGGGTTGCATCACTATCAAATTGTTTTAACTCACGAACAAGACGTGCAATCGGTAGGCCTACTACACTGTAGTAATCTCCTTGAATATGATGAACGAAGATAGAGCCTTTGCCTTGAATGCCATAACTTCCAGCTTTATCAAACGGTTCTTTTGAAGTAATATAATCATCAATTTCTTCCTCTGTTAACTCCCAAAATGCAACTTCGGTACGTTCATAGAAAGTTACCGTTTTTTCTTTTGAGATAAGCGCAACTCCTGTATATACTTCATGCGTTTTCCCTGATAATAATTGGAGCATTCCCTTTGCCTCTTCTTCATCAGCAGGCTTCCCAAGAATACGCGACTCATACGTCACAATTGTATCTGCACCTAGCACGACATGATCACCATGTTTTTCCGCTACAGCAGTTGCTTTTTGCAAAGCAAGTGACATTACAATATCGGAAGGTGATGAATAGGCACCAATCGTTTCTTCTATTTCACTCACAACAATTTCAAACGGTACATTTGCTAATTCAAGTAACTCCTTACGGCGTGGTGATCCCGAAGCTAAAATAAGTTTTTTCATATGTTCTCCCTTCTTTCTTACATGAAGCAAAAAAATATAAATCCATCGTATCAAATGAATATCTTTCCCACAAATTATAGAAATATCATTTTCCATGCAGGAAATTAATTCTTTTTTATATACGCTTATATTCTACCCATAAAGAAAGCACTTTGATCTAAATTAGATTTCAAAAAGAAAAGAAAGAAGCACACCTACTTCTTCCCTCTTTATTTCATTATCCTATTATTTCGCTTTTTCCGAAACCATTTTTTCATAGGAAAGCAAGCCATCAATGAGAACTTGATTTAATTTTGCTACTGATTCTTTATCATTCTTTCCTTCTTTAATTGTTTGCGCCGCTACTGATGCATACGTATATAGCTTTGTTGCATCCTCGTTTTTTATGACCTTTCCTTCCTTTTCAATTGTTTTCCATTCCTTTTGTATCGACTCTACATCTTTTGGATTGCTTTTCCCGCCAGCTTGTACACTAGATGCATATTTTACAAAATGAGTATATAAGGACTGTACTTTCGTTAAAAACGTGCCAAGTTCTTTATCATCTTTTAATTGTGCTTTATCTGCAATTTCCCAGTTCTTTTTCAAGACAGATATGCCATCTTTCTTGTATTGTTCCATTAATTTGTCTATAGTTTGTTCATCGCTAGCAATTCCAACGACTAATGCATATTTGTCACCATTCGGTTTCAAAGCTGCTATGCCCCCATTATTTTTCCACTCCTCAAGAGCAGTTTGTCCTTTTTCTTCAGACGAATAGAGACCCCCTTGAACAAAGTATAACTTAATTGGCGCTAATGCTACTCCTGCTTGGGGTTGCGTTTTTTGCTCCTCTTGCTGCTTTTCTTTCGTTCCGGCTGGCTTCTTTTCTTCTCCATTCGTCTGCCTTGAAGTTGTTATCGTCTCTTGCCCAGTTTCCCCTTGTCCCGTTAATAAATGAAGCATTCCCATCCCAAACGCTGTACCAATGATGATTGCAGTCGCAACTGTAATCATCAACACATTACTCCATTTTTTTCGATATTGTTTAATAGCGGATGATTTTGTTTTTTGAAATGGAACTACATTTTTCGTTCTTTCACTATCGACTACCATCCATTCAAACTCATCTTTTTCTTTCTTCTTCTCTTCATACTTTGCTTCCGTTCCGTTTACCTTAACCGAGATTGTTCGTGATTGCTTGTCCATACCCTCACACCTCACCTCTTATCATTGTCCGCATCATATCATATTCATTACACAAAAAAACGAGATATTTGTCAGAGGGATTCGTCAAATTACCCTATATAGTTATCTTATATGTATGCATTTGACTTCATTTGTAGAACAAAAAACTAGATAGCATCTGCCATCTAGTTTTTTGTTCTACAAATATATTTTCTAACCTCAGAGATGAAATAAAGAGAGCCCGTTATGATAAAAACATCATTTTCTCCTATCATTTCAATCTTCGTATCAATTGCTTCTTTCCAATTCTCAAATACTTCCCTTGATTCTTTCTGTGAATACGACGCAAGTTTTTCAGCAGAAATCGCACGATCAAATGTGAATGTCGTAAAAATTATTTCATCGGCAATTGTTTCTAATTGCCCCACCATGTTATGCAATTGTTTATCACCAAGGGCAGTAAATAAAACTATTACATTTTTATCTTTATAATGCGCCTCTACTGTTTTCACAAGGCTGGCGATTCCTTCAGGATTGTGAGCACCATCTATAATGACATCTGGCTTACTTTGTAGCTTCTCAAAACGTCCAATCCAATACGCTTCGTTTAATCCTGTTCGAATTTGCTCCTCATCAATTAAGAATGATAAATAAGTTTTAACATACATCATCGCCATAAGCGCTAACGCTGCATTTCCTACTTGATGACGTCCTTTCATTGAAATACGTACATCTTCAAATGAGGCGAAAGGACAAGTAAAATCAAAACGCTCTCCATCTTCATTAGATTGTTTATGTACTGCTGTAAACTGCTTGCCAAATTCATAAAGGTTTGCCTGTTTCTCCTTTGCGACCCTTTGAATGACTTGCAGTGCTTCTTCATCTTGTACACCTGTAATAACTGGAACACCAGACTTAATAATCCCTGCTTTTTCATATGCAATTTCTCCTAATGTATTTCCTAAAATATGCATATGATCATGACCGATATTCGTAATAATTGTAAGAACTGGGTGAATAACATTTGTAGAATCAAAACGACCACCAAGACCTGTTTCAAATAGAACAACGTCACAAAAGTTCACTTTACCAAAATAGCAAATAGCCATAACTGTAATAATTTCAAACTCCGTTGCTTCTCCTAAATTCGTTTCGTCTAATTTTTCAACGACTGGCTTCACCATATTTACGAGTTCCGTAATTTCTTTGTCAGCAATCGGTGTTCCATTTACACTAATACGCTCATTAAACGTTTCAATATACGGAGACGTAAATGTACCTACCTTATATTTTGCATCCTCTAACATATAACGCATATATGTTAAAGTTGAGCCTTTTCCGTTTGTTCCTGCAAGATGAACACACTTTATATGACGCTCCGGATTTCCAAGTTCTTCTAGCATCCATTGCATTCTTTCAAGTCCTGGTTTAATACCAAACTTTAATTTACTATGAATCCAACCTATCGCTTCTTCGTATGTATGTATCACCTATATATTCCCCTTTCAAAAAACAACCTTCTTAACTCCATTATACGAAAAGAAAAGAGACTCACCAATATAGTGAGTCTCTGAAAAATATTTTTATTTTTGAAGATCAGCTAGACGTTGGCGAACCGCTTCGCGTTTTTCTAGATAATCTTGCTCTTTTGCACGCTCTCCTTCAATGACTGCTGCAGGAGCTTTTGCTACGAATCCTTGGTTTGCAAGTTTCTTCTGTACACGTTCTACTTCTTTATCAAACTTCTCAAGTTCTTTTTCAAGGCGCGCTTTCTCTTCATCAAGATTGATAAGATCTGCTAACGGTAAGAATAGCTCTGCACCCGATACGATTGCAGTCATCGCTTTTTCTGGTGCTTGTAAATCAGTCTTAATTGTTAACTCACTCGGATTACAGAAACGCTCAATGTAAGAGCTGTTTTTCGTAAGTTGAGCAAGTACGGCTTCGTCTTTTGCTTTAATTTGCATTTGAACTTTTTTGCTCATTGGCGTATTTACTTCCGCACGGATGTTGCGAACAGAGCGAATGATATCAACTAGAAGGTGCATTTCTGCAGCCGCTTCTGTATCTTGTAAATCTTCGCGAACTGTCGGCCATGCAGCTACTGTAATAGATTCGCCTTCATGCGGTAAGTGTTGCCAAATTTTCTCTGTTACGAATGGCATGAATGGGTGTAGTAAACGCATCGTTTGATCTAGTACGTATGCTAGAATGGAACGAGTTGTTTTCTTAGCTGCTTCATCTTCACCGTATAATGGAAGTTTCGCCATTTCAATGTACCAATCACAGAAATCATCCCAAATGAAATTGTATAATGAACGGCCAGCTTCACCGAACTCATATTTATCCATGTTACGTGTTACACTTTCAATCGTTTCATTTAAGCGTGTTAAAATCCACTTATCTGCAACTGATTTTTCACCAGTTAAATCAATATCTTCGTATTTCATGTCATCCATGTTCATTAATACGAAACGGGATGCATTCCAAATTTTATTAATGAAGTTCCAAGTAGATTCTACTTTCTCCATGCTGAAGCGTAAATCTTGTCCTGGTGCACTTCCTGTTGATAAGAAGAAACGCATTGCATCCGCACCATACTTCTCGATAACATCCATTGGGTCAATACCGTTACCAAGTGATTTACTCATTTTGCGTCCTTGCTCATCTCGAACTAAACCATGAATTAGTACATCTTTAAATGGACGCTCTCCTGTAAACTCTAAACCTTGGAAAATCATACGAGATACCCAGAAGAAGATGATATCATAACCAGTTACTAAAGCATCTGTTGAATAGAACTTTTTAAAGTCTGCTGCATCTTCATTTGGCCAGCCAAGTGTTGAGAATGGCCATAACGCTGAGCTAAACCATGTATCAAGTACGTCATTATCTTGATTCCAGTTTTCAATGTCCGCTGGCGCTTCAGTACCTACGTATACTTCACCAGTTTCTTTATGATACCAAGCTGGAATGCGGTGTCCCCACCATAATTGACGAGAAATACACCAGTCGTGAATGTTTTCCATCCAGCGTAAGTATGTGTTTTCAAAACGCTCTGGTACGAACGTTACTTTTTCTTCTTCTTTTTGTTGAAGCTCTACTGCTTTTTCTGCAAGTGGAGCCATTTTTACGAACCATTGTGTTGATAAATAAGGCTCAACAACTGCACCGCTACGCTCACTATGACCTACTGAATGCATATGAGGCTCGATTTCTACTAATACGCCAGCTTCTTGTAAGTCTTTCACTAATTCTTTACGGCATTCGAAACGATCCATTCCGTTATACTTACCAGCTTTTTCGTTCATCGTTCCATCTTCGTTCATTACTAAAATGCGAGGTAAGTCATGACGGTTACCTACTTCAAAGTCATTCGGATCGTGAGCCGGTGTAATTTTCACAACACCTGTTCCGAAATCTTTCTCTACGTACTCGTCAGCAATAATCGGAATCTCACGGCCTACGATTGGCAGTGTAACTGTTTTTCCGATTAAATGCTTGTAACGATCATCTTCTGGATGAACTGCTACTGCTGTATCACCAAGCATTGTTTCTGGACGAGTTGTCGCAAGACGAATATGACCAGAACCGTCTGTTAACGGATAATTCATATGGTAGAATGCACCTTGAACTTCTTTATGAATTACTTCAATATCAGAAAGAGCTGTGCGTGTTGCTGGATCCCAGTTAATAATATACTCACCGCGGTAAATTAAGCCTTTTTCGTATAATTGAACGAATACTTTATTAACCGCATCAGATAAACCTTTATCTAATGTAAAACGCTCACGTGTATAATCTAATCCTAAACCAACTTTTCCCCATTGCTGACGAATGTGAGAAGCATACTCTTCTTTCCATTCCCATGCTTTTTCAAGGAATTTCTCACGGCCAAGATCGTAACGTGAAACACCTTCTTCACGAAGCTTCCCTTCTACTTTCGCTTGTGTTGCGATACCAGCATGGTCCATTCCTGGAAGCCATAATACATCGTAACCTTGCATACGCTTTGTACGTGTTAAAATATCTTGAAGAGTTGTATCCCAAGCATGACCTAAGTGCAACTTACCAGTTACGTTTGGAGGTGGAATTACAATTGTATACGGTTGTTTCTTCTCATCTCCTGTTGCTTCAAAATATTTGCCTTCAAGCCACCATTTATAACGGCCTTCTTCAACGGACATATGATCATATTTAGTTGGTAAATTCTTTTCCGTATTTGACATTATTTTCCCTCCTTAAAATAAAAAATGCCCCTCATCCAAAAAGGACGAGGGACATCGCGGTACCACCTTTATTTACAAACAAATTCAGGATTTGCTTATACTCTTAATTTGATAACGGACAAATCCGTCTTTTCCTAATAAGAATGACTCCGTTCAGAAAAGATGCTCCAGGGCTACCTTCTAACATGACTATCTAGAGAATCTCTCAGCTACTAATTCTCCTCTCTGAAGACGTTTAATGTTATACTCTTCCCCTTCAATGCATTTATATGATTGTTATTTATTATATACAATAGTGTAAAAAACGAAACCACATTCGTCAAGATAAAAATAATTTTCATCTTATACTTCTAATCATTGTATTCTATTTCTTATTCATCATCAGCTTCTCCAACATTTCAATACGATATGCAAGAAAGCAGGGAATTACAGCACAAGCACCATGGGTACTTATCCCGCATATTGTATAAAAAATGGATGCATGGCGAGCGCTTCCTAATACGGAGGAATGATTATGCGACGATATCGACGCACCTACAACTTTTCTGCTCCCTCATGGGTAAGAAATTTACAAACGATGTTTTCTGATTTTGCAATTCCACTTACTATTTTCCAAGGAATCCGTACTTTACTATTTCCAACCTTTTTAGATTTCATCATCCTTCTCATCTTTGTTGTAGCAACAATCCGCTTACATGTCCAGCCGTAGACTCATAACTTGAGACTACGGCTTTTCTCTCATTATTTTACTGCTAATGAATAAGTATAAAGAAGATAAGTAGGACATCACCTACTTATCTTCTTTATCCGTTCCCTTGCTGGGCAGCTTGTAATTGCGAAAGGAAATATTCTATATTGCTGACGAGCCAATGAGATTGCTGCAAGCTTTTCACGCCGCGGAGTTCATTCTCTTCATTGCGACTTTCCTTTTTCCTTGTATAAGATTGAATTTGACGAATAAACGGAGACGGATATGTCAAATAAGCAAACATAAGGAGTTGTTCTTCTTTCGTAAACGGAAAATTCTTTTGATACATTTGATACCATTCAAAACGATCGCTGCGCGTAATTGGATATGTGTTCAAAGATCGTGAATAAAAACCAACAATATCTTGCACTGGTGTAGCAAACTGCGATTTTTCTAAACTAATAAAATACCCGTTCCGTTCATAATCAAATAAAAAATGATTGAGCGATACATTTCCATGAACGAAAGAAATGCGTGTTTTTTCTTTTTCTTTCATTGCATCATGCCACTCATTCAATTGTTTCGCCGCAAAATCACGTGCCCGCATCACATGATGAAAATACGTACAATATTGTAATTCAAAAGGAGACATATACCACTTCGTCTCAGATTCCACAAGAAATTCCTCTAGCATTTCTCCATCTTTTTCCCAGCGATCAGATATATTTGTATAATGATTTTCTAAATCTTCTTCTGTATAAGTCTCCTCCTTTACCGTCTTCTGATGTAATGTTCCTAACGTCTGAAACATTTTATGATATTGATCATTATCCTCGCCATTTCCTTCCGCACGCTCTAACCAAGGCATTAAATAATAACTATACGTCCCATCACTCAAAACATAATTTCCGTCCGTCGCATGATAGATAGGTACGTAATTCGAAAAACCTTTTTCTTTTAAATATTGAATGTGATGTAAAAAATTATTCCGCTCTAATCTTTTATCGGGTAGTTTCTTTAATGCATACGGACCTTGATTCGTATAAATCTTCATTACACTTCCGTGTTCTTCCATATGCTGGGCATCCAATCGGTATTGTCTCACAATGGGTTCATAGCGATTTCGTAATTCTATATCCATACGAATGACCCCTTCTTATTCAAAACATAGCAGCTAGGAAAAGAAAAGAGGTGAGTGAAAGAACTCACTCACTTTGCTTTTGCTCTTGAAACCGGGATATATATAATTTGCCCTGTTGTTAAATATATATCTTCTGTTTGATTAACACGATACAAATGCTGTACAGACGTTTCATAACGTTCTGCAACTGATTCAATTGTATCCCCTTCTTGTACGAAGTACATTCTTAATTTCGTAAATTCTTCTTCAGGTTCTTTTGTAAATAATTTCGTTAAATATAGTGCGTTTTCATCTCGCTGCGAGTACGATTCTTCCTCTTGTTCTTCTTGTTTTTTTGCTTTTTCCTTCTTGAAATCTTTCCGTCCAAACAACTCAAACTGAGGTGTAACTTCGTGTTCTTGTTGTTCTTCTCGCGCAACACTTTCGTACTCTTCTATTTCCTCTTCTTCTGGCTCTTGCTCTTTCCGTTCCTCTAGCTGAAACGGTTCAAACGCATAATCTTCCCATCCATCATTTTCTTTATAAACGGGTTCTTCTTCATATGATACAGGTTCTTTTTCATCAGGTGCAGCTGTGATTTCTTCCCTTTCTACTTCAGCATACGCCAATTCTTCCTCTTCATCCTCTATTCTTTCTTCATCACATAAGCCTGAAATCGATATATCAGCTAATAGTTGTAAACAGCCGTTTTCTTTCAGTTCATAATCAAACTCCTCAATTGATACATACAATTCCTCAATTAACTTCACTCGATTTCTCGGAATCGATATTTCGAGTGGAAAGGAATGAACAAGTTCGTTTACCCCATCTTCTCTCGTCTCTACATAATCAATTGATTTCGCTGGAGATAGGTCTCTTAACGAATATGCAGAATCATCTTGCCTCGCAACATATTCTCCCGTTAAATCTAATTGCCCTCTCACAATTACTTCATGATCAAGCTCTTCTATCTCAACGTCTGGGTCTAACGAAATTGACAAAAGTTCTTCGACTTCCTGTCCTTTTTGGAACCAAACCGATTCTTTTAACGAAAAACGTAATGAATGATCTGTCGCCACTTCTTTTCCCCCTCCCAAACTGTATGTCATTACAGGTTTATGTGTATGAAAGCGACTTTATGAATAAAAAAAATCGCTCCCCTTATGGAGAGCGATTTTCCCTAAAGAAATTATGCTTTTAATTTAGATATTGCAATTTCTGCTGCTGCAATCGTCGCTTCAATATCTGCATCACTATGTGCTGTCGATAAGAATAAACCTTCAAATTGAGAAGGTGGTAAAAATACACCTTGTTCTACCATTTCACGGTAGTAAGCCGCAAAGAATTCTAGGTTTGAAGATTTCGCTACATCGTAATTAATAACTGGCTCATCTGTGAAGAAAATACCAATCATAGAGCCTGCACGATTAATATGGTGCGGGATACCATGTTTTTCAGCAGCTTTACGCAGTCCAGCCTCTAACATTTCTGCTTTACGCTCAAACTCTTCATAGCATTCTGGTGTTAATTGCACTAACGTTTCATAACCTGCTGCCATTGCAAGTGGGTTACCTGATAATGTTCCTGCTTGATAAATCGGTCCACTCGGTGCAACTTGACGCATAATTTCCGCTTTACCACCATATGCACCTACCGGTAAACCACCACCGATTACTTTTCCTAGACAAGTTAAATCAGGTGTTACACCGTAATAGCCTTGTCCACAATTGTAAGCAACGCGGAAGCCTGTCATTACTTCATCAAAAATAAGCAGTGCACCATTTTGCTCTGTCACTTCGCGAAGTCCTTCTAAAAATCCTGGTTGTGGTGGAACAACACCCATATTTCCTGCTACTGGTTCTACAATTACACAAGCAATATCATCACCGAATTGTTCAAAAGCATATTTCACGCTTTCTAAATCGTTATAAGCTACTGTAATCGTATTTTTCGCTACACCTTCTGGTACGCCAGGGCTATCTGGTAAACCTAGTGTCGCCACACCAGAACCAGCTTTAATTAATAATGAATCACCATGTCCGTGGTAACAACCGATAAATTTTAAAATTTTATTACGCCCTGTATAACCACGCGCTAAACGCAAGGCACTCATCGTCGCCTCTGTTCCAGAGTTAACCATACGCACAATCTCAATCGATGGTACACGCTCAATAACAAGCTGTGCTAATTTATTTTCAATTTCTGTTGGCGCACCAAAGCTTGTGCCTTTTTCAGCAACAGCTTTTAACGCTTCAACAACACGATCATTCGCATGACCATGAATTAAAGGTCCCCATGATAATACGTAATCGATGTACTCATTTCCATCGATATCATATACTTTAGAGCCCTTTCCTCGCTCCATAAACAACGGATTCATACCAACAGACTTAAAAGCACGAACAGGACTATTTACGCCTCCAGGCATTAAATTTTGTGCCTCTTCAAATGCTGCGATTGATTTATCAAACTTTTTCATTATTGTGCGCCCCCTTCTTGTAACCATTTCGCTGCGTCTTTCGCATGGTACGTAATAATTAAATCTGCTCCCGCACGCTTCATGCTTAATAATTTTTCAAGTACAACTTCTTTTTCATTAATCCAGCCGTTTTGTGCTGCAGCCTTAATCATAGAATATTCTCCACTCACGTTATAAGCAACAACTGGTAAGTTAAAGTTATTTTTCATGTCGCGAACGATATCTAAGTAAGAAAGAGCTGGTTTTACAATTAAGAAGTCCGCCCCTTCCATTACATCTGATTCTGCTTCACGGAATGCTTCCATACGGTTCGCTGGGTCCATTTGATATGTTTTACGATCACCAAACTGTGGTGCGCCGTGTGCTGCATCACGGAACGGTCCGTAAAATGCTGATGAATATTTCACAGCGTACGACATAACTGGTACGTGCGCAAAACCATTCTCATCTAACGCATGACGAATTGCTGTTACAAATCCGTCCATCATGTTAGATGGTGCAATAATATCCGCTCCTGCTTTCGCTTGACTTACAGCTGTTTTTGCAAGAACTTCAAGAGACTCGTCATTTAAAATAACGCCATCTTCAATAACACCGCAATGCCCATGACTTGTATATTGGCATAAACATGTATCTGCAACTACTACTAACTGAGGGAACGCTTCTTTAATTTGTTTAATTGCACGTTGTACAATGCCATGTTCACAATATGCCGAAGACCCAACTTCATCCTTTTCAGCAGGCAAACCAAATACAATAACAGAACGAATACCTAAATCAACAACTTCTTGCATTTCAGCTTGCAATAAATCTAAGGAGATTTGATATACATCTGGCATAGAAGGGACCTCGTTACGAACATTTTCTCCTTCTAATACAAAAATAGGGTAAATAAAATCTTCTGTATGTAAAAATGTTTCACGTACAAGCGCACGCATGCCTCCGCTTTGTCTTAAACGACGATGACGGTTAAATTGTAAAGAATTCATAGATTTCTATCCCCATTCTTTTATTTTGATTATGCATGTAAAATAGATTCACAAATGCACTGTATTAACGATTCCACTGTATATTTCTCTGGCACAATAACATTAGGAAAATGGCATCTTGCTTCTTTTTCCGTGATCGGCCCTATACAAGCAATTGTACATTTTTTTGTCCATTCTCTCCAGTTTGTACCCTCGAGCAAATGAATGAAGCTGACAACTGTAGAAGGACTCGTAAATGTAATAATATTTACTTCCCCTAACTTCAACGCCGCTATAAGCTCCTCTTTTTTCTCAACATTTATTTTCGTATTATATACGATGAGCTCATCTAAAAGCACACCAAGCTCCTGAAGTCTTACTGGGATTACGTCTCTTGCTAAGTTCCCTTTCGGAAATAAAATGCGCTCTTTGCCACTTAATTCTTTTACAAACTCTTCTGCAAACGTTTCGGCAACAAATGATGTTGGAACAAAGTGAACTTGATAGCCTCTCTTTTCTAACTCCATTTTCGTTTTCACGCCTACGGCAGCGATGTGAACAGTTGATGGTATTCTCTTTCGTAAACTATCTAAAAAAAAGCTTACACCATTTTTACTCGTAAAAATAACCCAGTCATACATATGCAGTTGCCCAGCTATACGTTGAATCTTTTCCTGGGACATAGCTTCCATACGCAAAAGCGGAATTTCCAATGGAATTCCGCTCTTTTTTTTCACTGCTACACTCATTTGCCTCGCTTGATGCTGTGCTCGTGTAATCAATACTGTTTTACCAGCAAGAGCATCCATATTTATTGTTGCTCCTTATTTGCAGCAAGAATGAGCTCTTTTGCACCTTGTTTAATTAAACGATCAGCAGCTTCTAGTCCAACTTGTTCCGAATCAGTTCCTATTACTGTCTCCTTTAATAGAATGGAACCGTCCATAGAACCAACAAGAGCTGTTAACTCAATTTCTTCATTTTCTTGAAGCGTTGCATATCCAGCGATTGGAACTTGGCATCCACCTTCAAGTTTATGAAGGAATACTCGTTCAGCTGCCACTGTTCGCTCTGTTACTGCATCATTCATATGTGATAACAACTCTAATAAATCTTTGTCATCTTCACGGCATTCAATTGCTAATGCACCTTGTCCTACAGCTGGCACACATAATGTTTCATCTAAATGTTCTGTAATGACATCATTATCCCATCCCATTCTTTGCAAACCAGCTGTTGCTAAAATGATTGCGTCGTAGTCTTCTTCTTTTAACTTACATAATCGCGTGTCGATATTTCCACGAATCCATTTTACTTGTAAGTCAGGTCTAACTGCTAATAGTTGTGCGCTACGTCTTAAACTACTCGTCCCCAGAATTGCACCTTCAGCTAATTCTTCAAATGATTCCCCATTTTTAGAAATGAACGCATCACGAGGATCCACACGTTTCGGTATACAACCAATCGTTAATCCATCCGGAAGTACAGCTGGCATATCTTTCATACTATGTACAGCCATATCAATCTCTTTCGTAAGTAATGCATGCTCGATTTCTTTTACAAATAAGCCTTTTCCGCCCACTTTTGAAAGAGTGACATCTAAAATAACGTCACCTTTTGTGACAATTTCTTTCACTTCAAATTCATATGGTAAGCCGAGCGTTTTTAACTGATCAATAAACCAATTTGTTTGTGTTAATGCTAACTTACTCTTTCGTGAACCTACAATAATTTTGCGCATAATTTTCTCTCCTCATTATAAATACCAAAAGTGGAAGTTGGATAAACTGCTTAATAGAAAAATGTTTACTAGCATGACTAGAAACGCACCAATGTTCCACTGCACAATCTTTTTTCCTTGTAATAAATCTGACGCTCGTAAATATAAGCCCACACAATATACAAATAAAACGACAAAAGACCCAATTACTTTCGTGTCATACCAATGGAAATTATCTAGTTTCGTATACCCCCATATACACCCAAGTAAAATAGCTAATAAAAAAAATGGAACGGAAAATAAATTTAATCCGTAAGACATAGATTCAAGCTTCGGTAAATTCCCTAACCTTCTTAATCTTGCATTCCACTTTTTCTTTTTTAACAATCGATATTGTAGCAAGTACATAACAGAAAATATAAACGATACAGTAAACGCTGCGTAAGAAATAATCGCCATACCAACATGCACATACACGAGCTCCGAAACCAATTGCTCAGCAAGTACTGGCGACATCTTTCCAAGCGGAGTAAAAATAGAAAAAGCGCTTACGCCAAAAGCAACGACATTTGTAAAAAAGACTAAAAAGTCAATACGCATAAATCGATTGATTACTAATGACATCGTAATTAATAACCATACATAAAAATAAATTCCCGACAATAAAGTTAATATGGGATTCGTTTCTGATTCCGTAGCCCTTATTAGCATAAAAACAGACTGCAACACCCATACAATTGAAAGTAACCAAAAAGCAAATCGGTTCGCCTTTCGGTTACTTTGGAAATAATCTATAAAATATAAACTAATGCTACAAGCATATAAAATAATTGCGATATGGTAAATAATACTATTATTTAAAAAACTCATCCGATCATCCTTCCAATTTATAAAGATGGAACGGATGGTGTCCACACTCTTTTATGTTCTAATTCTTCCGTATCTCCCGCGGCTTCTTCTACTTCTAAATCAAAAATTTTCGCGAATAAAGCAAGTTTTTCTGCCGCTCCATCTTCAGCAGCTAATTCCTTGGCTACTAAAATTGGGTCTTTTAATAATTGATTAATAATACTTTTCGTATGCTTACTAATTACTTTCTTCTCACGATCACTAAGTGTTGGGATTTTCCGTTCAAGACTTTGCATCGTATCACTTTGAATGGCAAGTGCCTTATCACGAAGAGCTGATATTAATGGAACAACACCAAGCGTACTTAACCACGTTTTAAATAGAACGATTTCCTCTTCAATCATAAATTGAATTTTCGCTGCTTCTTTTAAACGCTCAGCAAGGTTCGCTTCCACTACACCTTGCAAATCATCAATGTCATATAAGAAAGAACCTTCTAACTCATCAATCGCTGGATCGATATCACGTGGTACTGCAATATCAACCATAAATAAAGGACGACCACAGCGCATCTTTTCTACCTTTGTCATCATCTCTTTCGTAATAACATACTCAGATGCACCAGTTGAACTAATTAAAATATCTGCTTCTAATAATGCACATTGCAATTCACTTAGAGGCTTCGCATGTCCCATATATTTCTCAGCCATTGTTTCTGCTTTCGTAAGCGTTCTATTCATGACTGTAACTTTACGAGCGCCACTTCCGTATAAGTTTTGCAATGCGAGTTCGCCCATTTTACCAGCACCAAGAATTAATACGCGGCAATCTGTTAAATCTCCGAAAATTTTCTTTCCGAGCTCCACCGCAGCATAACTAACAGACATCGCATTTTCACCAATTGTTGTTTCAGAATGCGCACGCTTTGCTAACGTAATCACTTGCTTAAACAATTCATTAAAAATCGTGCCCGTCGCTTTTACTTGTTGTGCTTCTAAAAAACTATCTTTAATTTGACCTAAAATTTGTGTTTCTCCGACAACCATGGAATCTAATCCGCACGTTACACGGAATAAATGATCAATTGCGCCATCTTGCTCAAAAATAGACAAATATGGTGCAACTTCTTCTATCTGGAGCTGAAACCAATCAGCTAAAAATTTCTTAATGTAATACCGTCCCGTGTGTAATTGATCGACGACAGCATAAATCTCCGTGCGATTGCACGTTGATACAATGACATTTTCTAGCACGCTCTTTTGGCTTTGTAATGTTGTCATTGCCTGCTCTAACTCTGCTGCCTGAAATGTGAGTTTCTCACGAAATTCTACAGGGGCTGTTCGATAATTTACACTAACAACAAGAATATGCACGCAGCATGTCCCCCTTCACCCGTTTTATCACTTTATCTACTATCATAATACAACTTTCCTTTTATGAATCTTACAATCGTGTGAACAACAAATTATTTTTTTATTTATTCTCCATATGTAGGGTAGGAGATTCAGTAAACCTTATGAAATAATTCTCTACTTTATAATGATTATAAAATAATAACTCTCTTTGTACGTTACCAAAAAAAGTCCTCATAATCAAGTGATGGAAACTATTCCATATGAATTATACCATTATCTTTTCTATCTTCTTTCATCATGAAGGAAAATATGTATGATTGTTCCAAAATGTAGCTGATTCTTTCTCAATGCAATGTGTTTGACATTGTATTTCTTTTCCGTTATATTGATTTTACAAAATTAAATTGTGTACAATCAAATATAGAAAGGAGATGCTCATGAAAGACAATCCTTTACATCTAGATAATCAGCTCTGTTTCTCTATTTACGCTTGCTCGAGAGAGGTCACTCGTTTTTATCGACCTCACTTAGAGGAGATGGGCATTACTTATCCTCAGTACATTACGTTATTGGTGCTATGGGAGCAAGATGGTCTAACTGTAAAAGAAATCGGAGAACGCCTATTTTTAGATTCCGGCACTTTAACTCCTATGTTAAAACGGATGGAATCATTACAACTTGTAAAACGTGTTCGTTCACAAGAAGACGAACGGAAAGTTTGTATTAAATTAACAGAACAAGGATACGATTTAAAAGAAAAGGCTTGTTCATTACCAAATACGATGGCCACAAATTTAGGAATTACAGAACAAGAATATCGATCCTTATTAATTCAGTTAAATAAATTAATTGAAACAATGAAAACAATTAATGATAGAAAAGGGGAATAAACATGGATAAATTATATACTGCATCAGTAACTGCCACAGGTGGAAGAAACGGAAAAGTAGTTTCAGAAGATGGGATATTAAACCTTGATGTAAAAATGCCAAAAGCACTAGGTGGTGCAGGTGGAGAGGCAACAAATCCTGAGCAACTATTTGCCGCTGGTTATGCCGCTTGTTTTGATAGTGCATTACAACTTGTCATTCGTACAAAACGTGTGAAAGTGGAAAGTACAGAAGTAACTGCTCACGTTTCTATCGGAAAGGATACAGATGGTGGTTTCGGACTATCTGCTGTACTTGATGTACATGTCGCTGGCGTTTCTCATACCGAAGCACAAGAACTTGTAGCAGCCGCTCACGGTGTGTGTCCGTACTCTAAAGCAACACGAGGGAATATTGAAGTAACATTAAACGTACGCTAAAAGTGTATATAAAGAAAAAAACGCGCGACATTCGTCACGCGTTTTTTGTTTTTGTAAATTTATGAATTGCTTTCCACGCCTCTTCTTTTCCAAGTCCTGTTTCAGAAGAGAATAGAACGATTTCATCGCCAATTTCAACAGCAAGCGTTTCTCTTACAACTTTTAAATGCTTTTGCCATTTCCCTTTCGGAATTTTATCGGCTTTCGTCGCAATAATAATTGTTGGGATTTCATAATGCTTTAAGAAATCATACATCATCACATCATCGCTTGTTGGTTGGTGACGTAAATCAACTACTAATACAGCGGCGTCTAATTGCTCACGTGTTGTAAAGTACGTTTCAATCATTCTGCCCCATGCTGCGCGCTCCGTTTTAGATACTTTCGCATATCCATAACCTGGAACGTCAACAAAATGCATCATTTCATTGATTAAGAAAAAGTTCAGCGTTTGCGTTTTTCCTGGTTTAGAAGAAATACGTACTAACTTTTTACGATTTAAAATTTTATTAATAAAGGAAGACTTTCCAACATTAGAACGACCTGCTAATGCAATTTCTGGTAAATCACTGTCTGGATATTGTTCTGGTTTAACAGCACTAATTACAATATCTGCTTTTGTTACTTTCATTGTTTCACTCCTACTAATGCGTGCTCCAATACTTCGTCTAAATGAGATGCAAGCACAAACGTAAGGTTTTCTTTTACGCTTTCTGGAATATCATCTAAATCTTTCTCGTTCTCTGCTGGCAAAATAATTTTTGTTAAGCCTGCACGGTGAGCACTTAATGTTTTTTCTTTCAAACCACCGATTGGTAATACGCGACCACGAAGTGTAATTTCACCCGTCATTCCTACTTCTTTACTAACAGGTATACCTGTTAATGCAGAAATAAGCGCTGTTGCCATCGTAATACCTGCTGATGGTCCATCTTTTGGAACCGCTCCTTCTGGAACGTGAATATGGATATCATTCTTTTCATGGAAATTCGGATCAATATGAAGCTCTTCAGCACGAGAACGAATATAGCTAAAAGCTGCTTGCGCGGACTCTTTCATAACATCCCCAAGTTTTCCTGTTAAAATCAATTTCCCTTTACCTGGCGATACCGACACTTCAATTGCAAGTGTATCACCACCAGCTGCTGTATATGCTAATCCTGTCGCCATGCCGACTTGGTCTGTCTTTTCAGCTTGCCCATAACGGAATATGTGCTTACCAAGTAAATCAACAATATTCTTATCAGTTACTACAACACGCTTACGTTCTGCTGTAACGATAATTTTTGCTGCTTTACGGCAAACCTTTGCAATTTGACGCTCTAACGTACGAACACCAGCCTCACGCGTATAATAACGAATAATTTCAAGAAGCGCTTCATCACGCACTTGCAAGTTACCTTTTCGTAAGCCGTGCTCTTTTAATTGCTTCGGTAACAAATGCTCACGAGCAATATGCACCTTTTCAAGTTCTGTATACCCAGCAATCGAAATGATTTCCATACGATCAAGTAATGGGCCTGGAATACTTGAAAGTGTATTAGCAGTTGCTACAAACATAACTTTCGATAAATCATATGGTTCTTCAATGTAATGATCACTGAAGTTATGGTTTTGTTCTGGATCTAACACTTCAAGTAATGCCGCCGATGGATCACCACGGAAATCATTAGACATTTTATCAATCTCATCTAATAAAAAGACTGGATTGATCGTTTTTGCCTTTTTCATCCCTTGAATGATTCGACCCGGCATTGCTCCAACGTATGTACGACGATGACCACGAATTTCAGATTCATCACGAACACCACCAAGAGAAACACGTACAAAATTACGATTTAACGATGTTGCAATAGAACGCGCTAAAGAAGTTTTCCCGACCCCAGGCGGTCCTACTAGACAAAGAATTGGTCCTTTTAATGAATTCGTTAACTTCTGTACAGCTAAATATTCAAGTACACGCTCTTTCACTTTTTCAAGACCGTAATGATCTTTATTTAAAATTTCTTCTGAATGAGCGAGGTCAATCATATCCTCTGTTGCTTCTGTCCACGGAAGTGCTAATAGCCAATCAATATAATTGCGAATTACACCGCTCTCTGCAGAGCTTGCTGGTAACTTTTCATAACGATCTAGTTCTTTCAGCGCAGCCTTCGTTGTTTCTTCAGGCATTCCTGCTTGTTCAATTTTCTCACGAAGCTCTTCCACTTCGCCGCCCTTACCTTCTTTATCCCCAAGTTCTGTTTGAATTGCCTTCATTTGCTCACGTAAGAAATATTCTTTTTGCGTGCGCTCCATTGAACGTTTCACTTTTTGTCCAATTTTCTTTTCTAAGCTAAGTAACTCTTGTTCATCTTGAATAATAGAAATGAGTGTATGTAATCTTTCTTTTACAGATACAATCTCTAAAATTTCCTGCTTTTGTTTCGTTTTAATTGGTAAATGAGAAGCAATTAAATCAGCTAGTCTACCTGGTTCTTCTACATCAGCTACTGTTGCAAATGTTTCGTTTGAAATTTTTTTCGAAACTTTAATGTATTGTTCGAAATGCTCCAGTAACGTGCGCATAAGAGCCTTTTCTTCTAGATCATCCTCTTCTTGCTCAGTTACCGTTCGAATAGAAACTTGTACTACGTTTTCTTCTTCGATAAAATCTACTACTTCTGCTCTATGTAAACCTTCTACAAGGACACGAAGCGTACCGTTCGGCAATTTTAACATTTGCTTCACTTTCGCCACTGTACCTACACTATATATGTCATCTTCTTTCGGATCATCGATATTCATTTCTTTTTGCATCGCTAAAAAGATGATATTTTCATCCATTGCTGCTTGTTCTAGTGCTTGTATCGATTTATCACGTCCTACATCAAGATGCAGAACCATCGTTGGATATACGAGAACGCCTCTTAATGGTAGGAGGGGCAAGATTCTTTCGTTCGTATTCATACTAGACATAGCACCTCCATTATAAATTAAACTCCTGTTCAACTATTTTATATTACAATACACCTAGATGCAATTGCAGAGATTCTTCGCACCTGTAAATCCCCCCTTTTTTCTTCTTAAATAAAAGAAAAAAGGACTTCGTTTAAGCATACAAACTTAAACGAAGTCTGGCAAATGTTATTATATTCTATTTCAGACTTGCTACGTGAAAATCAAAGCTGAAATTCTCCCTCAATTTCACATTGATTGCGCATCATTTCCATCTAACTTACGATGCACATCAATCTCACGCTGTATATTCTCCTGCACAAATGTTAATTCAAACACTTCTTTCAGTTTACGTACAGGAATGATTTCAATCCCCTTAATTGTATACAAAAATGGTTGCATGTTTTCAGCAGGAATAAGGACTTTTTTAGCCCCAGCTTTTTTCGCAGCTTTCACCTTTGCATATACACCACCAACTGGCTTTACTTCTCCATGAATGCTTATTTCACCCGTCATCGCTATTTCATTATTTACATAAGTACGATGTATAGCTGAATACACACCTGTTGCCATCGCAATTCCCGCTGAAGGACCATCAATTGGAATACCTCCTGGGAAATTGATATGTAAATCATAGCCCTCCGGTAATAAATCTAAGGAGCGAAGTACAGTTAACACATTATCAACAGAACCTTTCGCCATACTTTTGCGACGAATTGATTTTGTTTGACTTCCAATACTTTCTTCTTCTACAATTCCAGTAACATTTACTGACCCTTTATCTTTAGCAGGGATAGCCGTTACTTCTATTTCTAATAATGCACCTGTATTTGGCCCGTATACAGCAAGCCCGTTTACAAGACCAATTCTCGGAATCGGATAAATACGCTTTTCGTACTTTGGCGTAAGTTGACTAGAATGGACAACCCATTCAATATCCTCATCTTTAATGAAAGAACGTCCTTCATTAATTGCCATACCAGCGGAAATTTGCACAAGGTTAATGGCTTCTCGGCCATTTCTTGCATACATGCCAATTATTTCAATACCTTGATTACCAATCTCCATTTGTACTTTTTCAGCTGCGTTCTTCGCTACTCTTTGAATTTCTTCAGTATCTAACTCACGGAAGAAAACCTCTAAACAACGCGATCGAATTGCAGGAGGAATTTCTTCTGGAGAACGCGTCGTCGCTCCAACTAAACGAAAATCTGCTGGTAAGCCTTTTTGAAAAATATCATGTATGTATGTCGGAATCATGGAATTCTCTTCACTATAGTAAGCACTTTCCAAAAATACTTTTCGATCTTCTAGCACTTTTAACATTTTATTCATTTGAATCGGATGCAGCTCACCAATTTCATCAATAAACAAAACGCCACCATGCGCATCTGTTACAGCACCTTTTTTCGGTTGCGGAATTCCCGCTTGTCCCATCGCACCTGCCCCTTGATATATCGGATCATGTACCGAACCAATTAAAGGGTCTGCAATACCACGCTCATCGAAGCGAGCGGTTGTGGCATCAAGTTCAATAAACGTTGCGTTAACACGGAATGGAGATTTCGGATTTCTCTTCGCTTCTTCTAATACAAGACGCGCTGCCGCTGTCTTCCCGACACCTGGAGGGCCATATATAATGACATGCTGCGGATTCGGACCACAAAGCGCTGCCTTTAACGACTTAATCCCATCCTCCTGGCCTACAATGTCTAAAAAGGATGTAGGGCGTACCTTTTCTGCAAGCGGCTCTGTCAAAGAGATTTCACGCATTTTACGAAGTTGCTCCAATTCTTTTTTTGATTCTCGATCGATTGAAACTTTTTGTGTTCGCTGGTTTCGGAGCAAATGCCAGAAATATAATCCGACAATGACACCAAAAACAAGTTGAACAAGTAGAAATATATTTGTCCAGCTCATAATTCATTTCCTCCCGCTATGTTTTACCATTTAGTATTTCCGCGGAGGAAAGGTGCTAAACATAAAGAAAAACAGCAATTATAAAAATTGCTGTTTCTCTTTTGCATTATGCAGATGTTTTTGTATCAAGTACAGTACCGTCTTGCAACACCAATTTTGGCGGTGCATCATCCGCTACTGCTTCTTTTGTAAGAATACACTTCTCGATATCTTTGCGAGATGGAAGTTCGAACATTACTTCAAGCATTAAGCCTTCAATGATAGAACGAAGTCCACGAGCACCTGTTTTACGTTCAATCGCTTTTTTCGCAATTTCAATCAATGCGCCTTCTTCAAACTCCAACTCAACATCGTCAAGCTCCAATAATTTTTGGAATTGCTTAACAAGTGCATTTTTCGGTTTCGTTAAAATATCAACAAGAGCATCTTCATCAAGTGGTTCTAGGTTTGCAATAACTGGAAGACGACCGATAAACTCTGGAATTAAACCAAATCTTAAAAGATCTTCTGGTAGTACGTGAGATAAAACATGCTTCTCATTTACGTCAGCATTTTTCTTCTCTGAACCAAATCCAATTACTTTTTCACCAAGGCGACGTTTAATAATTGGCTCGATGCCATCAAACGCTCCACCACAAATGAATAAGATGTTCGTTGTATCAATTTGAATAAACTCTTGATGAGGATGTTTACGACCACCTTGAGGTGGAACGCTCGCTACAGTACCTTCTAAAATTTTCAGAAGTGCCTGCTGTACACCTTCACCAGATACATCACGTGTAATTGATGGATTTTCTGACTTACGTGCTACTTTATCAATCTCATCAATATAAATGATTCCTTTTTCCGCTTTCTCTACATCGTAATCAGCTGCTTGAATTAGCTTTAGTAAGATGTTTTCTACATCTTCCCCAACATATCCAGCTTCTGTTAAAGATGTTGCATCCGCGATTGCAAATGGAACATTTAAAATACGCGCTAACGTTTGTGCCAATAGTGTTTTACCACTACCTGTCGGCCCGATAAGTGCGATATTACTCTTCGCCAATTCTACATCATCAATTTTGCTGTTAGAATTGATGCGTTTGTAATGGTTATATACCGCTACCGCTAGTGCTTTCTTCGCATTATCTTGTCCAATGACATACTCATCTAAGATTTCACGAATTTCTACCGGTTTCGGTACATCTTTGAATTCTACTTCTTCGTCTTTCGCAAGCTCCTCTTGTACAATTTCAGTACAAAGCTCGATACACTCATCACAAATGTAAACACCTGGACCAGCAACTAGCTTTCGAACTTGCGTTTGTGTTTTACCACAGAAAGAACATTTCAATTGCCCTTTTTCATCATTAAATTTAAACATATTTTCACACCCCTTACAAAGTGCTAATATCTTGCCTTCGTATGTACACGATAAATGTATCGTATGTAAATACATATTATGTCACTACGTGGCTAGAAATACAAATAATATGACTAGTTATGTACAAATAAAAAGTTTTTAAAACTTTTGAAATATGTATATTCGACTTTTAAAGGATCTTTTCCTTCTTCATCGAAAAAGTTTTATAAATATATTTATATCTATATTTATAAAACAAGGCACGATTAAAATCGTGCCTTGTTATTTTATTATGCAGCTTTGCTGTTGTCTACTAAGAAGTCTACAGCTTTACGAACTTTAAGATCTTCAGCTAGAGCTTCTGTGCTTCCAAGAGCTTGCTTGATAGCGTCTACTGGCATACCGTACATTTCAGCCATTTTTTCAACTTCTGCAGTTACTTCTTCTTCAGTAACTTCGATGTTTTCAGCTTCAATGATAGCTTCAAGAACAAGATTGATTCTTACACGTTTTTGTGCATCTTCTTTCATTTGCTCTTTTAATTTGTCAGCATC